>NZ_RZTE01000005.1:258466-260541 GCF_003997415.1 Mesorhizobium sp. M7A.F.Ca.MR.245.00.0.0 | reverse complement strand
TGTCACCCATGCTATCGGTCCATTCTGTTACCTATCTATCCGGTTCGGACACCGGCACCTTCTCCCCGTATAGTGACGGGGAGAGGGACGCTGGCATCGATGGTTTCGCCAATCACCAGCCTTTGCAAGGCAAGGATGGCGCCGGCGTTGCGGCCAGCCACTTCTCCCCGTCACTATACGGGGAGTCGAGGCGTGGTCCGCGCAGCGGACGAAAAGCCAACTGCTTGGCTTTTCGAACAACGAACGCCCGGCAGGGCGATGAGGGGCGGCGCCGATCTCGGTGATTGATGGTTTCCGCCACAAGTCGGACTTGGCCGAAGCGATTGCCCTTGCCAACCGTCGCCTCCCCTTGCGTCTGTCCCGCTTTGATGGCTGACTGTCGCGCCAGAGCAGTTCACCGTTTCATGGAACGGTGAACTACTCTAACTCTTTGTTTTGACGCAATTCCGGACGGAAAACCGTTCACACTTTTCCTGGAATTGCTCCAGGCGCCGCATTGGGGGATGGGGATGGCGACGGCAAAGCACGTGATGAAGCGCATATTGATGATGTTGGCCGGCTACTTCGTGTCGGTGCTGGTCGGCCTGATCGCCATCGCGGTGATCTATGGCGTGCTCAGTTCTTTGCCCAACGCGCCCAGCTATTTCGACGTCATGGGCGTTTCGCCGATCGCGGTGCTGCTGGTGCCGCCGCTCGGCATGTTCGTCTATTTCCTGACCATCGTGGTGACCGCGCTGCAGACGCTGATCTTCGCGCTGATCGCCGAGTTCTTCTCGCTGCGCAATGTCCTGCTGCACATGGTTTTCGGCGCCGGCGCCGCGGTCGGCGGCTTCGCCTTGATCTGGCCGAGCGCGCCGGAGGATATGGACCCGGAGCGTTGGGTCGACATCGGCATCATCGCGGCTGCCGGCCTTGTCGCCGGGTTGCTCTACTGGCTGATCGCCGGGCGCGACGCCGGCTTCCGGCGGCCACTGTTCGAGCGCTACTAGCTTGCAGACTCATAATCGCGGAGCCACGCCGATCGGCTCATGCGGAACCTTGAAACAGATTCCGCCGCAATATGAAGGCAGTAGAAAAACGACCTCAAATCGGTCGCTTCTTGCTGCGCCCGAGAGCAGGCATGGCTCGTCATCGTCATGGCGCTGCTGTTCCGAGCGCAGCGGCCAGTACGTCGGCGAGGCCGCGTCCGGCGCTGCCGTCCTCATCAAGGCGCGGATTGTAGATGGTGATCTCGAGGCCGACTGCCTTGCCGCTCGCCAAGGCAAGCCGGAGCGCGGCCGTTAACTCGTCCCACGACAACCCGCCTGGCACGCGAAAATCGACAGCCGGCATGATGACGTCGTCGAGACAGTCGGCGTCGAGATGGATGAAGAAGCCGTCCAATTCCGCTCTCGTCAGGTGATCGACCGCTTCGCGTGCGGCGGCCTCGATGCCCGTGGCGCGCACAGCGGGAAGGTCAAGCACCTTGAGCTCTTCGGGGAGCGGCTGGCTTCCGTACTCCTCCTGATCCTTGTGATCGCGATACGCGAAGGCGACAGCGTCTTCAGGGCGGACCAGAGGACCGCGACCTTCGATGTCGGTCAGGAGCGACGGACCGTAGCCGGTGACGAAGGCGAGGTCCATCGAGGCACCCTCACCATTGGGTTCCGCGTCTGGCTGGAAGAAATCGGCGTTGCCGTCAATGAAGAGCAAGCCGTAGCGGCCGCGCCGTCGAAACGCGAGCGCCGAGCCCAGCACGATCGTGCAATCGCCGCCCAGCACCACTGGAAACCCGCCTGCGTCAAGCACCGCTTCCACGGCGTCGGCGAGCTTGGGCGACCACTGCGCAATTGCCCTGGCGTTCAGGGTGCCTGTCTCGAAATCGGGCGTCGGGTCCTTCGGAGGCACAGCCAGCCGCCCGGCGCGGCGCGCCTGGATGCGCTCCGCAAGGCCAAGGTCCAGGAGCCGGCCAGGCAAGCGCTCCACACCGTCGGTCGCCAGGCCCAGCGTGGAGGGGGCTTCGAGAATCGCATAGTGGCTCGACACAGGCGCCTCCGCTTCGAGCGCTCAACATCGTTCGTCCCTGCCGCAACAGG
>NZ_RZTE01000005.1:242620-258456 GCF_003997415.1 Mesorhizobium sp. M7A.F.Ca.MR.245.00.0.0 | reverse complement strand
ACAGGATCACAGTTGCGTTTTGATCTTGTTCGATAACGGTAGCCGCCGCTCCTCGTTCCCTCTCGGCCGCCTTTCCGCTTTCGGTCATGCCGTATTTATGAGTTAACGGCCTACCGAAAGCCCTGGATCAACTCGAAGGCGAGCGAACCGCCTCCGTGGCGTCCAGAGCCTGCTTCAGGCGCGAGTCGCGGTCGTAGACGTCGCCGAAATATTCGACCTTGCCGGACAGATCAGGCCAGGCGGTGAAATAGGCGACATAGACCGGGATCGTGCGTGTCACATTCTCGGTCGAGTGGCCGTGCTTCAGCTTCTCGGCGATATAGTCCACGGAGGTGCCAAGCACCGCCGCCGCCATGCCGCGCGGGTCCTGCAGCCGCACGCAGCCATGGCTGAGCGCGCGCATATCTCGCTGGAAGAATGATTTCTGCGGCGTGTCGTGCATGTAGATCGCGTGCTTGTTGGGGAACAGGATCTTCAACTCGCCCAGCGCGTTGGCCTCGCTCGGCTGCTGGCGCACGCTGTAGGGGATGTTCGCGCCATAGGCGCCCCAGTTGACCGCCGACGAAGGAATGCGCTTGCCGCGCGAATCCGTCACCTCATAGCCGGACCGGTCGAGATAGCCCGGATCGTTGCGCAATCTCGGCAGCATCTCGTTGACGATGATCGATTGCGGCACGCCCCAATAGGGATGGAAATCGACCTGCTTGATCTGGTCGTAGAAGAAGGAGGTCTGGTTGGTGGTCCGGCCAACGACGACACGCGTCTTGAGCTTTTCCTCGCCATTGTCGATGTAGCTCGCGGTGAAGGCCGGCTGGTTGATGAAGACGCGCGGGCTGCCTAGATCGGACGGCAGCCAGCGCAGTTCCTCCAGCGCCACTTCCACCTTCAGCAGCTTGTCGGCCTTGGATGTTCCGGCCAGCGTCGCGACGGTGCGCGGGCCGATGACGCCGTCGCCCTTCATGCCTGCCTTTTGCTGCACAGCCTTGATGACCGGGACCAGTTCCGGATCATAGACTTCGCTGGTGGCCAGCCTGGACAGGATCTCGCCATAGGCGCCGCCCATCTCGTCATCGAGATTGCGCGCGATCAAGGTCAGCAGCTTCGGCAGTTCGGGGCTGGTTTCGCCCGGCTTCAGCAACAGTTTGGGGTCGACGACGATTTCGTTTTCCGCACTGGCCTGCAGAGATTCGAGTTCGACGCGCAGCGCCTGGTATTCCGCATTCTGCGGATGCCGCGATTCGAGATAGGTGCGCACTTGCTGGGTATGCGCCAGCGTCCTCAGCACGCCTTGCAAGTCGAGCGGCTTGGCCGGGAAATCATAGTAGCCGGTCATGCGGTTGGGATCGACGCGGCCGTTCTGGGCGTCATGGGCATAGCGCAGCACACGCGCGGAAAGCGCCATCTCGAAACGGACGAGTTCTTTCAGTTGCGCATTGGCGTCAGTCGTCGATGCGCCGGCAGCGGGCACTTCGACCGTATAGTCGGCGGGCGTGAGACCATAGCTTGAAGCCTCGCCAAGCACCCGAACCGCATCCTGCGCACGGCTGTTGAGGCTGGTTCCGCTTATCCAGATGAAATCCGGATTGGCCGAGTAATACGCGATCAGCGCCTTGGCGATGTCGGGCTCGGCTAAGAGTTCGTAGTCACCCAGGCTGGCAACCGCTTCACGAAACGCAGCGCCCGTTGCCGACGGCACGAAAGCCGCATCCTGTGGCGTCGCCGGCTCTGGCGTCGGGGCCAGCGCCGAGAAGTCGACGCGAACCAGCCGGTCCGCCTTGTAGGTGTAATAGGATGGGCTGCTGATTCTCGCGCCGCCACCGCCACCGCTGGCCGGAGCCTTCGGCTTTGGCTTGTGCTTCGGTGGCGGGGGCGGAAACTCGCCTTTCGGCGCGTGCTTTACGCCGCCGCCGAAAAGCATGTCGAACAGCCCCTGCGCGCCTGCCTGGGGTACACCGAAAGCCAGCGTTGCCGCGATCGCCACCAGCGGCATCACGGTTGCTTTGTTTCCGAGGAATTTCATGAATCACCCGCTCCGGCCGCAACCGGTTCCCGTTCCGCACGCTAGATCGTCCCGCTCACCGCATGGCGGATGTAAGGCGCGACTATACTGATTCATACCGATTTCGTTAAGCTTTCATAAATTTTGGAAAGCCTGTTGCAGAACGGTTTCACAAGATCGTGACGGCTGGAGCGGAGGGTTGTTCCGCCCCAGCCGGAAATCTCTCGGGATCAGGCGTTGGCGCCGCCATCGATGGTCAGGGCAGCGCCGGTTACGAAGCGGCCTTCAGGGCCTGCAAGCCAGGCGACCATGCCGGCAATGTCATCGGCCTTGCCGAAACGCGGTGTTGCCATTTTCCGGCGCTGATGCTCGGCATGCGGGCCGTCGGCCGGGTTCATGTCGGTGTCGGTCGAACCGGGATGGACGACGTTGGCGGTGATGCCGCGCGGGCCGAGGTCGCGCGCCAGCGCCTTGGTCAGGCCGACCAGCGCCGCCTTGCTGGCCGAATAGGCCGTGAGGCTGCCGTCGGTCGCCCTCTCGGCAAGGTTGCTGCCGATCGAGATGATGCTGCCGCCCTCACCCATATGCACGGCCGCCGCCTTCGAGGCGATGAATGGGGCCCGGAGATTGACCTCCATGGTCTCGTCGAAATCTGCGAGCGACAGCGTGTCGATGGGGGCGGCCCGCCAGATGCCGGCGCTGTTGACCAGGATGTCGAGCCGGCCGAAGGCGGTCACTGCGTCATCGACGGCCTTGTCTATGGCCACCGCATCGCGATTGTCGGCCCTGATCGCGATGGCGCGGCCGCCCTTGGCCTCGATTTCGGCGACAACCGAGCGGGCCTGCTCCTCGCCATGCACATAAGTCAGCGCGACACTGGCGCCGTCGGCCGCGAGCCGTCGCGCAATCGCCGCACCGATGCCGCGACTGCCGCCGGTGACGAGCGCGGCCTTGCCGCCCAGTTGGTTGGATGACATCGATTTCTCCTTTTGTAACGATCGACACATAAATACCTGTCAGCCTTGCCCGTCGGCGTCAACTTAATTATGTATCGATCAACACAGAAAAGAGCATCATGTCGGAACGAGGCCGCCCCCGCACTTTCGATCGAACCGCAGCGCTGCGCCGCGCGATGGAGGTGTTCTGGGCCCGTGGTTACGAAGGCGCATCGATGAGCGAGCTGACCGCCGCCATGGGCATCAACTCGCCCAGCCTCTACGCTGCCTTCGGCAGCAAGGAGGCGCTGTTCCTGGAGGCGACGGATTTTTACTCGCACACCGAGGGTGCCGACATCTGGCTGGCGCTGGAGGAAGCTCCGACCGCGCGGCAGGCGATCGAACAATTCCTGAGCCTGACGGCGAGGGCCTATGCGCAGAGCGATCGTCCGCAAGGCTGCCTGATCACGCTGGGCGCACTGCATCAGGATTCGAGCCGCGGCGCCATCTGCGACGACCTGCGCCGTCGTCGCGCCGAAAACCACACCGCACTGCAGAAGCGTCTGGAGCGCGGCGTTGCCGAAGGCGAATTGCCGGCGGATTTCGATGCGAGCGCCGCCGCGACCTTCTTCGCCACGGTCCAGCACGGCATGTCGATCCAGGCGCGCGACGGCGCCTCGCACAATGCCCTGCTGGCGACGGTAGCCGGGGCCATGGCGGCCTGGAGGACGCTGGCCGGCGGCAGCGCGGCGTGACAAACGCCGGCTGGTGTGCTCGAAATCCGCCAGCAAGGCCGGGAGGGATGAGAGCGTGAAAAAGGGTTATCGCGAGCTGCTGGACGAGGCGAACGCCGTGATCGAGGTGGTTTCGCCGGAGGAGGCGGCCGGGCTGCTCGACGATGAAGACACCATCTTCGTCGATCTGCGCGATCCACGCGAAGTGGAACGCGACGGCCGGATTCCGGGCGCCAAGCACGTCACGCGCGGCATGCTGGAGTTCTGGATCGACCCCGAAAGCCCTTACCACAAGCCGTTCTTCGCCTCGGGCAAGAACTTCGTGTTCTTCTGCGCCGGCGGCTGGCGCTCGGCGCTGGCCACAAAGATGGCGCAGGACATGGGGCTTTCGCCGGTCAAGCACATCCTTGGCGGCTACACCGCCTGGAAGGCCGCCGGACTGCCGGTCGAGCCCGGCGAGAAGAAGAAATAATCTCGACCGCCGCTCAGTGAAGCAGCAATGGCTCGCGATGCGTCACGAAGCCGACCGCGCGTTCGACCACGCCCTTGTCGGCGAGAATACGGCGGTGGCCGAGCCCGTCGGCCCAGTAGAGCCGCACATGGCCGCCGGCGCCGGCATAGCGCCTTGCATGATCGGCCGATACTTCGCGGTCGTCCTGCGCATGGATGACCAGGGTCGGCACCGGCGCCTGGGCAAGTTGGCGGTCGCCGGTGAATTCGTGCAGGGGGCGGCCGGAAAGATGCTCGACCCGGTCCGCC
This sequence comes from Mesorhizobium sp. M7A.F.Ca.MR.245.00.0.0, assembly GCF_003997415.1. Lineage (NCBI taxonomy): Bacteria > Pseudomonadati > Pseudomonadota > Alphaproteobacteria > Hyphomicrobiales > Phyllobacteriaceae > Mesorhizobium > Mesorhizobium sp. M7A.F.Ca.MR.245.00.0.0. The sequence goes on along the minus strand of NZ_RZTE01000005.1, from coordinate 254,029 downwards.
ATGGCGGCTTGCGAGCGCGGGCCGACATTGAGCATGCGGCTGAAGTCGGCAAAGATCGCCGGCAGGGAACTTGGCGCCGCGATCAGCACCAGGCGTTCGGCCGCCAGCGGCGGGATGTTCTTGACCGAACCGGCGATGGCGTTGGCGGCGACGGCGCCGCCGAAGGAATGGCCGACCGCCGCCACGAAGGGGCCGAACCATTCGCCGGCAACCCGCACCGCATCCACCGCATTGACCATGTTCAGGCGCCGGCCCTGCGACTGGCCGTGGCCGGGCAGGTCAAGCGAAACGACCCGGTGGCCGGCGGCGCGATAACCTTCGATCAAGGCGCGCATATATTCGGTGCGCGAGCGCCAGCCATGGACGACGAGCACCGTGCCGGCGGCCGCCCTGCCCGGCTCCGGGCGGAACTCGTGCACCATGACGCAGCCGGTCGCGGTCTTCAGCCGGTGATGACGCGCCTCGGTCATGAACCCGGCCGCACGGTCGACAGCACGGCGCTCGCCATCGCTGAGCGCCTTGACATTCGGGGTGCGGCAGAACAATTCGAACGCCGCGCGTCCGCTAAGCCGCGGCGCGACACGCTCTGCCGCACCGAACACGCCCCGGATGACCTTCAGCCCGAATGATGCCATAGTGAAAATCCATCCATACGTTCAAGCATGAACATAATAGTTCAAAGATGAACAATAAACAAGAGCTGCCTTGGGATAACCCGCGTTTCCGCAACTGGGTCGCGGTGGCGCGCGCCTGCCATGTGCTGGAGCGCACGCTGGCGGTGAAGCTTGCGCCGCTCGATTTGAAACCGGCGCAGCTCGACGTGCTGATGAACCTCTATCGCCACCCCGGCATGTCGCAGCACGATCTTGCCCGCAAGCTGCTCGTCGGCCGTTCCAACATCACCATGCTTTTGCCGCAGCTGGAAGCGCGTGGCCTGCTGCGCCGCGAAGGCGACGAGAAGGACAAGCGCATCCTGCGGCTTGCCCTCACCGAGGCTGGCGAGGCGCTGTTGATGCAGGCGCTGAAAGTGCACATGGCGCTGATAGAGAAGGCGATGAGCCAGTCTACGCCGGAGCAATGCGACATGATCGGCGAGCAGATGCGCAAGATCTATGATGTGCTGAAAGAGGCGTGACGGCCCCGCTACCACATCGTCTTCTTCGCCCGTTCCGGCCATTCCTTGTCGTAGGTTTCGCCGTCGATGTTCCTGCGGCTGGTGATTTCCAGGATCTGCCCGGGCGTCGGCAGCGACTTCGGGTCGACATGCCTTGCCGGGTTCCAGAGCTCGGAGCGGACGATGGCGCGGGCGCACTGGAAGTAGACCGAATCGATATCGACGACGGTTACCGATCGCGCCGCCTTGCCATCCACCGTGAATGACGCGCACAGCGCTGTATCCGTGGTGATATGAGCGCGGCCGTTGACGCGCAGCGTCGTGCCGGAGCCAGGCACCAGGAACAGCAGGCCGACGCGCGGGTCGCGGATGATGTTTCTTAGCGAATCGGCGCGGTTGTTGCCGCGACGGTCCGGCATCATCAGCGTTTTCGGATCGTGGATGCGCACGAAGCCGGCGAGATCGCCGCGCGGCGAGCAGTCCAGCCCCTCCGGCCCGTTGGTTGCCAGCGCGACAAAGGGCGAGGCTTCGATGAAGGCGGCATATTCGGGAATGATTTGGTCGAGTTCCTTGACCAGTGAGGCCTCGCCTGGAACGCCATAGAGCGCCTCGAGCTGTTCGACCGTGGTGATGACGGACATTTTTCTCGCCTCCAAACCTTTGCCGGCGCTACGCCATCTCGATGACGTTTTGACGACAGCGAGCGGAATCAATCTAGTGGTCCCGGCTCAGGCCCTTTTCCGCAAGCTCCGCGAGATAGGCTTCCCAGCGCGCATCCTTCTCGTGGCCGAGCGTGTGCAGGTAATTCCAGGTGAAGATGCCGGTGTCGTGGAAATCGTCGAAGGTGATGCGCACAGCATAGTTTCCGACCGGCTCGATCTTCAGGATCGCCACATTGCGCTTGCCAGGAACCGTCACCCGCTGATCCGGCGAATGGCCCTGCACCTCGGCCGATGGCGAGGCGACGCGCAGCAGTTCCGCCGGCAGTTCGAACGGCCGATGGTCGGGAAAGGTTACGGACAGAAGTTTGCGGTCCTTCGAGACCCGGAGTTCTTTCGGTGCGGTCATGCTGTTCGATCCCGTATCATCCGCCCTTCCCTACGCCGCTTCGCCAAACGGGAAAAGGCCTGATGAGACCGACCGACATGCGATGTCGGCTGAGAGATGTTACAAAAGATCAACACCGGCTATCTTGAATGCCAGTCCGTATCGTATCACATAGCGGTATATAACGAAGCCGTTCACGGCCACGGGAAGCGCTTGAAGCATGGACATGATTGATCCTTTCGGCCGCACGATCAGCTATCTCCGCGTGTCGGTCACCGACCGCTGCGATTTCCGCTGCACCTATTGCATGGCCGAAGACATGGCCTTCCTGCCGAAGAGGGACCTGCTGTCGCTGGAAGAGCTTGACCGGCTGTGCACGGTTTTCATCGAGAAGGGCGTCAGGCGATTGCGCCTCACCGGCGGTGAGCCACTGGTGCGCAAGAACATCATGCATCTCGTGCGCCAGCTCTCGCGGCACCTCGACAGCGGCGCGCTGGAAGAACTGACGCTGACCACCAACGGCTCGCAGCTGTCGCGCTTTGCCGCCGAACTCGCCGATTGCGGCGTCAAGCGCATCAACGTGTCGCTCGATACGCTCGATGCCGACAAGTTCCACAAGATCACCCGCTGGGGCCATCTCGACAAGGTCATGCAAGGCATCGATGCCGCGCAGGCGGCGGGGCTGAAGGTCAAGCTCAACGCGGTGGCATTGAAGGATTTCAACGACGCCGAGCTGCCCGAGATGATGCGCTGGGCGCATGGCCGCGGCATGGACTTGACGGTCATCGAAACCATGCCGATGGGCGAGATCGATGCCGACCGCACCGACCAGTATCTGCCGCTGTCGCTGCTGCGCGCGTCGCTGGAACGCCAGTTCACGCTGACCGACATTCCCTTCAAGACCGGCGGCCCGGCCCGCTATGTCCAGGTCGCCGAGACTGGCGGACGGCTCGGCTTCATCACGCCGATGACGCATAATTTCTGCGAAAGCTGCAACCGCGTCCGGCTGACCTGCACCGGCACCCTCTATATGTGCCTGGGCCAGGAAGATGCCGCCGACCTGCGCGCGCCCTTGCGCGCCTCCGAAGGCAACGAGCTGGTCGCCGATGCAATAGACGAAGCCATCGGCCGCAAGCCCAAGGGCCACGACTTCATCATCGACCGCCGCACCAGCCGCCCATCGGTGTCACGCCATATGAGCGTCACCGGCGGCTGATCTTTTCGTGAAATTCATGCAAGATCGCTTCGGATCATGACTCAAGGCGAGCATGCGGCCGCACTCTTCATTCCTGGCGATTGCGACAATGGCAGCAAGCAGTGCGGTCGCCGCGCCGTTCACTTATGTGAACGAGCGCTTCGGCACCGTCTGCACCTTTCCCGACGAAATCTTCACCGATCGCCAGCCGGAGCCCGATAATGGCGCCGGCAGCAATGGCTGAGCGCCGATGGCGCCAGCCTGATCTGCTCCGGCATCCTCAACATAGACAACGATACGCCGAAGGGCTTTGTGGCGGCCGAGAAGGCCAGCGATGAAGCCGGCTACAAGGTGACCTATGGCAAGGCCGGCAGCGATTGGGCGGTGCTGTCGGGCGTTAAGGATGGAAAGATCTTTTACGAGCGACGTCTGTTTGGGAGAGACGGTATCATCCGCACGGTCTGGGTCGACTACCCTCCGGCCCTGAAGTCGAAATACGACCCGCTGGTCGGCGCCATTGCCGGCAGTCTCAAGGGGTCGTGAAAGTTTCGGACCACACCCCAGAAAAAGTCTTGTTCGCGAACCACAGCCGGATTTACGGCCAGTCTGTTCCAACCTACCCTTTCCCTGGAAGCGGATCTTCGCTCACAGGGGGAATACACCATGCGCAAACTCGTTCTTTCTCTAGCCTTGCTTGGTCTCGCGGCCGCGCCCGCTGCGGCACAGTCGATCGGCGGCACCTATACCGTCGCTGGCACCAACTTCGACGGCTCGGCCTATGGCGGCGAAGCCACCATCACGCTGACCAGCGGGACGACCTGCGCGATCCATTGGGAAACCGGTGGCTCATCTTCCGACGGCATCTGCATGCGCAACGATGATGCCTTCTCGGCCGGCTATGTCATGAGCAAGGATATCGGCCTCGTCGTCTACAAGATGACGGACGACGGCTCGTTGCATGGTCTGTGGACCATCGCCGGCAAGGAAGGCAATGGCACCGAGGTGCTGACGCCGAAGAAGTAAGTTCTGCCGCCATTGCAGGTGATCTTCTGAGCCACAAACAAGGCTGTGGCCCAGCCCTTTGCTGTTGCTGTTTCACGCCCGGCTGTTACAGGCTTGCTGCCTAAAGCGCGTCGCGTTTGAACGGATTCAGGCGACGCGCTTTAGGTCTTTGTTTCTTATGCGTGTCGTTTCCCCAAAACCGAGGTCACTTTTGGGCGACATGCATTAGCAGAACCGGTAGCCGTCTTGCCCCTGTCACCAAATATTCGCGGCGCGTTGTTCATGATGGTGGCGATGGCCGGCTTCTGCCTCAACGATGCCATCACCAAATACTCGTCACAATCGATGAACATGGCGCAGGTCATGTTGATCCGTGGGGCTTTCGCTTCGCTTTTCGTCGGCTTGCTCGCCTGGCAGCGCGGCGCGCTCGCCCGCCCGGGTTCGATGCTGCAGCCTCTGGTGGCCCTGCGCGTGATCAGCGAGGCCGGTGCCACGGTGAGTTTTCTCGTCGCCCTCGCCCATTTGCCGATCGCCAATGTTTCGGCGGTGCTGCAGGCGCTGCCACTGGCGGTGACGATGGGGGCCGCACTCGTCTTTGGCGAGGCTGTCGGCTGGCGGCGCTGGCTGGCCATCGCCATCGGATTTGCCGGCGTGCTGATTATCGTTCGGCCTGGCTTCGAAGGGTTCAGCATCTACTCGCTGGCGGCGCTGGCCAGCGTTGCCTGTTGTGCGGTGCGCGATCTCGCCACCAAGCGAATCCCGGAGGCCATTCCGACATTGCTGGTGTCGACGGCAACCGCGCTTGCCATGACCATCGTCGGTGCGGCGCTGTTGCCGGCAATGGGCGGCTGGACGCCGATGACGAGGGACAGCACAGCCCTGCTGGCCTTGGCCGCGGTGCTGGTGGTGATCGGCTACCAGTTCATCATCATGGCGATGCGGGCGGGCGACATCTCCTTCATCGCGCCGTTCCGCTATACGGCCCTGATCTGGTCGATCCTGCTTGGCCTGTTCATCTTCGCCGATATCCCCGATCCGCCGATGATCGTCGGCGCCACCATCATCATCGGCTCCGGCCTTTATGCGCTCTACCGCGAGCGTGTGGTCGGCCGGCGAAAGATCGTCGCCGAAAGCACGGGGCCGACAATGGTGCCTGACGGAATCTAGCCAGATCATTGAAGGTTCTTGTGATTTCCGACGGCTGGCGTACAGGCTTCGTGGCATGAAGCGAGACATTGCGGGGATCATCCTGGCCGGTGGCCAGTCGAGACGGATGGGCGGTGGCGACAAGAGCCTGTTGCCGCTTGGCGATGGCTGCCTGCTTGACCAGGTCGTGTCGCGCTTCACCCCGCAAATAGAATCGCTGGCGCTCAGCGCCAATGGCGCCCCTGCGCGATTCCTGCGCTTTGGACTGCCGGTGCTTGCCGACAGCGTGCCCGGCTTTGCCGGGCCGCTCGCCGGAATCCTGACCGGCCTCGAATGGGCCGCTGCCAATACGTCTTGCAAAGCGATCGTCAGTGCTGCCGGCGACACGCCTTTCCTGCCGTTGAACCTTGTCGAGCGTCTGGCAGCGGCCGCCGAACGAAGTCCCAGTTCGATTGCCGTAGCCTGCTCGGCCGGCAAGCGGCACCCGACCTTCGCGCTCTGGCCGCTCGGCTGCCGCGATGCCTTGCGGCACTTTCTGGTCGACGAGGATATCAGGCGGGTTTCGGCTTTCATCGACCGGCACGGTTTTGTCGAGGTGGAATTCCCGGTTCTGCAATCGGCGGGGATCGACCCTTTCTTCAACATCAACGAACCGGACGATCTTGTGTCTGCCGAGCGTCTGTTGCAGAGCATCAAGCCATGAACAGACGCGTCTTCGGCATCACCGGCTGGAAGAATTCCGGCAAGACGACTTTGACCGAAAGGCTGGTCACCGAACTTGTCCGGCGCGGCTGGAAGGTGTCGACGGTGAAACACGCCCATCATGATTTCGACATCGACAAACCGGGTGCCGACAGTTTTCGCCACCGGCAGGCCGGCGCCACCGAAGTCGCGATCGTCTCCGGCGTTCGCTGGGCACTGATGCACGAGCTGCGCGGCGAGGATGAGCCGACATTGGAGACTGTCCTGTCGCGGCTTGCCCCTTGCGACCTGGTGCTGGTCGAGGGCTACAAGCGCGAAGCCCACGACAAGATCGAAACCCGCCGGCTGGATGCGAAGGACCGCACGCCGCTTTCGGCGGAGGATCCCAACATCGTCGCTGTCGCCGCCGATTTTGCGATTGAAGGCGAGCAGCTGCCGGTATTCGATCTCGACGATGCAAAATCGATAGCCGACTTCATCGAGCGCACCACCGGGCTCGTTGCTTGAGCGCTGACGCAACGGCAGAATAGCCTTGCCCATTTTTACGGTTTTGCAGTTGCTTTTTTCTTGGAAAGAGTGGGAGTATCGCGCCAGCGGGCGGTCAAAAGCACCGCCCCACAGAGCCGTTCGGAACGACGGCCGGGACCATAAAGAGAGGACCATCATGCGTATTTCACTGCGTATCGCGCTTGCCGCATCGGCCGCGCTGCTGACGCTCGGCGTCGCCCAGGCCCAGGAAAAGACCCTGAGGATCGGCACCGAAGGCGCCTACCCACCCTTCAACAACCTTACCGCCGATGGCCAGCTCGTAGGCTTCGACATCGACATCGCCAAGGCGCTTTGTGATGAGATGAAGGTCAAGTGCACCTTCGTCGCCCAGGATTGGGACGGCATCATTCCCGCCCTTCAGGCCGGCAAGTTCGACGCCATCGTCGCCTCGATGTCGATCACGCCGGAGCGGATGGAAAAGGTCGATTTCTCGCACAAATACTACAACACGCCGTCGGCGCTCGCCGTGCCGAAGGACAGCACGCTGAAAGGCGTGACCAAGGAAGACCTCGCCGGCAAGACCATCGGCGTCGCCACCACCACGACGCATTTCAACTATGCCTCGAAGACCTACACCGACAGCACCGTGAAGGGCTATCCGAGCAGCCCCGAGGAGCAGGCAGATCTTGCCAATGGTCGTCTCGACGCCATCGAGGACGATATCGTCGTGCTGCAGCAGTTTCTGGATTCGCCTGATGGCGCCTGCTGCAAGATCCTCGGCCAGCCGTCGCCGCAGCCGGTCGAGATCTTCGGGCCTGGCGCCGGCATTGCCGTGCGCAAGGGCGAAACCGACCTGGTCAACAAGCTCAACTCGGCCATCGACGCCATTCGCGCCAATGGAAAATACAAGGAAATCAACGACAAGTACTTCAAGTTCGACGTCTACGGCGCCGAGTCCTGATAAGGTCAAGACGGCGGGGAATTTCCCCGCCGTCCTTCTATTCATCTCAGGAATGCCGTGGAGATAAGACCGGTCGATGCCAGCCCAGAGCATATGGACACTTCTCAGTTGGGGACCCGAAGGCTGGCTTGACGATATTGCCTATGGCGCACTGATCACCATTGCGCTTGCGCTTGCCACGCTGCCGATCGGATTGACGATCGGCTTTTTCATTGCCCTCGCCAAGCAGTCCGAAGAACCATCGCTGCGCCTTGCCGCCAACATCTACACCACGGTCTTTCGCGGCCTGCCGGAACTGGTGACGCTTTTCCTGTTCTTCTTCGGCATGCCGATCCTGCTGCAGCATCTCGTCAGGTATTTCCGGCCGGACACCACCATCGACGTCAACAGCTTCGTCGCCGGCATGATCGTGCTTGCGCTGATCTTCTCGTCCTATGCCAGCGAGGTTTTTCTTTCCGCCTTCCGCGCCATTCCCAAAGGCCAGTATGAAGGCGGCTATGCCATTGGTCTTTCGAACTGGCTGACCATGCGCAAGGTGATCGTGCCGCAGCTGCTGCGCATCGCGTTCCCCGGCCTGGAAAACTGCTGGCTCAGCCTGCTCAAGGACACGTCGCTGGTGTCGGTCGTCGGCCTGGCCGAGACGCTGCGCAATGCCAGCATTGCCGCCCGCGTCACCAAGCATGCTTTCCTGTTCTTCGGTGTCGCCTCGCTGGTCTTTCTTGGCCTGGCCGTCCTGTCGTCCTTCGCCACCAGCGCGATCCTGCGCTCGCTTGGCCGGCGGGAGGCGCAGCGATGAGCGCCGCGGCCACCATGGTCGAACGGCCCCCGCCCCGGGCGCGCGGCTGGCCACGCAGGCGTATTGCCGGTTATGCGCTGGTCTGCCTGTGGATTTTGTTCGGCATTGGCATCGTCAGCTATCTGGTTCTTGCCTGGAACCCTGAGTTCTTCGCCAAATATGCGCCCGCCTATTTGAGCGGGCTTGGGGTTACGCTCGCGCTGGTTTCCATATCGATGGTGCTCGGCGCGATTCTGTCGGTGCCCGTCGCTTATGGGCGCATGTCCAAGAACCGGATTCTGTCCGGCCTCGCCTATTGCTACGTCTATTTCTTCCGCGGCACGCCGCTGCTGGTCCAGACCTATCTGGTCTACTACGGATTGGGCTCGTTCCGCGTCGAACTCCAGTCGGTCGGGCTTTGGGATTTTTTCAAGGACGCGTTCAATTGCGGCGTCTTTGCCTTTGCGCTCAACACCGCCGCCTATCAGGCCGAGATTCTGCGCGGCGCCATCGAGAGCGTGCCAAGAGGGCAATGGGAAGGGGCGGCATCGCTTGGCCTGCACAAACTGCAAACCTTGCGCAAGATCATCCTGCCGCAAGCCTTGATCGTCGCCTTGCGGCCCTATGGCAACGAACTGATCCTGATGGTCAAGGCTTCCGCCATCGTCGCCATCATCACGGTCTATGATCTGATGGGCAATGCCAAGCTCGCCTTCGCCAACTCGTTCGACATCCAGGCCTATATCTGGGTCGCGCTCGTCTATCTGGTGATGGTCGAGATATTGCGTCATGGCGTCGAATGGATCGAGCGCCGGATCACCGTTCACCTGAAACGCTGACTATTTTCAAATTCAGCTGCACCAGTCGATCCTGCCCTGCGCATCTTGACGAATTGCGCGCAGAGCCTAGACGTCTCGCAGCAAATTCCGTTTCTGAAGGGCAAGCTCATGGCATCTGTTGCATTTCTCGGTCTTGGCGTGATGGGCTATCCGATGGCCGGGCACTTGAAGAACAAGGGCGGCCATGACGTGACCGTCTACAATCGCACCAAGGCCAAGGCCGAGCAATGGGTTGGCCAGCATGGCGGTAGCCTTGCGGCGACGCCAGCACAGGCCGCCGAAGGCAAGGATTTTGTCTTCTCCTGTGTCGGCAATGACGACGATTTGCGTTCGGTGACGACCGGTCCGGAAGGCGCCTTCAAATCGATGAAGAAGGGTTCGGTCTTCATCGACAACACCACGGCCTCGGCCGAGGTCGCTCGCGAGCTGGCGGCGGCGGCGCAAGTCGGTGGTTTTTCGTTTCTCGACGCGCCTGTCTCGGGCGGCCAGGCCGGCGCCGAGAACGGCGTGCTGACCGTCATGGTCGGCGGCGAGCAGGACGCTTTCGACAAAGCGAAGCCTGTCATCGACGCCTTTGCCCGCATGGTCGGCTTGATGGGATCGGCCGGTGCCGGCCAGCTCACCAAGATGATCAACCAGATCACCATAGCCGGGCTCGTCCAGGGCCTGGCCGAAGGCATCCATTTCGGCAAGAAGGCCGGGCTCGACATCGAGAAGGTGATAGAGGTGATTTCCAAGGGTGCCGCCGGCTCCTGGCAGATGGAGAACCGCCACAAGACGATGAACGCCGGCAAATATGATTTCGGCTTCGCCGTCGACTGGATGCGCAAGGATCTCGGCATCTGCCTGGCCGAGGCCGACCGCAATGGCGCCAGACTGCCGGTCACCGCACTCGTCGACCAGTTCTACAAGGATGTGCAGGCGATGGGCGGCAAGCGCTGGGACACGTCCTCGCTGCTCGCCCGTCTCGAGAAATAGGTTTCCGCGGTGCCAGAGCTCTCGCCTCAATCCAGTGCTGCAGAAATCGTCGCCCATCTGCGCGCTATCGGATCGGAGGAGAACCGCCTCGGCATGTTGCGCTACGGCATCAAGATCGACCGTGCACTTGGTATCACGCACGGCATGCAGCGGCAGATCGCCAGGAAGATCAAACGCAACCACGAGCGCGCCTTCGAGCTATGGGACACCGGCATCATGGAGGCGCAGTTCATCGCCTCCGTCACGGCTGACCCGAAACGGTTTTCTGCTGAAGATGCAAGACGATGGGCGGCTAGTTTCGACTCCTGGGACATCGTCGACGGCGTCTCGGATCTCTTTGTCGATACGGACGCCTGGAAAGAACTGATCGCCGAGTTTGCGGCCGATGAGCGGGAGTTCGTTCGGCGCACGGCCTTCGCCATGATGGCCTGGTCCGTCGTCCACCGGAAGAAGGAGCCAGGGGCGACCTTCCTCTCCTTCCTGCCGATCATCGAAACGCATGCGAACGACAGCCGCAATTTCGTGAAGAAGGCCGTGAACTGGGCGCTTCGGTCGATCGGCAAACGATCGATGGACATGCACGGTGTTGCCCTGGCTGCCGCCGAACGGCTGGCGCAGTCGGCCGACAGGACGGCGCGCTGGATCGGCAAGGACGCGGTAAGGGAGCTGTCCAATGCCAAGACGCTGGCGCGGATCGCCGCAAGGAAAGGCTGACGGCGCGGAAACCCGCTTTCCGGCATGTCTGGATCTCGCCGACATGTGATGCGGCTGCCGACATGTGATGCGGCGGGAGCGTTGACGTCGCTGACGGCGGCGTCTTTACTTGAGCTTCAAAGGGACGCGGCCAATGAGCAATCCTCTGAAATCAACCATAATGCTCGCAACTGCGTTGTTTGTGTCCGCTGCCGCCGATGCCGCGGCCGAGACCGCGCACATATTCTGGAAGGATCTGCGTCCGGCAACGCAATCCGCCGCCGAAAACGTCGGGCTGCCGATGATCGCGGCAAAATTGCCCGACCATGGCGAGACGCTGTCCGTCAATCTTCAGGACAAAAGCATTCAGCTAGCCGGCTACGCATTGCCGGTCGATCGCGACGGCGATCTCGTCTATCAGTTCCTGCTGGTGCCGTGGACGGGTGCGTGCAGCCACATGCCGACGCC
>NZ_RZTE01000005.1:235746-242610 GCF_003997415.1 Mesorhizobium sp. M7A.F.Ca.MR.245.00.0.0 | reverse complement strand
GGTTTCAAATCGAGCGGCGCAAGCTTCACCGCCAGCGTGCGCAAGGCAGACGTCGTCGCGGTCGGCAGCGTGCCGGACACCGTCACGCTGCCGGTGAATTCGCCCTGGAGTTTCCTCAACAAAAAGAAGAACTAAGCGGGACGACCTTGTGTGACGTCCAGCTCAGGCAGCGTTGGCACCCGATTCCTTGTCCAGCACCATGTAGTCGAGCGGGATTTCGGTCGTGTACTTGATCTGCTCCATGGCGAAGGACGACGACACGTCGCGGATTTCGATCTTGGCGATCAGCCGCTTGTAGAAGGCGTCATAAGCGGCGATGTCGGGCACCACGACGCGCAGGAGATAGTCGACGTCGCCGCTCATGCGGTAGAACTCGACCACCTCGGGAAACTCCTGGATGACTTCCGAGAAACGCCGCAGCCATTCATGGCTGTGCGAATTGGTGCGGATCGACACGAAGACGGTGACGCGCACATTGACCTTTTCATGGTCGAGAATGGCAACGCGCCGCTTGATGACGCCCTCCTCCTCGAGCTTCTGGATGCGCCGCCAGCAAGGCGTCGTCGACAGCCCGACTTTCTTGGCGACGTCGGCGACCGCGAGTGTCGCGTCCTCCTGCAAAAGGCGGAGGATTTTCCTATCGAGGCGGTCCATATTTTGCTCCCCAGGGGAATAGATTGGCTATACTCCCCCTTATTCCGACCTTTCACAAGAAAGAAATTCTGCCAATTGATGGAAAAGCGAGTGATTTCTTGCTGAAAGATCATCTGAGGCGATAGCGGATTTCCAAACGCAGAAAAGGCAGCAAATCCATTTCAAACCATGGATTCTTCTTCAGCCAGCCGGTGTTGCGCCACGAGGGATGCGGCAGCGGCAACACTTTCGGACCGACGGAATTCTCCCAGATGGAGCGCCAGTCCCTGACCGTTTCCGTCAGGGAGGGCCGGCGCGCCGCACCCATATGCCAGGACTGCGCATAGATGCCGATTGTCAGCACCAGATCGATCCGCGGCATCGAGGCCATCAGGGGTGCGCGCCAGGCCGCCGCGCATTCGCGCCTCGGCGGCAGGTCTCCCCCCTTGGCATCCTGGCCGGGAAAGCAGAAACCCATCGGGACGATGGCGAACTTTTCGATGTCGTAGAATTCGTCGCTCGTCACACCAAGCCAACTGCGCAAGCGATCGCCGGAGGCGTCGGTGAACGGCATGCCCGACAGATGCACCTTGGTCCCCGGCGCCTGGCTGGCGATCAGGATACGGGCGCTGGACGATGGGCGCAGCACAGGTCGTGGCTCATGCGGCAACGGCTTGCCGGCCGGATCTTCCACGCAGATGCGACAGGCGCGGACCTTGGCGACGAGGTTTTCGAGTTCGGCAGTCATTCTCAGGCTGATGCGCTCGGCCGGCTGGAGACGGCCTGATGCCAGCGCAAAACATTCGAGCAGTCATCCGGCACCTTGATGCGTGCCGGCTTCATGAAGTCCACAGCGATCAGGCCGGTGATGTCGGCGATCGAATAGCTGTCGCCGGCGATGAACTCCCGGCTGCCCAGTTCGCCGTCCAGCAGCCTGAGGAACGCCACGGCCTTCGGCTTGTTGGCCTCGCCCCATTCGGGGACCTGCGGGATTTCCCATTCCTTCATCGCCGGATGGGTGTGCCGGAAGGCCTGCGTGACGCAGCTGAGCAAATTGAATTCCATCCGTCGCTGCCACATCTCGACCTGCGCCTTGCCGAGTGCGCCACGCCCGAACAGGGCCGGTTCGGGATGCAGTTCCTCGAAATAGCGGCAGATGGCGACGGATTCGGTGATGACGGTGCCATCGTCGAGTTCCAGCACCGGCAGGCGCTGCAAGGGATTGCGCGAGCTGACCGCCTGTTGCCTGTGTTCCAGCGCCCCCATGTCGATGGGCACCTGTGGAACTTCGATGCCTTTCTCGGCCAGGAAAACGCGGACCCGCCTTGGGTTGGGCGCCCGGCCACCGTCGAAGAGTTTCATTCCATCCTCCTGTTCGTTCTCGGTTCGGCTTTCAGGACGCGCATCACCAGAAGCGAAAAATCTCGCGCACGGCATCGCCGATCGACGCCAGTGTGCCGTGCTTCTTCTCGACGACTTCGCCGTGATGGCTGTCTCGCCAATCCTGCGGCTGATCGAACGTTCCCGCCCAGATGCCGGCCTTTCCCGCCTGGGCGACGGCCTCCTCGCTCTCGAAGTCGCCATAGGCAACCGCCCAGCCCGCCTCGACCTGCGCGCGGTTGAGATCCTTGCCGCCGGCGGTGCAGTCGCCGAGCAGCCGGCCATAACGATCACGCTGCCAGCCGGTACAGGAGACGGGCTTGCCGGCGATCAGGCGAACCAGCGACTGGCGCGCAAGCGTGCCGCAGGAATAGTCCGTGCCGTTCTTGCGGCAGGTCTGCGTATATTCCGGAGCATCGATGCCGCGCATGCGGATACGCTCAGTGCCAAGCGTGATCGAATCGCCGTCGTTGATGATTGCCAGGCCCTGTGTCTTGCGTGTCTCCACCCGGTCGAGGCGGGCCGCCAGCAGGATCAGCAGTCCGAGGATGATGACGGCAAGCCCGTAATCCACCAGCCGGCGCCACAGGCTTCTGGGGCGCGCAACGTATCCCCGGCGCGGTCTTGGCGACCATGAGCGGCTCATATGGCAAACGGTTGGTTAATCATTCGAACGTAGCTTAACACTTGGAAACCGCTGCTCGCATAAATTGAAGTTTTGATGCCCTTGCAACGCTCGAACACAGCGGACAAGTTCATTGTGGACCGCAGGAAACCTCATCGCAACAGCGATGTGGCGCGCGCGGTGCGCAAGACGCGTGACCGTCTTTCGCAGCAGGCCGGCAATCCCGATTTCGATCGTGAACTGCTGAAGCTCCATGCCCGCGCGATGACCAGCGGCGCCATCGCCATCCCGCTTCTTGTTCTGGCGATCGCGGCGGCCGGCCGGCTGGCCGGAATCGGCAACGAGATCGGGCTCTGGGCGCTGTTCACCCTGACCTGCTACACTATCGTTGCCTTCATGGCGCGGCGCATCGAGCGCGCGGAAGCTTCGGAGCTCAACCCTTCGCAAGCAGGACGGGAATTCCTGGTCGGCCATTTCCTGTGCGGTCTCGGCTGGGCATGGTTCGTGTGGCTTGGCTGCAGCGTCTGCGAGGTCGATCCGTTCCACATCCTCAAAGCCGTGGTGCTGTTGTTCGCCATGGCGGCGACCGCGGTGATGACCTCGTCTCTGCGCGGGGCGCTGTTGGCGACCTTTGCCGTTCCCGTGGCGCTCTACGCTTATGCCGGCGCCAAGCTATGGATGCCGGTCGAGGCGATCATGGCCGCGCTGCTGGTCGTTTCGCTGCCGTTCTTCGCCTATGTGGCCCGTCATCTCAACCACTCGTCCCTGATGATGTTGTCGTTCCGCTCCGAAAAGGATGCGCTGATCGCTGAACTGGAGACGGCGAAATCGATGTCGGACGAGGCGCGGCGGCGGGCCGAGGACGCCAATCTGGCGAAGTCGCGGTTCCTCGCTTCGATGAGCCACGAATTGCGCACGCCGCTCAACGCCATTCTCGGTTTTTCCGAGGTGATGTCGAACGAGGTGCTGGGGCCGATGAGCAATCCCACCTATCGCGACTACGCCCATGACGTGCACGAATCCGGTCAGCATCTGCTCGATCTGATCAACGAAATCCTCGACCTGTCGCGCATCGAGGCCGGCCGCTACCAGCTCAACGAAGAACCGGTGATGCTGCTTGGTATCGTTGAGGACTGCTGTCACATGATGGAGTTGAGGGCGCGCAACAAGGATATCCGGGTCGTCCAGGATTTCGAGCACGAACTGCCGCGCCTTTTCGCTGATGAGCGTGCGGTGCGACAGATCACGCTCAACCTTCTGTCGAATGCGATAAAATTCACCGCTACCGGCGGTGAAATCCGTGTCCGCGTTGGTTGGACGGCGGGTGGCGGACAATACATCTCGATCAAGGACAACGGTCCGGGCATACCGGAAGACGAGATCCCGATCGTGCTTTCCGCCTTCGGCCAGGGCTCGATTGCCATCAAGAGCGCCGAGCAAGGCACCGGGCTTGGGCTGCCGATCGTGCAAGGGCTGCTCGCCATGCATGGCGGCGAGTTCGAACTTCATTCCAAGCTGCGCGAAGGGACGGAGGCGATCGCCATCTTCCCGCTCAGCCGGGTGATGGAGGAACTGCCAGCACTGCCGACCGCGGCGGTGGCGGCTCGACGACGGTAATCCGGCAAGACTCTAGCCGCGTACCGCGACAGCCATGCCCGAACTGGTCAGCGCGGCGGCCTTGACCAGCCCCGCGGCAAGGGCGGCCCCTGCCCCTTCGCCATGGCTGATGCCCAAATCGAGCAACGGGCGCAGCCCTAGCCGTTGGGCGGCGCGTGCATGCGCGGGTTCCGGCGACAGGCTGGCCAGCACGCAATGATCGAGCGCGGTGGGATTGACGCCATGCAATACCGCTGCGGCTGCCGTCGCGGCCAATCCGTCGAGCAGCACCGGGATCTTCTGCATGCGCGCGGCAAGGATGGCGCCGGCGATCGCCGCGAATTCACGGCCACCGACCCGGCGCAGCGCCTCGAGCGGGTCGCCGAGATGGCCGCCATGAAAAGCCAGCGCCGCATCGACCACGTCGGCTTTGCGTGCCTGCATCGCCGCATCGGCGCCCGACCCCGGGCCGACCCAATCGACGCCCCTGCCCCCGAAAAGTGCCGCAAACAGGGCGGCGGCGACGGTCGAGTTGCCAACGCCGAGATCGCCGAGACACAAAAGGTCGGTGCCGCCGGCGATCGCTTCCATGCCGAAGGCCATGGTGGCGGCACAGCCACGCTCGTCCAGCGCGGCCTCTTCGGTGATGTCGGCGGTCGGGATGTGCAGGGCAAGATCGAAAACCTTCAGCCCGAGGTCGTAGGCAATGCAGATCTGGTTGATGGCGGCACCTCCGGCGGCGCAAAGTTCGACCGCGTTGGCGGTCGCCGCCACCGGCCGTGGCGAAATGCCGTGGCGCGTGACGCCGTGATTGCCGGCAAAGACCGCCATCAGCGGTCTTGTCACCGCGGGCGGAGCCCGCCCGCTCCAGCCGGCGAGCCAGGCGGCGGTATCCTCGATGCGGCCAAGCGAATTGCCTGGTTTATCGGCCTTGGCAAACAGCGTGCGCACGCGGGTCTCGGCTGCCGTGTCGGCCGCCGGCAGGTTGGCCAACAGGTTGCGAAAATCGTCGAAAGGCAGTGCGCTGGTCATCTTGTTATCGATCATTCCCTGGAGTTGGTGAGCGGCATAGCCGCCTTGCGGGGTTGGCACAACCTCCGGGATGATGGGCCTGCATTTGGCGCAAAGCCGGCCCCGAAGGGCGCAATCGCGAGGGCTTGCATTGGCTTTGCCGTTGCACCATGTGGAGGTGGAACAAGGGATTCCGGATGGAAGCCCAAGAGAAAGTCATGACGGCCATCGAATCCCCGTGCATCCTGGTCTGTTCGATCGACATGAAAACCGGCTTCTGTTTCGGTTGCGGTCGCACGCGCGAGGAAATCGGCGCCTGGATCGGGATGACGACGGAAACGCGCCGCAGCGTCATGGCGCAATTGCCGGCCCGGCTGGAGACGGTCGAGCGCCGGCCGCGCCGGGAAACGCGCCGCACCCGCATGGCGCGCGAACGCGACGCGCTATCGTGAGGTGCGGATGAGCCGGTTGTTCTGGATTTTGATGGCCGCTATCGGGGTGGGAGCAGTCCTGCTCATGCTCAATGATTCCGCCGGCAGCACGCTCGGCGTCGAGAACAACGATTTCAGCCGGCTGATCTGGCTCGGTGCCTTTGGCGCCCTTATCGGCGCCGGCCTGCTTCGCTCGGGCCGACCCCTGGGCGCCATGGCCCGCAATCTCGGCGCCTGGGCGGCGATCGCACTCGCGCTGATCGCCGGCTACCAGTATCGCTATGAGTTGCAGGATGTCGCCAGCCGGGTGACCGCGGGCCTTGTTCCCGGCAGCCCGCTTGCGCTTGGCGTCGAGGACGGCCACGCCACGGTGACGCTCGACAAGGCGGACAACGGCCATTTCGAAGCGCGCATCCTGATCAATGGCAACCCGGTCCGGGCCGTGGTGGATACCGGCGCGACCAGCACCGTGCTGACGTCGCAAGATGCGCAGGCCGCCGGATTCAATCCAGCGGCGCTCAACTACACCATACCGGTTTCGACCGCCAACGGCATGGCGCGCGCCGCGGCCGTGAAAACCGATCAGATTGCGATCGGCGGCATCATGCGCAGGGATATGTCAGTGATGATCGCCGCACCCGGCATGCTCAGCCAGAGCCTGCTCGGCATGAACTTCATCGGTTCATTGTCGGGTTTTGACGTGCGCGGCGACCGCATGATCCTCAGGGATTGATCCCCGAAGCTCAAGCCGCTTCGGCTGCTGCGCCACCGAACTCGACGGCCGCGTAAGCCGTCTTCAGCACGTCCGGGCCAGCCCCGGGTTTTGTCGCGTCCGTGGACAGGATTTGCCGGTAGCGGCGCGCACCGGGCAGGCAATGGAACAGTCCGACCATATGGCGGGTGACATGGCCAAGCCGCCCACCCTGCTCGATATGGCGTGCCGCATAGTCCGCCATCGTATCGATCAGCGCGGCGAAATCGAACGGCTCGGACTGGACGCCGTAGAAAGCGGCATCGACGCCGGCCAGAATGCCGGGCGTGTGGTAGGCGGCGCGGCCAAGCATGGCGCCGTCGACATGACCGAGATGCTCCTGCGCCTCTTCAATCGACTGAATTCCGCCATTTAGACCTATGAATTTGTTATTCTTTTTTGCCTTCAGTCGATAGACTCTGCTGTAATCGAGCGGC
>NZ_RZTE01000005.1:186885-235736 GCF_003997415.1 Mesorhizobium sp. M7A.F.Ca.MR.245.00.0.0 | reverse complement strand
CCTTGGGACTCAGCCCTTCCAGCCACGCCTTGCGTGCATGCACCCACAACGCGTCGGCGCCGGCATCGAAAACCCCATCCGCCAGCGCATCCAGGGCCGGCTCCGGATCCTGCTCGTCGACGCCGATACGGCATTTAACGGTCACGGGGATCTTCACCGCCGCTTTCATCGCCGCGACGCAGCCGGCGACGAGGTCCGGCACTTTCATCAGGCAGGCACCGAACGTGCCCGACTGGACGCGGTCTGACGGACAGCCGACATTGAGGTTGATCTCGTCATAGCCAAAGGCCTCGCCAATGCGGGCAGCCTCGGCGAGCTTTTTACGATCCGAGCCGCCGAGCTGCAGCGCGACCGGATGTTCCACCGCATCGAAGCCGAGCAGCCGCTCGCGCGCGCCATGGATGACCGCGTCGGCCACCACCATCTCGGTGTAAAGCAGCGCATGGCTTGTCAGCTGGCGGTGGAAGAACCGGCAATGCCGGTCCGTCCAGTCCATCATCGGGGCCACGGATAGCCTATGATCTTGATTTTGCAGCATTTGTTGTTTAACATCAAATCGTTAGAACGTGCCAAGTGCACACAATTTACGCCAGAATACGACCCTTTTCGCCACGTTTCGATCTCTCAGTGCACACGGAGCGCACACGAAAAAATGGCCACCTACACAAAGCTCTCGTCCGGGTCCTGGCGTGTCCAAGTCCGTCGCAAAGGTCGCTACGTCAGCGAAACCTTCCTGCGCCGAGACGACGCACGCCGCTGGGCGACGAAACCGAGCGCCAAGTCGATCGCGGTGAGACACCGACAAAGTCTCGAACAGCGCGCCTGAAAACCTTCGGCGAACTCATCGACCTTCATATCGACGACATGTGCGATGTAGGCAAGTCCCCTCGCCGCTCCAAGGCCGCAGCCCTCGCTATGCTCCAAAGACATCTCGGCAAGTGCAACATCGCGGCTCTCGATCGCGAACGGCTCATTCGTTTCGGCCGTGACCGGGCTGCCCAAGGTGCTGGACCGATGACGCTAGGCATCGACATCGGTTTCGTAAAACTCATTCTGGCTCATGCCGCTGCGGTGCACGGGCTGCCCGTCAAGGTCAAACCGGTTGATCTCGCGCGGATGGCCTGAAGAGGCTTGGCCTCGTTGGCAAAGGCAACCAGCGGGATAGGCGGCCGACAAATTGCAGAGCGCTGAAGGCGAGCATGCACGAGATCTATGGGCCGCGAAGGGTCGGCAGGCGTTCGATGCTGAACGGCGTGAAGAGTGGATGGGACGGCGAACTTAGCCACGGTTGGCGCGAGCAACGGCCAGCACGAAGCCCGAACAGCAGACTTCCGCCGGTGCGCCAGCGCCGCAGTCAAGCTTGCGCAATAAGTTTTCGCGCTCTTCGTCACTACCGGCGACAATCTTCTCTCGGAAGGGCGCAAGACTTGAGTTGGCGAAGCTCGTCAAAGCAGGCGCTGCCTAGGAGCAAACTTCAAATGCCAGACCGTGTTCCCCTCGTAACCTCCCGCACCCCACAGATGCGATCATGCACACTGCGCGTTGATAGAAGGTCTATAGCCAGGGTGCGAGCCAGCGGCACTGCTCTGCATAGCAGGAACGGCGTAAAGCGAGGGAAGCTCCTCGCCTTGGATGAGGTCGGCGAGCTGACAGTCGCCAGTGTCTCGCGCTGAAGCCAATCGACCAGCACTGCCACGTCCCATTCGTCAGGCTGGATCCTGCGGTTCAATCGACATCTGGTCGCCCGGCGAGGCCATGATCCTGCCGGCGTCCGAATTGATGTAGGCATCGGCGGCGACGTAGTCGACGGCAGGCATTTAGCACACGCTCGGATCGCAGCCGCGCAGCAAACGTCCAGGCCGCCCGCCTCGCTCGGTTTTCTTCCTAAAAACGGGAGGCACAGGCGGAGCGGCCCTTCATACCAGCGGCTTACTCGATGACGCGGGCGTCACCGACATCTGCGGCTGACGGATCCAACCCGTAAGCCTTGAGCGCTTCCGCGATCGCGCCATCCTTGCGGTAAGCTTCTAGGGACGTGTCAACGGCCTTCGCAAGATCCTCGTTGCTCTTGTCCAGCAGGAAGGCGGTCTGCGACGGGTTCATGGTCGCATCGATGCGCGGATCTTGTTTCAGCACATTTACCTTATAATTCTGTCCTTCGTTCTGAATGACAGCGGAGCCGAAGCCGTCGAGCGCCGCCTCAATACGACCGGCATGAAGGTCCTGCGCGAGGTTCAGCGACGACGGATAGGTCTTGGAGCCTTCGTAAAGCTTCTCCATGTCCTGGACCCATAAATATCCTTCAACGGTGCCGACCTTCTTGCCCAGCAGACCATCGACAGTATCAATGCCGTTGGTCGAGGTGACGGACAGTTGGTCGAGATAGACCGGCGTAGACAGAGCGACGACCTTCGCGCGGGCGGCGGTACGATAGAAGCCGCCAAGCGCGATGTCCGCGCGCCGCGACTGAACTGCGGAAACCGCGCCTGGATATGTGAAGATCTCATAAGCGATCTCCAGGCAGTTCTCCTTGGCAAAACGCTTCACGAGATCGCCGTCGATACCCGCGATGCCGCTGTCTTTTTCGAGCGAATACGGAGCGGTGTTGGTAAGCGCGACTGTGAGTTTGCCCGCTGACACGGTTTCGAAAACGTGCTGCGGCTTGCAATCCTGTGCGGACGCGACGCTGGCACCCAAGGCCGTAGCAATGGCCGCGGCCGAGATAATCTTACTCCAATTTTTCACTGTGCTCTCCTCTGACATTGATGGTTTTTGATTGCAGGTCAGCCGAGATGGCTGCCCAGCCTACGTTCGGTGTACGAGACCAGCCACCCGAACGGGACGGTGATGGCGAGATAGAACAGGCCCGCCAAGATCAGGACATCGAGGTAGAGGTAGGTGGCCGCACCCACGCGATAGGCGCGCGCCAGAAGTTCGGGGATGGCGATCGTGTATGTAAGGGCCGTCGCCTGGAAGATGAGAATGGCAAAGCCCATCAGTGCGGGTATTGCGAACAGGATTCCTTGGGGGATAACTACGAAGCGCAGGATGTCCCGGCGGGTCATGCCGAGCGCCCAGCCCGCCTCGATCTCACAATGCGGAACCGCGTTCAGACCGGCGCGAAGGATCTCGCTGGTGTAGGCGCCTGTCGTTAGCGCCAACGCAATCACGCCAGAGGTGAAGGCACTTACGGTCATCCCGGAAGCAGGCAATCCATAGTAGACCATCTGCAGGACGACGAGTGCAGGCGCACCACGCCCGATCTCGACCAATACCACCGCGAAATAGCGGACGAGCCTGTTTCCAGAGGAAGAGGCAAGCGCAAGAACGAGGCCGGTAGGCAATCCGAACAGCAGCGCCAGGCCCGCCAACTGAAGACTGACAATAGCTCCTTGGAAAAGCTGGGGCGACCAGTCCAGCCAGTTAGCCAGCATCTCGCTCATTTCGCTTGCCCCCTTGAGCGCAGCCGCCCGTCCACGGCGCGTGCCAACACGACAACGGGTATGGACAGCACGATGTAGAGAAGCGCCGCGAAAATGAACGGCGCGAAGCTGCCGCCGCCGCCTTGAGCCTGCTGCGATGCGTACATCATCACGTCGCGGACACCGATCGTGGAGGCCACGGTCGTGTCTTTGAGCAGGCTAACAAGGAAGGTCGCCATGGGTGGAACCGAGACGCGCAGTACCTGCGGCGCCAGGATATAGCGCAGCGTATCCAGGCGCGACATACCGAGCGCCGTGGACGCCTCCCGCTGGCCCTTCGAGAGGGCCAGGAAGCCACCCCTATAGATTTCGGCGAGATAGGCCGTTGATACCAACCCCATGCCCAGGATGGCAGCCTGATATGAACTGAGAACGATCACTCCGCTGCCCAATCCGAAGAAAATAATGAACAGCCAGACGATCGGCGGGATTCCTCGGACAACGTCGATGTATAGGCGCGCCGGCGCGCTTAGCAGAAGCAACCGGGAACGTCGCATCAGCACCAGCGGCATGGCTGCGATGGCCCCGACTCCGAAAGCGCCGAAGGTCACCAGCAGCGTGGCCGGAACGCCTCTGAGCAGTGAAACCAGCAGGTCGATCATCTGCGATCGACCACGGCACGGAAGAACTGCCGCGTGCGGGGCGACGACGGATTGCGGATCATGGCATCAGGCGGACCCTGCTCGATGATCTCTCCATTAGCCATGACGATTACGCGGTCGGCGACGTCTGCGGCAAAGGCGATCTCGTGCGTGACGATGATCATTGTCATGCCTTCCTGGGCGAGCTCGCGGATCACGGCCAACACCTCAAGCCCGAGTTCGGGATCCAGGGCGCTCGTGGGTTCGTCGAAGAGCATCACCTTGGGGTCAAGAGCCAGGGCGCGTGCGATCGCGATACGCTGCTGCTGGCCACCCGACAGGCGCGCCGGATAGGATTGCGCCTTGTCCGTAAGGTGTACGCGTTCGAGCAATTGGGCGGTGCGCGCGTCCGCCTGCTCCTTGGTGCGCCCCAGAACCCGCATCTGCGGCAGCGAAATGTTGCGCTGCACGGTCATGTGCGGAAACAGGTTGAAGGACTGGAAAACCATCCCGGTGGAACGTCGGAGCCTCAGCAGCTCTCCGGCGGACAGATTGCGGTCGACCGAAAACCGGATGGCACCCACTTCAAGGGTGCCGGATGACGGCTGTTCGAGCATGTTGATCGCGCGCAGCAGCGTGCTCTTCCCCGCGCCGCTGGGTCCGACGATCGCCACGACCTCGCCGCGCGTGATGTCGAGCGAGACGTTCTTCACGGCGTGATGGCCGCCATAGATCACGTTGATGTTCTTGATGCGTACGATATTTTCTGCCTCGGGCATGGCTTCTTTGTCCTTGCGCTAACGCCGGTGTCCCACTGGTCAAGCCGCCGCAGTATGTGTGCCCGGAACGTTTCTTTCCGGAGTTGGAGCGAGACTTTCGGTGCGTGGGATCGATGCGGGAGAGCCCTTGAGCACCCAGTCTGCGACGATCAGCCCAATCACCGGCGCGAGCTGAATCCCGTAGCCGCCCGCACCGGCCGCGGTGATCAGACCGGGCTCCGACTGATCGACTGGTCCGACATAGGGACGGTGGTCGGCGGTGACAGGGTAGAGGCCTGCCCAGCCCCGGCCGAGCCGGGCGCCCGGCAGATCAGGCAGGCGTTCGATCAGCATCTCGGCCAGCATGACCTTGGACCCTTCCTCGCACTGCTCGTTGTAGTTGTCCGGATCTTCGGGCGACGGCGAACTTACCTTGTGTATCTCGGCGATGAGCTCGCTCGCTTTCTCGTGCCGAAAGTTGAGTCCCGTGCCCTGCCCGTTCACCAGATCCATGACCATCGGCATTGTGTACGGGAGCGGCGCGTCCAAGTGGATTGTCAGCGCCTCGTGGCGCTCGGGGTGGATGTGCAGCGTCTGTCCGAGCATCTCGGCAACGCGTGGCGCCCAGGCGCCTGCCGCATTCACGACGAAGTCGCAGCCGATCGGCCCCTTGCTGGTGTCCAACCGATAGCCACCGGATGTCCGCGCGGCACCAAGCAGCTTGCGGAACTGGAAAACCTCGGAGCCGAGCTTCTTCACCTGTTGCGCCAGCAGCGTGCACATTTCGTGGGGATCGAGGAAGCCGTCGTCCGGCCCGAAGATGCCGCCTTCGAGCCCATCTGAACTCAAGTGCGGCACGAGTTGCTGAAGCTCGTTCGCCTGGTAGACCCTGGATCTGAAGCCGGCATCGCGCTGGATCTCCACCGAGCGCGCGAACAGTTCCATCTGCTCGGAGGTGCGCGCCAGACGCAGGTAGCCGATAGGGCTGAAGCCGAGACCGAGGCGCTCTTGCCACCGGCGGACGCGCTGCACCGATTGCATGCGCAGCTGTATCTCGAACGGATCCGTGAGCTGTGTCCCAACGACCCCGACCGAGCGGCCGCTGGATCCTGACGCAATGGATTGTGCGTCGATGACGGTGACGCGAGCGCCCTGTTCCGCGAGCGCGTGCGCAGAACACATACCGAGGGTACCCGCACCGATGACGACGACGTGAGGAGAAGCTGTCATGTGACTTCCATCTGTTGCTGCGTCGTCCCGTGCCGGATGGATCCGGCGCTGGACGCGCTACGTCATTGCTTCGGAGCGATTGCTGCGAGGGCGCCGTCGATTGCGGAAAGGATCTCGCGTGCGTCTTCCTCGGTCATGGAGGTGGAAAGCGCGAAGAGTCCGTAACTCGCCGAAAGCACGCCGCGGTCGAGCAGACCCTTGTGGAACAGGTCGAGTTTCATGCGTTCGGACGCACCCGGATAGACTGACCGGTAGTCCGTGATCGGCAACGCCGTGAAATGAACTTTGAAGAGCGAGCCGAGACCGACGCACTGCCCGTTGAGGCCATGGCGAGCAAGCGAGGCCGTGATGCCCTCGCGAAGCAGGCTGCCGATAGCGTCCAGATGCGCGAAGCTAGCCGGGGTCAACGCGCGCATCGCCGCCAGACCGGCTCGCATCGTCACCGGGTTCGCGGTGAAGGTGCCGCCATGCGGCAATGCGGGCTTGCCTCGTGTTGGATCGAACACCGCCATCACGTCGGCGCGGCCGCCGACGGCGCCGACCGGGAATCCTCCGCCGATGATCTTGCCGAGAGCCGTCAGATCGGGCGTGATGCTCCACAGGCCCTGCGCCCCCGAATAGCCAAGGCGGAGCGAGATCACCTCGTCGAAGATCACCAGCGAGCCGGCGGCATGAGCGATCTCGACCATCGCGTCGAGATAATCCTTTCGCGCGGGAATAAGTCCGGCGCGGTTCGGCATCGGGTCGATCAGAACACCCGCTATCGTGTCGCCATGCGCGTCGAAGACGGCACGCAGCGCCTCCGTATCGTTGAACGGCACCGCGATGACATCATCGAGAACTCCCTTCGGCGTGCCTTTCGCGTATGCCGTTGAGGCAGGCATGTCGCCCCAGTTGGCGGGCGAACTGTCCAGGCTGACTTCCGCGAAGTCGTAGGAGCCATGGTAGGCACCTTCGATCTTGACGATCTTCGGCCGCTCGGTGAACGCCCGAGCCGCCTTGATCGCCATCATGACGCCTTCCGTGCCGGAGTTGGCGAAGCGAACCTGCTCGACTGACGGAAGGCGCTCCACCAACAGTTCAGCAAGATCAAGTTCGCTCTCGGTGGGCGCTCCGAAAGCCGATCCCTGGGGCATCTGGTCCACCACCGCGGCCGTGACGGCGGGATGGCCGTAGCCATGGATCATGGCCGTGAAATTGTTGATGCAGTCGTAGTAGACGTTTCCATCGACGTCCCAGACGCGGCAGCCCTCGCCGCGCTGGGCATAGATCGGAAACGGGTCGATGAAGACCGTTGTCCGGGTGTTTCCTCCCGGCATGACCTTGCGGGCCCGTTCGAACATCTCGCGGGACTTCGGCATTGAATCTGGATAGTGGCGCATAATCTTGTAAACCGATGAAGGAGACAGCCTTGGATGGCCGCGACGAAGGGCGCGACCTCTTTCGATCACTTGGTCATGATCGTGTGGCTCTGCTCGCGCAGGTACTGTGGCAGGAACCAGGAGCCGAGACCGCCCTTGCCGCTGACCCCGGTGCCCTTCCAGCCGCAGAATGGCTGCGCGCCTGGCCATGCACCCGTCGTTGCGCCGCTCGCACGGTTGGCATAGAGAACCCCCGCTTCGGCGGTATCGAGGAAGTGACGCAACTCTTTTTGGTCGTTGGTAAAGATGCCGGCCGACAATCCGTAGGGGATGTCGTTGCCCTCTTCGATCGCGGCATCGAGACTATCAAAACCGCGGACGACCACGAAAGGCATGAAGAGTTCGTCGCGGGTCAGCCGGCCCGGACCATCAAGTTCGACCACCGTCGGCAGGACGTAGTTGTTCGCAAAGCCCTGGCCCAGGGCGGCGCCCCCAAAATGCACCTTGCCTTTGCCCTCGACTTCCGACAGCGCTGCCTGGAAACGGCCGACTGTGGCGTCGCCATAGACAGGGCCCATAAAGGTCTCGGCCTTACGAGGATCTCCGACCACCAGCTTTCCAGCGAACGCTACCAGTTTCTCGATGAATTCCGCCTTGACCTTCTCGTCGACATACACGACCGAGCATGCGGAGCACTTCTGGCCTTGCAGGCCAAAAGCGGAGCGCGCCACCCCCTGCGCCGCGCGGTCGAGGTCGGCCTTGCTCGTCACGTAGGCGGGGTTCTTGCCACCCATTTCGGCGATGACGGGCTTCATGTGGGGCAGCGTTGCCATATGACGGAAGATGCTCATGCCGGTCTTATGGGAGCCCGTGAATGCAACGCCGTCGATGCCGTTATCGGTGGCAAGAAGGCGCCCCACCTCTCCATCGCCAAGCACGATGTTGAAAACACCTTCGGGCAATCCCGCTTTGCGAAGCGTTTCGGCAATCAGCAGTCCGGTCAGCGCGCAACCCGGCGACGGCTTGTAGACCACCGCATTGCCTGTCAACAGCGCACCC
Source organism: Mesorhizobium sp. M7A.F.Ca.MR.245.00.0.0 (assembly GCF_003997415.1). Taxonomy (NCBI): domain Bacteria; kingdom Pseudomonadati; phylum Pseudomonadota; class Alphaproteobacteria; order Hyphomicrobiales; family Phyllobacteriaceae; genus Mesorhizobium; species Mesorhizobium sp. M7A.F.Ca.MR.245.00.0.0. The sequence goes on along the minus strand of NZ_RZTE01000005.1, from coordinate 227,265 downwards.
GAGACCATGCCGATCGACAAGGCGAGCGGAAAGTTGAAAGGAGCGATGACCGCGAAGACGCCATAGGGCTTCATGACGCTCGTAGCAGTCTCGTTTTCGACCAACACGTTCATGGGCCGGACGAACCCGTTGTTCGCCTTCATCTCCGATGCGTAGTACTCGACCATGTCGAGGCATTCCTCGGCTTCGCCGACTGCCTCGATGCGGGACTTTCCGATCTCGTAGAGCGCCGCCAAACCGAGGTCATATTTCCGCTCCGCCAGTGCCTCTCGCCAGCGGGCGCCGAATGCAAGGCGATCGTCCAGCGTCGAACGGTTCCAGGTCTTCGCGCCGGCCCGGGCTGCCTGGATCGCGGACTTGACGTCTGACGGGGTTGAAACCGGGAACTTGCCGAGAGAGATCTTCTTGTCGATAGGGCTCAGGATCTCTTTCCGAGCGCCAGTCGCAAACGGCGTCGACCACTCGCGACCCAGTGTGTTCTTCTCGAAATCCGGGATCATTGCATCGAGGTGAGCGTGAACAGGGGAAAAATCCACCCCGATGTTCGAGTAGGTCACACGCGGGAGTTCAGCCATTTCAAGTTCCTCCGAAAATCGGTATTTATCCCGATAATCAGGATTTGGCTTGCGAGTCAATCGAGGGGACCATAAAATGGAAATAATACCGAATTTCGGTATTGTTCGTGAGGAGATTTCGGGTTCGGGTTACCTGGCGGAGCCCGACAGCCGAGGGCGTGCGGCCGTTCGGCTATTCTACGGAGCCCCTCGGACTCGACGCGCGGCGGGATAACGAGAGACCGACCTTGCCCCTCATGTCTGTTTTGAACGATAACCTTCTTGCAGTCGCAATTGTCAGATCGGCGTAGGTGCCCTTGAATACGAAATCGAAGAAGCCGAGCGCCAAGGACAGTCCCCTCGAGCGCTACATCTCGATCATGGAAACGGTCGCGCCGTTCGAGCATGGCTTGACGGCGATCGAGCTCGAAACGACGCTTGGACTGCCCAAAACCACGATCAACAGGCTGCTGCATGCCTTGATCGAAAGCGGGATGATCACCGCCGAGAGCGTTCGCAATCGGACATACCGCCTCGGCGATCGCTTGCTGCAGCTGCTACAGATGTCTCCGGATAGCGGCTGGCTGACGACGCTCGCGCAGCGACCGCTTCAGGATTTGGCGGACCGCACCGGCCAGTCGGCGTTCCTGTCGAAGTTCGACGGTACCGAGGTGCGCTCGGTCACCTGCGTCGCGCCCGACACTCCGGTCCGGACCTATGTCATGCCGGGCATGGCCATGCCTGTAAATGCGACCGCTTCGGCCAAGGCGATCCTTGCGTTTCATCCGCAGGAGACCGTGAACAGGATCTTGGCGACCGAGCTGCGCAGCTATACCGATCGGACTAAAACGAAGATCGCGGAGTTGACCAGGGAATTGGCGGAGGTTCGGCAGCAGGGCTATGCCATGGACCTGGCCGAGCATGTTCCGGGCCTGGGCTCGATCGCATTTCCGATAAGGCCGACGAGCGGTGAGGTGATGTACGCGGTGGGACTTACGGGACCCTACGGTCAGATCATAGAGCAAAACTTCAAGCAGCATTGCTCGGCGCTCGCAGAAGCCGCCCAGCGCATGGCGAAGCTGGCGCAGATGCACGCCTACAACGGATCGGCTATGGCCGCAAAGAGTGCTGCAGCGGATCAGCGATAGGTCGGTGCTTGAGAGGCCGGTCATCGCGCGAAGAGATGTTGCGCTTTGAACCTGTAGTTCGCGATATGTTCTCGACGGAAGTGAATGTCCGGCTCCATCCCTCTGAGAACCACCCAATAGAAAACCTTAAACTTGGAGGCTCGCCCATTGCATTCAGAGTAGCTGCTCGGATGGCAGATAATCTACATCGACCACCAGCGCGATTTCGCCGGCGTGAAGCTGTCGACCTGGCCGAAAGCGATCAATCAGTCGATGCGGATGGACATGCAGAACCTGATGGGAACGATCGCCGACACTCTCCATTCGGTGTGAAGGCGATCGGGGCATTGGTACTGACGTTCACAACAAGGGCGGCACGCGCGCCAGAAATTCGATGCCTCGTCAAATTTTGCTAAAGCCGAGCGGGCAGCCAAGGCAGCAATATATAGCTCGTGTCGCATTTTCCGAGCCGCCAGCCCCGAAGATCGGGACGGCACTGATTTCAGGCAAACTTGCTGCGGGGTTGTCGTGGCTTTATGGCTCGGCGAAAAACTTACCCTCGGCGAGCATGGTTTCGATGCCGGCCAGCAATTCGCGATTTATGCCGGTGGAAATCCCTTTCGACGCAAGGTGCGCCACCAGCGCGCCGCTGCGAAGATTGCCGGCCGCACCGGGCGCGTAGGGACAGCCGCCTAGCCCGCCGGCAGCGGCATCGAACACCCTGAGCCCGAGGTCCCAGGCAGCATCGACGTTGGCGAGCGCCAGGCCGCCGGTGTCGTGGAAATGCCCGGCCAGCCGCGCAGCCTCTGCTTCTTCGAGGGTTGCCAGCACCATGGCATGCACGCGCTCGGGTGTCGCCCTGCCGATCGTGTCGGCAACGGCGATTTCGGCGCAGCCGAGATCGCGCAGGCGCGCGACGACTCTCGCGGCCGCGCCGGGTTCGATCGGGCCTTCATAGGGACAATCGACGGCACAGGAGACATAGCCCCGCACCGGCAAGGAATGCTCGGCGGCCAGCGCGATCACTGGCAGAAAACGAGCCAGCCCTTCCTCGATGGTACAATTGGTGTTTCGTTTCGAAAACGTCTCGGAGGCGCTGGTGAAGACCGCGAGTTCCTGCGCGCCGGCCGAGATCGCGGCCCGCGCACCTTGCTCGTTGGGCACCAGCGCGGACAGCATAAGCCCCGGGCGCCGCACAGCGCGCCGCATGACCTCATCATGATCGGCCATCTGCGGCACCCATTTCGGCGAGACGAAAGCCGTCGCCTCGATGCGGGCGAAGCCGCAATCGGCCAGCATGCCGATCAGGCGCAGCTTCTGCCCGGTCGAGACCAGCCGCTTTTCGTTCTGCAGGCCGTCGCGCGGACCGACTTCGACGATCGTGGCCTGCCGATCCCCACCGGTCGATTCAATGGACGGCGGCATACATGATCTTTTCTTCGGAGGCCTCGTCGATGGTCATCTCCTCGACGATACGGCCCTGGCGCGCCACCAGGATGCGGTCCGACAGATTGAGGATTTCAGGCAGATAGGACGAAATAACGACGACGGCCGCACCCGCATCGGCAAGCCGCTCGATAATCTGATGGATCTCGGCGATGGCGCCGACATCGACGCCACGCGTCGGCTCGTCGAAGATGATCAGCGACGGCGCCTGGATTAGCGATTTGGCGATGACCACTTTCTGCTGATTGCCGCCGGAAAGCTCGACCACCCGAGCATTGGCGCCGATCGTGCGGACCTTCATCGTCTCGATCCATTCGGCCGATTGCCGGCGCGCTTCGCCAAGGCCGATTACCGAGACCGGATTGGAGCCCTTGGCCAGCTTGCCGAGGAATACGTTCTGGGCGATGCCCATCGTGTCGAATAGGCCGTCGAGCTTGCGGTCCTCTGTGATATATGCGACGCCGCGCCGCACGGCCTGCCGTGGCACGCGGAAGTGCACCACCTCGCCGCGCAGCGTGATGCGGCCACCATGGAAGAAGTCACGCTTCAAAACGCCCGCCGCGATCTTCATCATTTCGGTGCGGCCGGCACCGACCAGGCCGAACAGCCCCGTCACCTGGCCGGCAAAGACCGACAGCGTGGCGCTGCGCACCGCCTTACCCATCGAGACGTTCTCGAGCGCCAGCACCTTTTCGCCCGGGCGGCGCGCGACGCGTTTGGCGGCATCGTCGCCATAGAGCGTATCGGTCAGTTGCCGGCCAACCATCGCCTGGACGATTTTCTCGCGGGTGAGATTGCGCGCATCGTCGGTGACGATCAGCGCGCCGTCGCGCAGCACGCTGATGCGGTCGGCGATCGACAGCGCCTCTTCCAGCGCGTGTGAAATGAAGATGATGGAAGCGCCCTCGCCTTTCAGCCGCTCGACCAGGGCGAAGAAGTGCTGCTTTTCCTCCGGCGTCAGCGTCGCCGTCGGCTCGTCGAAGATGAAGATGCGGGCCTTGTGGTGAACCGCGCGGGCGATCTCGACCATCTGCTTCTTGGCGGCGCCGAGCGTCGACACCAGCGCGGTCGGCTCGACATGGAAGTTCAGCCGCTGCAGATGCTGCTGCGCCTTGATGTTGATGCCGCGCAACCGGTTGAAGAAGCTCTCTTCGCCGAGGAAGATGTTCTGGGCGACATTCATCGACGGGATGAGATTGGTTTCCTGGAACACCATGGCGATGCCGTGCTTCATGGCATCGGCGGGCGAGGAAAAGCCAACCGGTTTGCCGTCAATCAGCATCTCGCCCGACGTCAGCGGATAGAGGCCGGCCAGCACCTTGGTCAACGTCGACTTCCCCGCACCGTTCTCGCCGAGCAGCGCATGGACCTCGCCTTGCCGCAGCGTGAAATCGACGTCGCGCACCGCCGCGTTGCCGGCGAACGCCTTGGTGGCCTTGCGGAACCGGACGATCTCGGCCGCGTGGGGATCAGCCATGCAGGGCTCCACCGGATGTCGCGCCGGGCAGGCGCAGCAGCGTGCCGGAGCCGCGCGAGGCGGCGTAGACGCTGCCGCCATGCTCACAGACGGAGGTGACGCCATGCATGCTGCCGTCGGCGCGGCTGTGCCAGCTTTCGCTGGGCCGGCCGCTGTCGTCGCAGCGCGCGACGAGGCCGTAGGAGCGCGATGGCGCCCACGGCTTCAGCACGCCCATCTGCCGGACCGAGCCCTGGCTCAGCGGCTGGTCCGGCCGCGCCGATCCGGCGAGTTCCGGCCCGATCCATTCGCCGGGATCGATCGTCGCCATCATCTCGCGGCGATAATCGTCCTCGCGCAGCACCAGTTCGAGAAGCTGGCGGCGCGGCGCGAACAGCGCCATCCAGAAGCCGCCATCGGAAGCGGGTGACAGGCGCGACGGATAGGCCGGCAGATTTTCCAGGATCGCCACCGGATGGGGGGATTTCGGATCAAGGGCGACGATACGATGGCGCCAGCTTTCGCTGATCGCCAGACGGCCGTTGCCGAGCATGACCGCGCCGTTGGGAAATGCCAATCCGGCTGCAAGCTCACGCTGGGAGCCGCTGTCCGGATCGATGGCGAGCACGACGCCGCTGCTGCCGCCCTCCATCAGATCGCGCTTCCAGTCGCGCGCCGGATGCTTGCGCGAGCCGACACACAGGTAGAGCGAGCCATCCACGGTAAAGAGCCCGGCGGTGAGGCAGGACGCCACGCCGCCTGGCAAGCCGATGCGCCTCCAGGTGCCCGGCTGCCCGATTTGCAGGCCCTCACCCTCGATGCCGACGGCAAGGCGGCCATCGGGCGCGGATGCGACAAAGCTGATCGGCGCCGCGAACTCCGCTATTGCGACCGCCGAAGCGCCCGCTCTCCCAAGGTCGATCCGGAAGAGCGTGTTGCCGCTGCTGCACAGCAGTCTCGCTGGCGACGCAACGAGATTGTCGATGGAGGGAAGCGACAGCAGCCGCTCCGCCTCTTCCAGGCGGTTGTCCGGTTTGAAGACGCCGTCCATGGCCGGCACGCTGATGCCGGCATCATCAGCCGAAAACAGCCGGCGGACGAACGTGCCAAACCCCGCCATCAGCGCTTCCCCCAGTAATCGTCATGCGCCGTCCACTGCGGATCGGCGCCTTCGATGCGAACGCGGCCGATGCGGTTGTTGGAGACGCCGCCCAGATAGAGCCAGCCCTTGTGCTCGCAGGTCGAGGTGATCGAGGGATGGTTTTCGCCGGCCTCGTCCCACAACGCGTCGATGATCTCGCCGGTTTCCGACACGCGCAGCACGCAGCCGCGATTGATGTTGGGGAACAGCCATTCGTCGGCGGCGATCCGCTTGGCCATGCGGCGGCGAAAACCCGGCTTGCGCATGGCGAGATCGAAGGTTCTGGTGCGCATGCCGAGCAGCGCGATCCAGTACGTTCCGTCGGAGCCGCGGTTGAGATTGTCGGGATAGCCCGGCAAATTGTCGAGGAAGATTTCACGCTTGCCCTTGTCCGGTCCGTCGAACCAGTAGCGGCTGATGCGGCACGCCCATGTCTCGGCAAAGAGCAGCGACTGGCCGTCGCGGCAAATGGTGACGCCGTTGGGAAAGATCAGGCCGCGCAATATGGTGCGGGTCGAGCCGGTCCTCGGATCGTGGCAGATCAGCCGGCCGTTGCCCCTGCCCTCCAGCGCATCGACCGCCCATTCAGACATCTCGTAGCGGATCGTCGCTTCACTGAAGAAGATGCGTCCGTCCGGCGCGATGTCGAGATCGTCGGGAAGCCTCAGCCGCGAATCGTCGATCACCGACAGCAGGCTGCGATTGGTTTCGTCGGTGACCTTCGCCACCGTCCCGTCCGGCGAGACGCGGTAGACGCCCATGCCGCCGACGCAGGTGAGCAGGTCGCCATTCGGCGCGAAGGCCAGCCCCAGCGGATGACCCCCGATACGGGCGAAGACCTCGCTGCGCGCATAGTCGGGCGCGAGGAAACGGACGATCGTACCGTGCCGCGTACCGGTATAGAGATTGTCGTCGCGGTCGAGGACGACGTCCTCGGGACCTTCGACCGCGCCAAGCCCTATGAGCTCCGCCGCGCCAAGCCTGTCATTGACGGCAAGCACGTCGGTTCCGGTCGGCGGCGTCAAATTCGGCAGCTTCAGATAGGTCGGCGAGACATAGACTTTGCTCAACAGCTTGCCGCGGTTCTTCACCCATTTGGCGTCGAACAGCACGGCGGCGATCAGCACCAGACCGAGGATCAGCTGGTTGACCGAGCCGGGCATCGACAGGCGGATGAGGCCGCTGGTCAGGATCAGCACCAGGATGGAGCCGATCACCGCATTGCCGACCGAACCGCGGCCGCCACCCAGCGAAACGCCGCCAAGCACCACGGCGGTCAATACGGAAATCTCCAGCCCTATGCCGGTGTCGGCGCCGGTGCTGCCGAGCCGGGCGGAAAACAGAAAGGCAGCGATCGCGGTCAGCAGGCCCGATGCGACATAGGCGAGGCAAACCGTCAGCTTGACGTTGATGCCGGCATTGTAGGCGGAGCGGCGCGCACCGCCGACGGCGCGCAACCGCCATCCTGGCCTTAGCCTTGACAGGACGATATGCGCGCCAAGGGCGATGACGGCGAAAATGGCGAAGGAGACGGGCAGGCCGTAGAAGGTGCCGAAGCCGATCAGGTCCCAGGTCGGGGAGACCGGCATCGAGCCGACGATCGCGCTGGCAAGCCGGGGAAAGATGATGTCGTAGAGCGCCCGGTAGATGACCAGTGTCACCAGAGTGGTTATGAAGGCGCGCAGCCTGAGATAGCCGATCAGCACCCCGTTGAGCAGCCCGCAGACGAGGCCCGTGGCTAGCGTCGCGATCAATGCCACGCCGACCGGCAGGCCGGCAACGTTCATCGATACCAGGGCGGCAAGCACGCATAGCGCGAACATCGAGCCGACCGAGAGGTCGATGCCGCCCGAGAGGATGACGATGGTGAGCGCCAGTGCGATCAGGCCGAATTCCGACACCTGGCGGGCGAGATCGGTAAGGTTGCCGACCGAGAAATAGCCAGGGATGATCCACGTCATGACGAGGATCGTGACCACCAGCGCCAATGCCGGAATGACGTTGTCGATCCAGCTCTTGGTCAGCAATTCGCCGAACAGGCGGTCCGGCAAAAGCCGGTACCGCAGCCGTGAAAGCGCATCGCTGGTGGCCATAAGTCAGGATTCCCTACTTCAGATCGTCCAGCGTCCAGCAATTGCGCTGGTTGACATTGGCCTTGGTGATCTGCGTCAGCGGATTGAAATAGAGCGTCTTGGTCTCGCCGGCAGTACCGTCGGAGAGCAGCAGCCTTGCGATCTCCGCATTCAGGATTTCGCCCTGCAGCGGCACGTTGTAGCTGATGTAGAGATTGAACAGGCCCTTCTCGACATTCTCGCAGCCGACCTTGTTGCCGCCGCCGCTTGTGACGAGGAAGACCTGTTCGCCCTTGCCGGCCTGCTGGATCGCAGACGCCGTGCCGGTGTCCTGATTGTCCCAGATGCCGATGGCGCCGCAAAGATCCGGATGCTGTTGCAGCACGGTCTCCATGATCGAGCGCGCCTTTTCCGGATTGTATTCGGTGGCCTGCTGCGAAACGACCTGGATGTCGGGATGCTGGTTCAAGACACGGTAGATGCCGTCGAGTTGGAACACGTCGGATGCCGCCGTCGGCACGCCGGTGTCGATAGCGACCTTGGTCGAAGCACCCTTGCCGGGGCTGCATTCGTCGACCACGGCCTGCGCCGCCTGTTCGCCGATCTCGGTCCAGTCGGCGCCGACATACGAATCGGTCTGGGTGTTCGATTCCAGGTTGATCTGCACAACTTTGATGCCGGCGGCCTGCGCCTGAGCCAGCAACCGGGCGTAGGACTGGATGTCGGGATTGTGCGCGACGATCAGGTCCGGCTTCTCGCTGATCAGCGACTGCAGCGCGCGGGTTCCCGCGTCGGTGCTCCAGGCGGGGTCGCGGATCTCGAAATCATACTTGAGGCGCTTGGCCTGCTGGCGCATCACCGCCGCCCAGCCTTCGGTCAGGTCGAAACCCATCGACAGCGGCAGGAAGACGACCTTCTTGCCTTCCAGCGTCTTGTGGAACGTCGTCGAGCGCGGATTTTCCAGGCCCTTGTCCTGGGCGCTGGCGGTGACGATACCGGCAAGCGCGATGCAGGCCGCGGCCAGCCACTTTGTCGTTTTCAGAAGTCGCATGGTTTCCTCCCATTGCATTTTGGCGTTGAAATTGGTGTCAGAGATCCCCTTGCTGGGACGTCTGCTCGTCGCGTGGGTTGACGAGCGAGTCGATGACGATGGCCAGAAGCAGGACCACGCCCTTGACCAGGTTCTGGATCGTGTAGGCGATGTTCATGATCGTCATGCCGTTGAGCAGGATGCCGACAAAGATCGTGCCCAGAATGACGTTGCGAACCTTGCCGTGGCCGCCATTCAGGCCGATGCCGCCCAACACGACGACCAGAAGGATGTCGTAGATCATCGTCGAATTGAAAAGCCGGGCGTTGATCGCCGACGCCGACGAGGCAAGCACCAGCCCGGCGCCGTAGGCGATCAGCGCGCTGATCGCATATTGCGCGACGATCATCGGCCGGTTGGAAATGCCGGTGATCCTGGCGGCGCCCGGATTGTTGCCCATGGCATAGGTCTGCCAGCCGAACCGCGTGCGGCTGAGCACCAGATGCAGCGCCAGGCAAAGCATGGCAAAGATCACCACCGTCACCGGAACGCCGAGGATGCGGCCCTGCCCGATCAGCGAGAACCATTCAGCGCCCGGCGGCACATTCTGCATCTCCAGCGTGAAGAAGAAGGTTCGGCCAAGGCCGTAGATGACGGAGCCGGCGGCAAGCGTCGCGAAGATCGGCGCGACCTCGCCGAAAGCGATCAGCATCCCGATCAGCACGCCGGCGACCACCGCGAACAGCGCGCCGATCAGCAGCGCGAATTCCAGCGAATAGCCCGAGCGGGCGATCACGAAGGCCCAGGACACCGACACCACCATCGTTGCGATCATCGAGACATCGATGCCCCTGGCGATGACGACCAGCGCCATTCCCAGCGCCAGGATGCCGAGAATCGAGACGCTTCTGATCAGGGCTAGGATGTTGCCGGGGCTGAAGAAGGACGGCAGCAGCAACGAGAACAGCACGAAGGCCAGCACCGCCAGCACCAGCACGATGCCTTCCTGGCTTTTGAGCAGGCTGGAAAGCCGAGCCCGATTTCCGTGTGCGGCCGCCTCGCTCACCGCTCAGGTCTCCTCTTTGCCCAGTCTGAGCAGGATTTCCCTGGCGCGATCGACGCGCACATCGTGATCCGCCGCAAGTTCCTTTGCCACCGCATCGATATTCGCGCCGCTCGCGCCCGCCACGATGGCTATGTTGCGGGCATGCAGCGCCATGTGTCCACGCTGGATGCCTTCGGTTGCCAGCGCCCTGAGCGCCGCCATGTTCTGCGCCAGCCCGACCGCGACGGTTGCCTCGGCAAGCTCTTGCGCCGTCGTCACGCCGAGGAGTTTCAGCGCTGCGCGCGCGGCCGGGTGCGTCTTGGTGGCGCCGCCGACCATGCCCAGCGCCATCGGCATTTCCAGCGTCCCCACGAGGTTTCCGGCGGCGTCGGTCTCCCAGCGGCTCAACGACGTATAACGGCCGCCGCGCGCCGCCCAGGCGTGGGCGCCGGCCTCGATCGCCCGCCAGTCGTTGCCGGTCGCGACGACGACTGGATCGATGCCGTTCATGATGCCCTTATTGTGCGTGGCCGCGCGGTAAGGATCGACGATCGCCAGCGAACAGGCCTCGACGATGCCGGCAACGATACGCTCGCCGGTGAACTCCTTCGTCGCCAGTGCCTTCGGCGTCAGCCGCACCCGCGCCCGCGCCAGCCTGAGGTCGGCCAGGTTGGAGAGGATGCGCAGCCGGACGGTGCCGCCCGAAATGCGCTCGATCATCGGTGCGACTGCCTCGGCCATGGTATTGACCGTGTTGGCGCCCATCGCGTCGCGCACGTCGACGAGCAGATGCAGCACCACCATCGGTCCGACTTGCGTCTCCTCGAACACCTGCACTTCGATCTCGCGGCAGCCGCCGCCGAGGCCGATCAGCACCCGGTCCTTCTCGTTGGCGGCGGCGATGATCTGGTCGCGGGCCGACAGCAGCCTGGCGCGTGCGCCGTGCGGATCGGACAGACCGAGTATCTGCACCTGTGCCCGCATGATCGGTGCGGTGCTCGATGTCTCGAAGCCGCCGCAACCGCGGGCGATGCGCGCCATGTAGGAGGCGGCGGCGACCACCGACGGCTCTTCCACCGCCATCGGGATGAGGTAATCGCGACCGTTGATGGTGAAGTTGGTGGCGACGCCGAGCGGAATCTCGAAGGTGCCGACCACATTCTCGATCATGCCGTTGGCGAGATCGAGCGGCAGGACGCCGCCGCGCAAGGCATCGCGATCCGCCTGCCCAAGACGAGCGGCGTCGCCGACCGTCGCCAGGCGATCGGCCGGCGACAGGTCGCGGAATTTCTCGATGCGGGAATTCAGCCGCGGCTCGACACCGCTGTCCTGGACAGCCACCATCACGATCGCCTCCCTGCGAATGCTTGTCGTTGAGGCAGCTATCGTTTAACTGATACCATCTATCAAGGTACAGCTACAGGAAACAGCGACAAACTGTACCAGTCCATATCAGGGCACGCAGCCCATCGGAGGATGTTCTGGGATGACGCGCGCCGAGGCCGTGGCGGCAGAGATCAGAAGGCGCATCGAGACCGGCTCGATTACCGTCGGCGCCAAGCTTCCGTCGATACGCAAGGCCGCCGAGCAATTCGACGTTTCCAAGAACACCATCGTCGATGCCTATGACCGGCTGGTATCCGCGGGCATCGCGTTTTCGCGGCCCGGCGCCGGCTTCATGGTCGCCGAGCGTCGCCGGCAGACGCCGAGCGAGCGTCCCCGCCATGTCGCGGAAGCGGTCGACATCGCCTCGCTGCTCAATGCGCAGTTGGAGGAGAGCTTTTCGATCCGCGTCGGCGACGGGCGGCCGCCCGCCTCATGGATGGAGGAATCGGAAGTGCGGCGCCATCTCGGGCTGCTCGGCCGGCACCAGAGGTCCAGCAGTGACGGCTATGGTTCGGCGATGGGCCTGCCGGCGCTGCGCGAGCGCCTCGCCTTCGACCTCATGGAGCGCGAGGTGCAGGCGAGCCCGGACCAGATCCTGCTGACATTCGGCGCCAACCACGCACTGGACCTGATCATACGCCGCTTCCTCGTCGCCGGCGATACCGTGCTGGTCGACGACCCCGGCTATTACCCGCTTTTCGCCAAGCTGAAGCTGGCGCAGATCCGCATGATCGGCGTGAAGCGGACGCCGACCGGTCCGGACCTCGACGATCTCGCCGGCAAGGCCGAGCGCGAGCGTCCGAAGCTGTTCTTCACACAATCGCTTGCGCACAATCCAACCGGCAGCTCGACCAACCTGCCAACGGCTCACTCGATCCTGACCATCGCCGCGCGCTGCGACATGCTGGTGGTCGAGGACGACCCGTTCGTCGACCTGCCGACGGTCCGTGGCGTTGGCCTTGCGCCTCTCGACCAGTTGCGGAACGTCATCTGCGTGCGCACCTTTGCCAAGACGTTGTCGGCCAGCCTGCGCTGCGGCTATATCGCAGCGCGCCCCGACCTTATCGCTTCCCTTGCCGAGTTGAAGATGCTGACGACAGTCAACAGCTCAGGACACATTGAGCGGTTGATCCATGGATTGATCAGTGAAGGTCACTATCGGCGCCACCTCAAGCGTTTGGCGCAGCGTGTGCAGCAGGCCACCGAGACGGTCGTTCCCCGCCTTCAGAAGATGGGTCTTAAGCTCTTTGCCGAGCCGACAGGTGGATACTACGTCTATCTGGAGCTTCCCGAGTATGTCGATGACATCGCCCTCGCCCGGGAAGGCGCTCGCCAGGGGATTTTTATCGCACCTGGTACCGTGTTTTCGCCGGAGCGCCAACCTGCCAAGGCAGGCATCCGCGTCAACATCGCCTGGGCCTCGGATCCTCATTTTTTTGACTTCATGCTGGCAGAGCTTAGGCATCGGCGGACTTGAACATGACTAAGCCCCGCCTTGCGGTGGGGCTTAGTGCTTGACGGACCACTCCGCGGCGCGTCGTGACCAGATAAGCGAGAAGTCGCCCCCGGTGTCGGTCTCGACCAAGCTCGCGTAGATCGGAGCGGGGAAGTTGGGCTCGTCGAGCTTGACGAAGTGGTAGTCGCGGCCCTCGCGCGAGGTCTTCTTCCAGGGCCGCCCCGAACTCGGGGCGCCAGCGAAAATGCGGAAGTCGGGTCTCTTTTCATTGTCGCCATCGACCGGAGAGAACGTCACAGTCTTGACGTTGAGGTTGAGGGTCTTGACCGAACCGGAGAAGCCGTTCGCGGTGCGCGAGAATGTGCCGACCGTAGCCATCGTGGTGGTTCCTTCTGTTTTTCTCGGGCCGCACCCATCTCTCGATGGTGGTCGTGAGGCCGGAGACGATCGGTCTGCATCCCGAAGGGGCTGAAACGAAGTAACGGCGGCGCGAGGCTTTCTTGGGCCGCCGAGGAATGGACGCGCAGCGACCAGGGGAAGAGAGCGCAGCGACGTCGTTACGGGAAGGCGATCGAGACTAAGAGAAGCGAAGGCGGTCTTCAGTCAGACCCAATCCATTCGAGGACGCCGTGGGCGTAGCTTAGAAAGAATACGCGGAAGGAATGCCACAGTGGCTAAGATCAGTCCCGGCCATTGTCGCTTGCTCCGCTGCGCTTCTCTATTTCGGTCAAAGACGCTTCCTCACGCCCGAGGGCGGTGTTGGTCCTACTCCAACCGGTGAAGAAGGGACGTCCGACTTCCCTAATCTTTAGGCTGAATCGTCATCAGCGGTCGATGGGAGAGAATGGACGCCGCCAGATTAGGCGCGGCACGCACGGGTCGTAGAAGTCCATGCGCCATAATAATAATTTCCTCATTCTGGGGAGTAGTTGTTTGGCTCGATCAGCCGCAGGTAAACTCAGTGCGACAGGATGCGAAACCGGCAGTTGCCGTGTAAGGTCAGGCCTTAACTTGGGGGAGAACTGAATACGAACGGCTGTTACCTTGGCGTTCCTGGCCTTTATCAGGGTGTCGTCAGAGCAATAGAAGCCTGCCTGGCCGGGGACGTGATCAGTCTCGAACGCGGTCGTATTCGTCTTGCGCGCGCTCGAGTTCCGGCCCGTAGGTCATCGACCATTCGTAAAGCGCCTCGAACGGTTGCCGAAGGGAGTGGCCGAGCGAAGTGATCGTGTATTCGACACCGACCGGCGTCGTCGTCGTCAGCACTTCACGGCGAATGAGACCGTTACGTTCCAGACGCTTCAGCGCATCGGCGAGCGCCTTGTGCGTGATACCGTCCAGGCGCCGCATGATCTCGTTGAATCTCGACGGCCTGGTGCACAGAACGGTCAGAATCAGGACCGACCACTTGTTGGCGATCTGCTCAAGTGCCGGCCGCGCCTTTTGCACATCTATCAACGCCTCGACGGACACGGGCTTAGGACGACGGGGCGGGCTGACCTTGACGGGCAAGTCTTCAGTCACGGCGGACATAGGTATACTCCTCGATATCTGCTCTAGTTGTAGTGCGTAATTGACCGTAGGTATAGAGCATATATCTTTAGCCATCACTTTTTGATGGAGTTCACATGAGCAGATTGGCAAACAAGATCGCACTGGTTGTCGGCGGTGCCGGCGGTATCGGCGGGGCAGTTTCACAAAGGTTCGCCAGGGAGGGAGCGCAGGTCTATGCGACCAGCCGCAAGGGTGCGGACGGCGCCTCGGAAGCGGCGGGCACCGGCAGCATCCGGACGGTCCTGGCGGATGCAAGCAACAGAGCGGATCTTGAACGTGTATTCGAGCAGATCAGATCGGAACGCGGGCGTATCGACGTGCTCATTGTGAATGCCGGCCTTTCCGAATACGCCCCGCTTGAAGATATTTCGGAGGATCATTTCGACAGGACATTCGGTCTGAATGTGCGCTCCCTGGTTTTCGCAGCACAAGGTGCCGTCAACCTCATGCAGCCAGGCGGAACGATCGTGTTGATCGGCTCTATCGCAGGCGACATCGGCACCAAAGGATATGGCGTCTACGGCGCCACCAAGGCCGCTGTCCGCTCGTTCACCCGCACCTGGGCCAACGAACTTGCTCCCAAAGGCATTCGTGTCAACATCGTCAGCCCCGGCCCGACCGATACGGCGATGATGGCCGGGGCCTCGCAACAGATTCGAGACGCGCTTTCCAGCATGATCCCTCTCGGGCGCATGGGCCGGCCTGACGAGGTGGCCGCCGCGGTTGTTTTCCTCGCCAGCGACGAGAGCAGTTTCACAACCGGCGCAGAACTGGCCGTCGATGGCGGCATGGCCCAGGTGTGACGTGCGCCTTCGACCACTGAAACCTGGACGGCCGCCGTTGCGCGATGTGGCTTTACGCGTGGGCCGGAATAGAGTCCGGATCTCTGAGTTGTGGGCGTATGCGCTTGGAGGATACGGCGAAGTAGCCCTGACATCTGGCAGATGCGAGCCGCGCCCATCCCAGTGTCCGTGCCAATGATGGTTCATGACCTCAGTTGCGTCCTGTGTCTGGTCGGCGCCGCCGAGTGCGGGGCAATAAACTCTCACGCCCATTTCATCCAGTGCCTTGACCGTGGTACTGACATCTGTTGCGTCACGGTCGAGCCGGTCGAGTTTGGTCAGGATCAAAATCCCTACCGGCGCACTTGCACGGTGGGCTCCCTTCAGGAGCTAGATGAGGATCCGTCCTTGTCTATGCCGTTCAGGACCGTCCTGGCTCGCTCAAGGTCTTGCTGAAGGATACTCCGTTGAAGTTGGGACAGCCGCTTCTCCTTCAACAGGCTTGCGGTCTCCCCTGCGGAACGGGGCTCATGCCGGTCGGTGTCTCGCAGTGACAGGCATGCATGTCGTTCTCTCGAAACCGGAGCAGCTTTCGAGCGACATGTTATCAATCCTCCAGAAGATAGCCCTTGCGATGGGAAAGCGGCTCGGTGCCGGCTACCTTGGCGATGACTTGGTTGGCCGCCACCAGCTTCTTCAGTCTGCGGGTGACGACCACGCCGTCAGTACGCGCATGGACGGTGATACGGGCATCGCCGCCAATCGCAGCGGGCGCGACGATGTCGGCGATCGGCTGTCCGGACGTGACCCGCTCGCCAAGTTCGACGCGGTAGACGATGACGCCGAACGCCGGCGTGCGCACCACGTCGCAGGCGTCGAAGCCTGTGACGTCGCAGAGCGGCGGCGCGGCGGGTGCTTGACCGGCGATATAGCCGCGGCGGCGCAGCACATTCAGCAGCGCCGACGCATCTGTCGCGGCCATCTCGTCGCCGATGTCGACGAAGCCGCGCAATTCGACCGTCGCTGCCATGCAGCCGACCGGTATCAGCTTGTCGGGATACGCCGCCGCGAGCTTCAACCACGGCTCGACGCTTGCTTCGGCAAAGGTCGAGCCGCCGGAGGCGCCCTGCGAAAACACGGCACGGCAGCCGAGTTCGCCCGAGATGTCCGACAGTTCCGCCGCGATCTCCGGCCGCACGAAAAGATGCATCAGCCCTTCGTCATCGCAATGAAGATCGAGAACGAGATCAGAATCGAAGGCTTCGCGCGCCAGCACCGCAATAAAGTTTGGGCACGCGTCGCGTGAACGCTATCGCCTGCCATGACAGCCCCCGCCGCAAATCGGCCGAATGCCCTGGCCGGCGCGACGGCGTGCGGCGCCGAATACCTCAATCGCAGGGTAGCTTATAGGTCGACCTGGCCGGAAATGCCAACGCGTTATCTGCTTTCGATGCCTGGGCGGAGGACGGAAGCCTCCAGCTTCGTATGCCGGTGTCTACGCCAATGATGTGGCTAGGAACTGGGAAGGCCAGCCCTCGACAGCATCTCAAGGAACCGGGAATGGTGATGATCCTTCACATAGCGCGGCACAAAGCCAGGGCAGACATTGCTGAGATTGAGATGCGGAAGTTGTGACAGGCAATGGTGGATGGCCCGGGACGCTTCTTCGTTGTTTCCGGTGGCCGACGCGGTCGCGGCCCAATAAAGGGCGCCGCGAACGAAGCCCGGCTTTGTCCTGACCACTTTGCGGGCGGCTTCGAGCGCCCGCTGGTTGTCTCCGCCAGCGAAGAGCGCCACAACCAGGCCGTGGTGGCGCCAGAAGTCGATGACATCGTGCGTTCCGAGCCGGATTGCTTCGTTGGCCTCACGCACCGCTTCGTCGACCTGTCCGCGCAATGCAAAGAGCATCGAAATATCGCCGTGGCCAGTCGGGTAGCTCGGGTTGAGGCTGATCGCGTGGCGGCATTCGGCGATCGCCTCGTCGATACGACCGCAACTTTCGAGAGCGAACGACAAGATACATCGGGCAATTTCATCGTCCGGTACCGCCCGCACCGCGGCTTCCGCAAGCTCGACCGCACGCTCGATCACCCCTCGCTCCCGAGGCAGTGCACCAAACGCCACGCCCATGGATATTACGATCGAGAGCGTCCGCTTTGCACGGGCGTTGTCGGGACCTAGCGAGAAGGCCTTCTCGGCAAGCTCTATCCCGACCAAAAGTGAGTCCCGAGTCATCTCAAAATATTTCATGAGGGCTTCGTTGACCAGCCTGCGCACTTCAGGGGTACCCGGCGGGCTTTTGTCTCGAACCTTCCAGTTGGTCAGTTGAAGTTCGAGGATCACGGCAAGAACAACAGACTGTGCGATCCTGTCCTGGAATTCGAGCGCGTTCTCGGAGTGGCCGTCGAACTTCTGGGCCCAGACGTGGTGGCCGCCGGCGGCATCGACGAGCTGGACATTCACCCTCAACCCATTGCCGGATCTCTGGACGCTGCCGCTGAGCATATATCGCGCCCGGAGTATCCCTGGCGTCTTGGCTTCTTCGCCCGGGCCGCTCTTCTCGGGCGGAAGCGCGGCGAGCACGACATAGTCGGCCACTTCGGAAAGGGCCGTCGTGATGTCCTGGACAAGTCCCTTGGCGAAAAAGTCGTCGCCTTGCTTTCCAGTCAGATTGACGAAGTCGGCAACGCTGATGGACGGACGCCCAAGGCGCTGGCTGGCCGGAACACCACTTGTCGACTGCACATTTGAGGTGTCGTCGGCGGCAAGCAACAGAGATTGCCAAAGCGCCCGCGTTTCAGGGCCGGCTTCGACGCCGAACTCCTTCTTCAGCATGCTTCTGCAAGCTTCGTATGTCCTGATTGCCCTGTCGCGTTGGCCACATGCGAGCAGCAATTCCATCTTGAGCCGATAGGATTCTTCCCGTGTCGGTTCCATGGTCAGAATACGATCGGCCAGGATCAGCCCGGCATCGGGGTCGACGAGACGGGCCAGTTTTTCGAAGGACTCAAGCGCGCGGCCGAGCAGCCTGTCGCGTTCCGATGTGATCCAGTCATCGAACGCATTGCTTCCCAGATAAAGCCCGTCGAGGAAGGGCCCGGTGTAGTTCGCCAAGGCCTTCGCGAGGTCCTGAGCGGAACGGGCCGAGAGACCCGTTTCGAACTTCTCCACGTCGACTTGAGAGGCCTCTGGCCTCAGGGCGATCAGCTCACCGCTGGAATGGATGAGATCCACCCCTTCTCGCGCCAGATCCTGGCGCAGGACACTGAGGGCTTGCCGAAGGCTGTTGCGCGAATGTTCGCCGTCGCTGTCGCCCCATAGGAGGTCAGCCAGCCTCTCCCGCGTCGCCGCCATGCCCGGACACCGGGCCAGATAGGCGATGATTGCCGGCCCTCGTTTCCCGGTCAGCCGAAGCGGACCGGCCGTTTCATTTTCAATCCGGAAACCGCCGAAGAGTGAGATTCTATTTGCAGCGCCCCTGTCCTCACTTTGCATTTGCTATCCCAGCCTGACGAAATCCTAACTCAAAACTAACGCTTCGCAACAGTCGGCCTTCGCGCTCAAGCGCTGCCGTAACGGCAGGCTGTTTAGGCTTTGCTAAATTAAAGTGACCAAGTCAACGAAAGGCTTGGTTCGAGGGGGACGCGTGTCCAGGACAAGAGCCAATTTGCTGCTGCTATTCGCAGCCGCTTTGTGGGGCTTCGGCAATGTCTCGCAAAAGATGGTGCTTGTGCATCTCGACGCGCTGAGTGCGGTGGGTCTGCGCTGCCTGATCGGCGGCCTGCTTGTGTTGCCCTTTGTCTTGATGGAGAGGCGGCTTCCGCTCGGGCCGGACTATTTTTCCAGCTTGGCCAAGGTGTGCGCGCTGTTTGCCATCTCCATCACGCTCCAGCAGCTTTGCTATCTCGGCGCCTCCGTCACCAATGCGAGCTTCCTGGTCAGCACGGCAACGGTAATGACACCGCTAGCCGCCTGGTTTCTCGTAGGCGAACGTCCGATAGCGAGTCTCACGGTCGCCGCCGGGCTGACCGTTGTTGGAGCCCTGCTGTTGTCGGATGGGATTGCCGGGTTCAGCAGTGGCGATCTCACCGCTGTCCTCTCGGCTGCCTGCTATGCGCTCTGGGCAGTCGAACTGGGCCGGCACATGCAGGTGCATGCGCGGCCGTTCACCGCAGCCGCGACACAGTTCTTCGGCGCCGCCGCCTTCGCCCTGCCGCTCGGCGCAGTGCAAGGCAATCTGTCGTTGACCGCCGCATTCGCAGCTGGCCCGGAACTGGCGATCCTCGGCGTGTTCTCCACTGCGATTGCCTTCGGCATACAGACGGTTGCCCTCCGCTTTACGCCGGCCAGCCACGCCGCCGTGATCGTCAGCGCAGAAAGCGTTTTCGGGGCGCTGGGCGCGGCGATCTTTCTCGGCGAGCGGAGCTCGTCCGCGAGCGCATTGGGTGCCGCCATCATTCTGGGTGCGATCCTGTCCGTGGCACTGTCGAACCGAGCGCCGCAGGCACGCACGTCCTTGCGAACCGCTTCGGTTCAACCCTTCGACGGGGCCCCTGCCTTTGCAGCTGCCGCCGCAAATTGGGCAGGCGATCGTCACCCCAACAATTCAGGTCCAGTGGAGGAATGTGATGACCCTTGCCGGTGATGCGAAACCTATTCCGGCCCCGGCTGCCGCCCGACACCGGGCCAGTGGCGTCGATCAGCCAGGCGGCGGTGGCCTTGCCGATGGCGGCAGGACTTGTCGTGGAGGCGCAGCGATGGACGCGCGGACGATCCTTCTTCCTATCGCACATTTGGTATCGGCGCTTCGCGCCCGCATGAAGGGACCGGGCGGCTATTACAACAGCGGTAACGCGCTCGGCCTCATTGTCGGTCTCGCCATCCAGATTGCCACCGCGCCGGTCGGCTTGCATGAGGGAAGCAGCGTTACCATGGCGGTGATCGAATATTTCGCTGGCAGCCATGGCACTGTTGCGCTGACCTTGACCACCCTGGTCTTCTTCTGGGGCGGCGAGGCCTATCACCGGGCCTGGGCAAGGCCGGATGCTCCCGATCCCGCCCTCAACCGTCTGGGCGACTTCCTGTCGGGCCTGGGGGCGATCGGGCTCGGCATTGCCCTGTTGCTGCTCGGCGATCCATTGCTTGCGGCGACCTCCGGCCTGCTGCATGCGCTCGGCAAATTCGGCAGCACCTTCCACAGGCCCGGCACGCCAATTCCGATGTGGCCGGCCGCTTGGCCCGATCCGTTCCGCAGTGCGGTGCTCGCCAGCCGGTTGCCTGCAATGCTGGCGACGACAGTGGCCCTCGGCCGTGCTTTGCCTGAGGTCTGGTCGGGCGGCTCCTTCGCGGCCCTCCCCATGCCACTGACCTTGCTCGGCTGTTATCTCTTGTGGACCAAGGCCGATCTGCTGCTGTTCGGCGTGGGCACCAAGGCGATCCGCCAGATTTCCACATGTTGAGCTCGCTTTTGAAACGACCGGATGTCGAGATGGAGAATGACATGTTTGGCAGCGTGTATCATCAAGACGCCGGCCCCCCATCCTTTCGCGAACGGGTGCGGGCGACAGGCTGGGGCAGTCTCCTGACGCTGGCCGGTTTAATCTCGAGAGTGACAGGGATACTTGCAGCTTCGCTGTTTTGGGGGGCCTCGGCCCATGCCG
This sequence comes from Mesorhizobium sp. M7A.F.Ca.MR.245.00.0.0, assembly GCF_003997415.1. Lineage (NCBI taxonomy): Bacteria > Pseudomonadati > Pseudomonadota > Alphaproteobacteria > Hyphomicrobiales > Phyllobacteriaceae > Mesorhizobium > Mesorhizobium sp. M7A.F.Ca.MR.245.00.0.0. The sequence continues at coordinate 206,556 of NZ_RZTE01000005.1, read as the reverse complement.
CGAACGTTGACGTCGCCATCGTGTTCGCGGTCGACTTCTCGTCGTCGATCGATCCGAAGATCGCCGATATGCAACGCGAGGGACATGCCGCAGCACTCACCTCGCCAGAGATCATCGCCGCCATCAGCCGGAATTATGTTGGCTGCATCGGCGTTGCCTATTTTGAATGGTCGAGCCCCGGACACGCACGCGTCGTGCTGCCGTGGACAAGCATCTGCGGACTGGAAGATGCCAAAGCGGCGGCTGCGGTGATCAGCAGGAAAGGCGATACCGGCTTCATCCGCAGAGGGCGAGGCGGAACATCCGTTTCCTCGGCTATCGACATCGGCAGTCTCCTGCTCGACCAGTTTCCGGGAAAGGCGGCCAAGAAAGTCATCGATATCTCCTCCAATGGCGAGAACAACGACGGGCTTCCCGTCCAGCCGAGCAGGTCGAACGCCATAGCCAAGGGATATACGATCAATGCAATCGCCATCCCGACGGAGGATGAGAATCCCGACGAACCTCTGGCATCCTATTTTGCCAGATCGGTCATTGGCGGTTCCCAGGCCTTCGTCATGACGCCGAAGGGGCCAGACGACTACACGATGGCGCTTCGCCGCAAGCTCGTGACTGAAGTAAGCATGAACGACGAGCGTCCGCTGTGAAAGTGTGCCACGCAAGACGAACTTTCGACCCGCCATCCGAGCGCATTGCACAACAAGACCCGCCCCGCTGCAGCGCGAGACCTTGTAGGACCGCCAGGACAACAGCCTATCGCCGCAACGCGTGCACCCTTACCTCGCCTTCGCCGGGCACCGGCAACGCCATGTCGTCATCGAGAAGACGCGTGATGCGGGCAAAGCCGGTGAACGCTTTCCTTGCTTCCTCGGCCGACATCTGGCCCGACAAGGCGGCCGAGCAACAATTCAACGCGCACTGATAAACCGGACCGCGCCGTCCTGTCGGCCATTTCCGCAAGAACATCATGGCTTCGGCCACACTATCGATTTCTTCCGCAGGGTGTCCCTGCCCGCGCGAAATTCGCACGGGCGAAAAGAAATGCAATTGATCCATCGTTTCCTCCCGGTCGACCGCAATGCGCTCGATCGAACCCCACTAAACGCGCCAATAGCCGGTTGGTTCCAGGCAAAAATGGAATTCTTTAGAAATCTATCAGGCGAAGGCGATCACCCGTGCGGTGGTGAGTGTCGCCTACGTCGTCGGGAAGTGGCAGGCGACTTTGCGACCGGGTCGGTATTCCCGTAACTGTGGCCGCTCCGAACGGCAGCGCTCCGCCGCGATTGGGCATCGGGGATGGAAACGGCAGCCCGTTGGAGGGTTCAGAGGGCTCGGTACGTCGCCGGTGAGGATGATGCGCTTGCGCGTCCCACCCGGCGTCGTCTCCACGACGGGAACCGCCGAAATCAGCGCCTGGCTATAGGGATGGGCCGGTGCTGCAAACACGTCTTCCGCCGGCCCTTCTTCGACGATCGAGCCGAGATACATGACCGCTATGCGGGTTGAAACCTGACGCACCACCGACAGGTCGTGGGCGATGAAGATGTACGTGAGATTGAGCTTCTCCTGCAGATCGGCAAGCAGGTTGACGATTTGTGCCTGCACCGACACGTCGAGCGCGGAGACGGGTTCGTCCAGGACCACGAGGTCCGGATTCAATGCAATAGCCCGCGCGATGCCGACGCGCTGGCGTTGTCCGCCGGAAAATTCGTGCGGAAACCGCATGACGTGATCCGGCAGCAAGCCGACAAGGTCGAACAGTTCCGCCACGCGTTTGGTGATCTCGCTCGACGAGAGCCTGCCATGGATGCGCAGCGGCTCGGCCACCAGGTCGCCGACGCGCCGGCGCGGATTGAGCGACGCCGACGGATCCTGGAAAACCATTTGCAGGCGGCGCCGCAGCGGCCTGAGTTCGGACAGCGACTTGGAGGTGATGTCGTTGCCTTCGAACAGAAGCTCGCCGTCCGATATGTCGTAGAGCCTCACCAGGCAACGCGCCAACGTGGACTTGCCGCATCCGGATTCGCCGACCAGCCCGACCGTCTCGCCGCGCCACACGGTCAGGGAAACATTGTCGACCGCATGAACGGTTCGCTTGCCTTCGGCGGAGAAACGGCTGCCGATGGTAAAGCGCTTGCCCAGCGAACGCGTCTCGAGGATTGGGCGGTTCTTGTCGATCATCGGTCCGCTCATGCCTGTGCCACCCTGAAGCATGCCGCGGCATGGGTGCCGCTCCCGAGGTCGGGCTTGCCGGCCTCGCAGGGCTCGTAGTGAACCGGGCACCGCGGACCGAACGCACAGCCCTGCGGCAATCGCAGCAATGACGGCGGCGAACCGGGAATGGCCGGCAAGCGCCGTGGTTTTTCGCCGGTCAGCGGCGGGATCGAACCCAGCAGCGCGCGCGTATAGGGGTGTCGCGGATCGGAAAACAGCTCCGCGCGACTGCCGCGCTCCACCACGCGGCCGGCATACATGACCATGACCCGGTCGGCGAGTTCGGAGACCACGCCCATGTCATGTGTGATGAAGACGACCGCCGACTTGTGCGTCGCGCGCAGCTTGCGCACCAGATCGAGAATGCCGGCCTGTACGGTGACGTCGAGCGCCGTGGTCGGTTCGTCAGCCACCAGAAGCGCCGGATTGCAGGACAAAGCCATTGCGATCACCGCCCGTTGACGCATGCCTCCGGACAGTTGGTGCGGGTAGCGCGACATCGCCTCGTGCGGGTTGGGAAAATTCACCTCGGCCAGCAATTCTTCTACGCGCTCCATCGCCTTGGACTTGCTGATGCTGCGATGCGCGCGGATCTGTTCGGCGATCTGCCAGCCGATCGTGTAGACAGGCGTCAGCGCGGTCATCGGATCCTGAAAGATCATCGCGATCTCGTTGCCGCGCAGCCGCCTGAGCTCGCGCGCGGGCAGTCCCACGAGTTCGCGGCCTTTGTAGCGGATCGACCCTTCGATGGTGGCGTTGGGATCGGTGATGAGACCCATGACGGCCAGCAGCGACACGGTCTTGCCGGAACCGGACTCACCGACGACGCCGAGGATTTCGCTCTCCTTAAGGTCGAAGGAAACGCCATCGATGGCCCGCACCAGGCCATCATTTGTGCGGAAGGAAACTCTGAGGTCGCGCACCGACAGTATCATGATGTCCTCAGGCGCGGATCGAGAAGGATGTAGACGAAATCGACGACCGCATTGGCGATGACCACGAACATGGACGCGTACATCACGGTTGCCATGATCATCGGCAGATCGAGATTCTGCAGAGCGTCGTAAGTGAGCTTGCCGATGCCGTGCAGCCCGAACACCACCTCCGTCAGCAGGGCTGAGCCTCCGACCAGCGCACCGAAGTCCAGGCCGAACAGAGTGACGAATGCGATGAGCGACGTGCGCAAGGCATGGCGCAGCAGGATGCGGGTCTCCGACAGCCCCTTGGCCCGGGCCGTGCGGATATAGTCTTCCTGCAGGGATTCGATGATTGCCGCGCGCAGCACGCGCCCGTAAATACCGATATAGAGAATGGACAGTGTGATCCACGGAATGACCAGGGTCAGGAACCAGCCCTTCGGATCGTCGGAGAAATTCTTGTAGCCGAGCGGCGGCACCCAGGAGAACGCCCAGCTGTCGTGATAGCGGCTCTGGGTGATCAGGTTCATCACCTCGCCCAGCCAGTAGACCGGCATGGAAATGCCGAGCAGCCCTAGCGCCATCAGCAGCTTGTCCAGCCAGCTGCCGCGCGTGGCGGCGGCGGCGATGCCGATGACGATGGAGACGACCACCCACAGGATCGCCGCTCCGAACACCAGCGAGAGCGTGACCGGGATCGAATCCATGACCGCCGGCACCACCTTCCAGCCACGATTGACGAAGGAGGTCAGATCGCCGGTGACGAAGATCTTCTCCATCATCGTCACATATTGCACGTAGAGCGGCCGGTCGAAGCCGAAGCTGTGGCGTACCGCCTCCAGCACTTCGGGCGATGCATTGCGGCCGGCGATGCGCGCAGCCGGGTCGGCGCCCGGCGTTGCGAAGAAAATCAAGAAAACGATGACCGAGATGCCGAACATCACGAACAGCATCTGGCCGAACCGGCGCAGGATTGCGTAGATCATCAGTCGCGCCCCAGCCGAACCTTGGAGCGCGGATCGAGCGCGTCGCGCAGGCCGTCGCCGAAGACATTGAGCGCCATGACGGAAACCGCGATCGCCAGGCCCGGCACCAGCGCCACCAATGGCCTGGTGTAAAGCAGCGCCTGTCCGTCCTGGATGATGGTGCCCCAGCTCGCGGCCGGCGGCTGCACGCCGATCGAAAGGAAGGAAAGGGCTGATTCGGTAAGCATGTTCAGCGCCATCATCAGCGGCACGAAGACGATTAGCGTGGTGGTGACGTTGGGCAGGATGTCGCGCCACAGGATGCGCCACCCCGGCACGCCCAGATTGATCGCGGCCAGCACGAACTCGCTCTTGCGCAGCGCCAGAACCTGCCCGCGTATTGGGCGGGCCACGTAGGGCACGTAGACGATGCCGATGATGATGACAGGCAGCCACAAACTGCCGGACTCGATCTGGATCGGTCCGATCGTGATGCCATGCGCGATGGTGACGATGGAGAGCGAAATCGCCAGCAGATAGATGGGGAACGCCCACAGTATGTCGAGGAAGCGCGACAGCACCGTGTCGGTGACGCCGCCGAAATAGCCGGCGATCAATCCCGCCGCCGTGCCCAGGATCAGGGTGAAGATGGTGGCTGCTCCGGAGATCAGCAACGAGCTCAGCCCGCCATAGAGCATCCTGGCCATGACATCGCGCCCCTGGCTGTCGGCGCCGAGGAAATAATTGCCCAGCCGCCAGGTCGGGCCGAGCGGTGTGTAACCAAGCCCTAGCCCTTCCGTCGACTGTTCCATCACCGGAACGTCGGCACCGTCGATCTGGACGACGGCGTCGAGCGTCGAGGCGAAGGGGTCCACGCCTGCCCATTTTGCATAAAGAGGCGCACTGAGGCAGGCAAGGACGATGAGGAGGAACACGGCCAGCGACGCCATGGCAGCCCTGTCCCTTGCCAGCTTCGCAAACGCGACGGCCCAGGGCCCTCGCGTCTTGCGCGGCGCGGCGACAGCTACGTTCGACACGGACGTGCCCCTCCGCGGTTCGTTACTGCACCCAGGCCATCACTGCACCCAGGATTGGGTGATCATCCAGTTGAACTGACGGTTGAACTTGAAATTGCCAAGACGTTTGCTGACAAAGTCAAGCCGCTTCGGCGTGAAGAGGCCGACGGCAGGTGCCTTGTCGGTGACCTGCCTGTCGATTTCAGCCCACATTTTGTCGGCGGCTTTCTGATCGGTGACGCCGAGGTCCAATGCCTTTTGCATCTTGGCGTCGATTTCCTTGTCGCAGAAGCCGGCGATGTTGATCGAGGCATCCGAACCTTCACGGAAGGAGGCGCAGCTGAACAGGATGTTCAGGAAGTCCGAAGCCGCAGGATAGTCCTTGTACCATTGGGTAACGGACATCTGCACCTTGTTGTTGGTGTTCTGAATGTAGGTGAACTGGATATTGGACGAGATCGGCTTGACGTCGGCGACATAGCCGATGCTGGTCAGAACGCTCTGCAGATAGACGCCGATGGAGCGCGAAATGGCGGTGTCCTCGACGATGATCGTCACCTTCTGGCCCTTGGTGCCGGAGTCCTCGACGAGCTGCTTTGCCTTGTCGAGATCAGGAGCCGACCATTTGGCGCCCGGATTCTTGGTGAAGGGGCAATAGTCTTCATGGCCGGGGAAGTCCGGGGGCAGGACCTGACAGACCGGCGAGGCCAGCACCTTGCCGCCGAACAGCTTGACCAGCGTGTTGCGATCGATCGCATAGGCAACGGCCTGGCGGGCTTTTTCATTGTCGAAGGGTGCGAGACGGTTGTTCAGCGGCGCGTACCACCAAGCCGAAAGCGGTGAGATGTGCAGCTGGTCCATGGACTTGCTGCCCAGTTCGCCCAGGCGATCGCTGGGCAGAGCGTCGAACATCCAGTCCGCTTCGCCGTTCTGGATCGCGGTGACGGCTGCCTCTTCGGACAGGCCGAAATCATATTGGACGACATCCGGATAGCCGTCCGGCTGGGCTTCTTCGCTCCACTGCTTGAAATTGGGGTTGCGGGAGACCGTCATGCCCTTGTTCGGGTCGAAGGCGGAGATCATGTACGCGCCGGTGCTGGGAATGGGCTTGGAGCCCATGTCTTCGGCGGGCGTGTCCGCCGGCAGGACCACGGCATGCGGCAAGGCGAGCTTGTAGAGCAGCTCGGCATCCGGCTTGGTGATGTTGATGGTGATGGTGCCGGCCGCTTCGTCGCCGACAACGCCGCCTTCCAGCGTGCAGCTCTTGGTGTCGGCCAGGCATTTGTCGGCACCGACGATGCCGGCATAGAACGTGCCGGAGGTGGGTCCGGAAACCTTGAAGATGCGCTGGAAAGAAGCGACGACGTCCTTCACGCCAAGATCCTGGCCACTGGAGAACTTGATGCCCTTGCGCAGCTTGAAGGTGAAGGTCTTGCCGTCATTGCTGACCTGCGGCAACGCCTCGGCCAGATCGGGAACGATGGTGAAGCCGTCCATACCCTCGGCCTTGCGGAAGGCTACCAGGCCGTCATAGATCGGCTGGTACATCTGCCAGCCCTGGTCCGTGTAATTGATGTGCGGATCGAGCGTTCCGGCCGCGGAGCGGGCCAGCAGGCGGATGGTGCCGCCTCGGTGCTCCTTGAGATATTCGGCCTGTGCCGGGGCCAGCCATGTACCGGCCAGCAATGCCGCGGCTGTTGCCGCCAGAAGCAGTTTCTTCATGTCTTCATTCCCCTTTTCTTCAATTGTCGTTGTGGTCCAGGAAGTCTCCCACCACCCGCATGCACGCATCTTGCTCTTCGACATGCGGCATGTGGCTGGAATGCTCGAATATTTCCCAGCGAGACCCCTTGATGCCGTCCTTGTAGGGCTGCACGGTCGCGGGCGTGGCCTCGTCGTGACGTCCGGAGATGATCAGGGTGGGAACATCGATGGCCGGCAGACGGTCGACGATGCTCCAGTTCTTCAGCGTTCCGATGACGTGGAACTCGTTTGGCCCATTCATCAGATTATAGACGGTCGGATTGCGCACGACCTGGGCGAAACTTTCCGTGACTTCGGACGGGAAAGGCACGACCTGGCAGACATGCCGCTCGTAGAACACCATCGTCGCCGCCTGGTACGCCGCATCGTTTGTCGTGCCGGCCTGCTCGTGTCGGGTCAGGGTCTCCTGCACATCCGCAGGCAGATCCGCACGCAACCGGTTGGCCTCTTCGACCCACAGTTTCATGGACGCCGGCGAGTTGGCAATGGTCAGCGACTTCAGGCCCTGCGGCCGCGTCACGGCATATTCGGCGCCCAGCATGCCGCCCCAGCTCTGGCCGAGCACGTGGAAGCCCGCCCGAATGCCGAGATGGTCGACCAGGTTTTCAAGCTCGTCGATGAACAGCCCAGGCGTCCAGAAATCGGCGCCTTTCTCAGGCAGCAAGGTGGAATTGCCGCAGCCCAACTGGTCGTAGTGGATGACGACGCGATCCCTGCGCGCAAGAAGCTTGTAGGCGTCGACATAATTGTGAGCGACGCCCGGGCCGCCATGCAGGATCACCACAGGCGCCTTTTCGCCACCGAGTTCACCGGTGACCCGATACCAGGTCTCGTAGGCGCCGAAAGCGGCCCGTCCTTCCATGCCTATGATCTCAGATGACATCCCAGTTCCCAGTGCGGTTGAAGGCATCTTGTATTTGTCCGTGACGGCAGGCGCCCTAACTCATGTTGCGGGTGACCTGCACCCATTCTTCCAGCATCTGCACGCCAAATGCCGTGGCGCCTTGCCTGCCCAGAGGCCGATCGGTGTCGGTCAGTTCCTTGCTGGCGATGTCGAGATGCACCCAGGGGCGGTCTTCCGTGAAGTGACGCAGGAAGGCCGCCGCATAGGGAGCGTCGCCGTCTTCCATGTCCTTGGCATGATGCCTGAGGTCCGCGAACGGCGATTGCAGACCCTCATCATAGGCCCGGTCGAGCGGCAGCCGCCAGAACCGCTCGCCGACCGTTTCTCCGGCCGCGATCATCTGTGAAGCGATGGCATCGTCGGTGCTGAATAGGCCTGCGAATATCGACCCCAGGCCACGCGTCACCGAATAGGTCAGCGTCGCCAGATCGACGATCACCGAAGGGTTGAAGCGCGTGGCTGCATAGTAGAGGCAGTCGGCCAGAAGCAGGCGTCCCTCCGCATCCGTGTCGAACACTTCCACTGTCTGTCCCGAGGCCGTGGTGATGATGTCGCGCGGTTTGAGCGCGGTGCCCGATGGCATGTTCTCGGCGATGCCGAGAACACCGACAACGTGTACCGGGCTGCCTTGCCGGGCGAGCGCGATCAGCAGGCCGACCACAGCCGCCGCTCCGCCCATGTCGGCTTTCATGTCGAACATCTGCGCTCCGCCCTTGATGCAGAGGCCTCCCGAATCGAAGCAGACGCCTTTGCCGACGAAAGCGAGTGGTTGGGCGGGAGCACCCTTGCCGCGGTAGCGCAGGACAGCGACCCGTGGCGGACGCGCCGAGCCCGACCCAACGGCGAGGAGCGCGTTCATGCCGAGCTCCTTCAGTTGCGCGGCATCGAGCATTTCGATGTCGATGCCGGCTTCACGCAGCGGCTCCAGATGATCATGGAAATTGTCGGGGTGGAGATGGTTTGGCGGCAGGTTGACCAAGGTGCGTGCATATTCGACGCCATCGGCGATTGCATTGATCCGCGTCAGCGCCGCGGTCAGATCCGGGCCGCCGGCTCCGACCAGTTTCACCCGCAAGGTTCGATCCGCCCCCGCGCCTTGCCGCCGGTTGCGCATGTCGAAACGATAGCGGCGCAGCCGCATGCCAAGCGCGACACGCGCCAGGATTTCGGCGCCGGATAGTTCAATGCCAGCGATGGGGTCCAGGACCAGAGTGGCCGCGCATTCCCCCTTGCCCTCCAGATGCGCGGCAAGCAGACCGCCGGCGCGCGCCAACGAGAGGGTGGTTACGGCTTCAGCTTTGCCCAAGGCCAGGACGATCACGCGCTTGGTCGATACTGTTTGCGGGGCGATGAGATCGATGCAGGTGCCGGATTCGGCCAAGGCGGCCGGGTCGGAGCAAGCACGTGACACGATCCCGCTCATCTCAGCGTCCAGAGCCGCTGCCCGGGGACCAAAGCCTGGTTGGGCAGTTTGCAAAATCACGACGACGGAGGTTTCCGCGGAAATCTCCTCCGCAGCTTCGAAGACCGGCGCTGGCGATTGAGGCATAGGCTGGCGCTCTCTCCAATTGCGGCGATACCGAGCAAAGCTTCGCTCTCCACCGGTGAGACTGGTCAAGCCGGTCTCAGCCGATGGTATGGTACCGGTGTTCCCAAACAGTCGCTTGAGACGACTTAATTGCTCTTGTCCTCTGGGTATCCCCTAACGGGGCAGGCGATCAAACGCGAATTCTGCCCATGTCGATTGACAAAAACTCAACTGACAATTCATGATCGGCCAATGGCCCTTCCCTCACTCAATGGCATGCGCGCTTTCGAGGCCGCCGCTCGCCTCGGCAGCGTCAAGGACGCGGCGGAAGAACTGCATCTGACACCCTCGGCTGTCAGCCGCCACATCCGCGCGCTTGAACGAAATCTTGGCCAGGACCTGTTCGAACGCGGTTTTCGCCAGATAACGCCAACCATCAGGGGCTCCTACTATGCGCGCAGCCTCTCGGAGGCGTTCGAAGCCATCTGGCGCGCCACCGATGACGTCAGCCTGTCCGAGGGGTCGCGCCACGGCAAGATCCAACGGGTCCGGGTCTTGTGCGTGCCCACCGTTCTGAACCTTTGGCTGGCGGACCGGTTGCCGAACTTTCGCCGGTTGCATCCGTCGGTGGATTTGGAGATCTCCACTTCAGGCAAGCGCGCCAACTTCGATTTGGCCATTGTCGACGAGTTCGTCTACAAGGCCGGCCCGGCTTTGACGCTGCTGATCCCGCTGCTTTTGACCCCGGTCTGTGCGCCTTCGCTTTTGGAGGGGCCTGTGCCGCTGCGATCGCCGGCCGATCTGGTCAATCATCATCTGATCCATGAATGCGAAACCATGAGATGGAAGCGTTGGCTGGAGCAGGAAGGCGTTCTGGAAACGACGCCAAAATCCAGCACAACACTGGATGATTGTACGCTCATCATGCGCGAAGCGATCAATGGCGCCGGAATAGCGCTTGCGGACACGATCATGGCGCAAGATTTTCTGCAGCAAGGCAAACTGGTCGCGCCGTTCCATGTCCGCCACACCTATCCGGCCGGCATTTACCTGCATCAGCGTCGCAGCATCGGCAACAAACCAGGCACCGGCCTGTTTCAGGATTGGCTGCTCGCTGAAGTCGCGGACCACAAGCAGGTGATGGCCATCGCTTAGGGCCCCCTACCGAAGATGTCGGCAGCCACCGCTTCACATTGGAAGCCCAGCGTCGAACTTCGAATCATCCGTGCCGGGTTCAGCGATGACCCACCATCACCTTGCATCGATAATCGCAGTTCTCATTGAATATCTTTAAGGCCAAAGCCGGCAAATAGGTTGCTTGTCGGTTCCCCTGCGGCAGGCTTAACCTGCACGCGGTCAACGCGTGAGGGCGCGTGCTGCAAAAGGGGAACATTGCCATGACGATACAGGGTGCTTCACCTGATCTGTACAACGAGGATCTGGCTCCGGCCAAAGTTCGAAACTGGGGACCATTCTCGATCTTCAACGTCTGGACGTCGGACGTCCACAGCCTTTGGGGCTACTATCTGGCCGCTAGCCTGTTTCTGTTCTGCGGCGGCTTCGTCAACTTCATCATCGCCATCGGTATCGGCTCGCTGATCATCTATGTGCTGATGAACATGGTCGGCTATGCCGGCGTGAAGACGGGCGTGCCCTACCCCGTGCTTGCCCGCGCCTCTTTCGGCATCTGGGGCGCCAACATACCGGCACTGGTGCGCGCCATCGTCGCCTGTTTCTGGTACGGCGCGCAGACGGCCGCCGCCTCGGGCGCGATCGTGGCGCTGCTGATCCGCACACAATGGTTCGCCGATTTCAACGCCAGCACGCATTTCCTCGGCCATACCGGCCTGGAGGTGATCTGCTACGTGGTCATCTGGGGGCTGCAACTGCTGATCATCCAGAACGGCATGGAAACGGTGCGCCGCTTCCAGGACTGGGCCGGCCCCGCGGTTTGGGTGATGATGCTGATCCTGGCGATCTATCTCTGCGTCAAATCCGGGAGATTTGCCTTCACCAGCGATATCCCGATGGACGTGCTGCTGGACAAGACGAAGGACGCGGGCGTGCCGGGCACGCCGGGATCGTGGACCTCGCTGTTTGCGGTGGCGGCGATCTGGGTCACCTATTTCTCGGCGCTCTATCTCAACTTCTGCGATTTCGCCCGTTACGCGCCGGACAAGGCATCGCTGCGCAAGGGCAACATCTGGGGCCTGCCGATCAACCTGATCCTGTTCTCGCTGGTCGCCGGCGTCACCACCATTGCCGCCTTTGATGTCTATGGCGAAGTGCTGCTGCATCCCGACCAGATCTCGGCGAAATTCGACAGCTGGTTCCTGGCAGCGCTCGCAGCCCTGACTTTTGCCGTGGCAACCCTCGGCATCAACGTGGTGGCAAACTTCGTCTCGCCGGCCTTCGACTTCTCCAACGTCTTTCCCAGGCAGATCGACTTCAAGAAGGGCGGCTATATCGCGGCCGTGATTGCCCTGCTGCTTTACCCCTTCGCGCCGTGGGAAGGCAGTGCCGCTTCCTTCGTCAACATCATCGGCGCGACAATGGGGCCGATCTTCGGCGTGATGATGGTCGACTACTACCTGATCCGGAAGGGCGAGGTCGACGTCGAGGCGCTCTACCGCGAGGACGGCGAGTTCCGTTTCCAGGGCGGCTGGCACGTCAATGCATTCATCGCAGCAGGCATCGGCGCCATCTTCTCGTCGATCCTGCCCAACTTCACCAACTGGCTGCCGTCCTGGTGGGGCGTCTATGGCTGGTTCTTCGGGGTGGCGATCGCCGGCATTATCTACTACGTGCTGCGCACCGCCGCCCTTGGCGCAGGCGCCAAGACCGCGAAAGCCTGACAAGGTGAATCTGGGGCGGCGAGAGCCGCCCCAAAACCTACCCCAGCATCTCGGCCAATCTGCGCACTGTGTTCCAGTTGCGAGACGTGCCCGTGCCCATGCGCTTGTGATTCATTGCCGCAAGCAGCCGCGAGCTTGGCCTCTCTCGCGAAAAGACGACCCAGATGTCGCCGCCGAGCGAAGTCACTTTCTCGTCCTCGGCGGCATAGGCCTGCAGTGCCGTCACGGCCTCCTCGGGCGCAGGCTTACGCATCACCCGTACGGCCACCTGATCGCCTGCTTTAGCCGAATCGGCCGGGAACGGATTGCCGGCGGCAAGCTTCAACCAGTCCTCGGCACCGCGCACGATGATATCGACATGGCGGCCGAAGGTTTTTTCAAAGGCTGCCTCCAACCACTGTTCGAGGTCGGCGATATCCGTCACCGGCGCTTCGAAGACCAGATTGCCCGTCGCCACCAACGTGCGCGGGTTATTTAGCCCGAGCTCTTCGGCCATGGCCTTGAGGTCGGCCATGACGACCCGGCGGCCCTCGCCCAGGATGATGCTGTAAAGCAGCGCGACATAGGTCTGCATTGCCGCCCGACCTGATCGCTACACCAGCCGGCTCTGCTCCACGGCCGCCTCGATGAAACTGGCGAACAGCGGATGCGGCTCGAGCGGCCGGCTTTTCAGTTCCGGGTGATACTGCACGCCGATGAACCACGGATGGTCCGGGTATTCGACCGTTTCCGGCAACACGCCGTCGGGCGACATGCCGGCAAACACCAGGCCGCAATCCTCGAGCCGCTCCTTGTAGTCGACATTGACCTCGTAGCGGTGGCGATGGCGCTCGAAAATCTGTGTGTCGCCATAAATCTCGGCGATCTTGGAGCCCTTGGCGAGCTCGGCCTGATAGGCGCCGAGCCGCATGGTGCCGCCGAGATCGCCGGTTTCGCGGCGCTTCTCCAGCATGTTGCCTTTCAGCCATTCGGTCATCAGGCCGACCACCGGTTCCTCGGTCGGACCAAACTCGGTCGAAGACGCATGTTCGACGCCGGCCAGCGACCGCGCCGCCTCGATGCAGGCCATCTGCATGCCGAAGCAGATGCCGAAATACGGCACCTTGCGCTCACGCGCGAACTTCGCCGCCAGGATCTTGCCTTCCGCACCGCGCTCGCCAAAGCCGCCTGGGACCAGGATGCCATGCACCTTTTCCAGCCATGGCGTCGGATCTTCCTTTTCGAAGATCTCGGATTCGATCCAGTCGAGCTTGACCTTGACGTGGTTGGCAAGGCCGCCATGCGAGAGCGCCTCGATCAGAGATTTGTAGGCATCCTTGAGGCCGGTATATTTGCCGACAACGGCGATGGTGACCTCGCCTTCAGGATTGTGGATGCGGTTGGACACCGCCTGCCACGGCTCCATGCGCGGCTTCGGCGCCGGATCGATGCCGAAGGCGGCCAGCACTTCCGAATCGAGCCCTTCCCTATGGTATGCCATCGGCACATCGTAGATATGCGGCACGTCGAGCGCCTGAATCACGGCACTTTCGCGCACATTGCAAAACAGCGACAGTTTCCTGCGCTCTTCCTTGGGAATGGCGCGGTCGGCACGGACCAGCAGGATATCGGGCGCGATGCCGATGCCGCGCAGCTCCTTGACCGAATGCTGAGTCGGCTTGGTCTTCAGCTCGCCTGCCGTCGGGATGTAGGGCATCAGCGTCAGATGGACGTAGACGGCGTTGTTGCGCGGCAGGTCGTTGCCGAGCTGGCGAATAGCTTCCAGGAATGGCATCGCCTCGATGTCGCCGACCGTGCCGCCGATCTCGCACAACACGAAATCATAGTCGTCATTGCCGTTGAGAACGAAATTCTTGATCTCATCGGTGACGTGCGGGATGACCTGCACGGTTGCGCCGAGATAGTCGCCGCGCCGCTCGCGCTCGATGATGTTCTTGTAGATGCGGCCGGTGGTGATGTTGTCCTGCTGGTTGGCGGAGCGGCCTGTGAAGCGCTCGTAATGGCCAAGATCGAGATCGGTTTCCGCGCCATCGTCGGTGACGAAGACTTCGCCATGCTGATACGGCGACATCGTGCCGGGATCGACATTCAGGTAGGGATCGAGTTTTTTGATGCGTGCGCGATAGCCTCGCGCCTGCAGGAGAGCCCCAAGGGCCGCTGCGGCAATGCCTTTTCCAAGTGAGGAAACCACGCCGCCTGTGATGAATACATATCGCGCCATGGGAGTCATCGCTTAACGCGGCCGGATTGATTCCGCCAGAGAAAAAACCGCCGCGAAGCTTTTTTCCCAAGAAGGCGCTTGGATCGTGAACAAGGCAAAACAAAAGGGCCGGCTGAGCCGGCCCTTTCGGCAGGATGACGAAAACGTCAGATGATGACGACCTTGGTGCCAACCCTGACGCGGCTGTAAAGGTCCATGACGTGCTCGTTGATCATGCGGAAGCAACCATTCGAAGCGCTGGTTCCGATCGACTGCGGCGCAATGGTGCCGTGGATGCGCAGATGCGTGTCCTTCTTGCCGTCATAGAGATAGATGGCGCGCGCGCCGAGCGGATTTTGGCCACCGCCGGGCATACCGTCCTTATACTGGCCGTAATGCTTCGGCTCGCGCTTCTGCATGTCCAGCGTCGGGATCCAGCGCGGCCATTCCTGCTTGTCACCGACTGCAACCGTACCCTTGAACTGCAGGCCGTCGCGGCCGACCGCGATGGCGTAGCGGCGCGCGGTGGAGGACGATTCGACGAGGTAGAGGCGGCGCGCGCTGGTGTCGATAACGATGGTGCCGGCAGCGTAACCGCTGAATTCCACGTCCTGCGGCACGAATTCCGGCTTCACCTTGAACTGCTTCTTGGCTTCCCTCTTGGCGAGAGCCTGGTCGAGAGCCCGTGTCTCGGGAAGATATGAAATCGACGAAGAGGAAGAGCTACCGCCGAAGAGACCGGCGAACAAACCGCCGCTGCTCGGCTGCTTCTGGCCGATGACCTCGCTGCGCAACTCGCCATTGTTGCCGGTCAGGGCGATGTTCATCGCCTCTGCCGGAAGCGGCTCGGCCGACTGGATCGGCGCGATCGGTTCGATCGGTTCGATGATCTTGGCAACCAGCTTCTTGGCTGGCTTGGCATCGGCCACCTGGGTTGCCTGCGCGCTCTTGCCCTTCTTGGCCAGGAACGCCTGCCGTTCAGCGTCGGCCTTGGCCTTGGCCGCCTCGCGCATCGCCAGTTTCCTGGCTTCGAGCGCCTTGGCTTTGGCGGCTTCCTTGTCGGCAACGATCTTGGCCTCGATCTTCTTGATCTGGGCGAGGTCGTCGGGCGTCGGGTTTTTCTTCTTCTTGAGAAGCTTCAATTGCGACGCATCACTCTTGACGGCGACGTTGATTGCAGAAGTTGTTTCAGCCGAAGGCTGTGCGGCCATATTTGCCGGCACGCCGGCGGAGGCTGGGGAACTCATGCCGAGTGCGGCGCAAAGTCCCAGGAAAATGAAGCTGCGAAGCTGCATGGCGAAGATCCGATCGTTCTATGCTTGTTGCCCACGGCGTCGCCCAGCGCCCCCCAAGGGCGCCGGAAATGCCGCGCGCAATCTATAGTCGAATAAGCGCGGCTGCCTCAAGCGCGAGGCCCCGCCTCACCCTGTCGAATCTTCGTGATCTTGCTGCATTTGCCGCGACTGTGTTCAAACGACCACAGATCGCGGTTTCAAGCGTGGAAGACTATTGGTTCGGGACCTGCGGGGTCGCCGGTGCGGCGGGAGCCGTGCCGTTGGTCGCCGGCGGCGTCGAACCGGCGGCAGGCGCCGTGGCCGGGGCAGTCGCCGGAGCCGCAGCGTCGTTGCCGGAAGGCGGCGTCGGCGTGGTGCTGCCGGCGGGCGCCGGGGTGGTCGTGCCGGGCAACTGGTTGAGCACGCCTTTGCCCGCACCGTCCGACGTCGCCGGCACGCGGTCGAGGATGTCGATCGGCTTCTCGCCGTAGCGGGCGACGATCGACAGTGTCAGTGACGTGGCGAAGAAGGCGGCCGCCAGGATCGCCGTCGCACGCGTCAGGGCATTGGCAGCACCACGCGCGGTCATGAAGCCGGATCCGCCACCGATGCCGAGGCCGCCGCCTTCGGAACGCTGCAGCAGCACCACGCCGACAAGGGCGAGCACGACCATGAGATGGATGACGATCAGTACGGTTTCCATAGTTTATCCTGGCAAGGCCTTGCCCGGCCGCGGACACGACCGGTGAATTGGAGGCGGCTCAATACAATGCTTTGACGGCATTTCCAAGCCCGTGGCCGGAATATGGGAAGCAACCCGTCCTTTGCAACGATTTCGTGCACCGGAAGCCCTGTCCGGCGGAGCGAATGTCTTCAGGCAATATTGCGATAAGCCTCGGCGATGCCGAGAAAATCCGCCGCTTTCAGGCTGGCGCCGCCGACCAGCGCACCGTCGACATTCCTGACGCCGAGCAGTTCGACCGCGTTGGAGGGCTTGACCGAGCCGCCGTAGAGAATGCGCATCTTCGCCGCGACGCCGCCGAGCTTTTCCGACAGCTTTTCGCGGATATGTGCATGTGCTGCCGCCACATCGCCGGCCGTCGGCGTCAGGCCGGTGCCGATCGCCCATACCGGCTCATAGGCAATGATCGTGTTGGACGGGGTGGCGCTTGGCGGCACCGAACCATCGATCTGCCGCGACAGCACGTCCAACGTGGCGCCCGCTTCACGCTGTTCATGCGTTTCGCCGACGCAAATGATGGCAACAAGCCCGGCACGCCATGCGGCGGATGCCTTGGCCTGGACAGTGGCGTCATCCTCGCCGCGTTGCTCGCGGCATTCGGAATGGCCGACGATGACATGGCTCGCACCGGCATCCCTGAGCATTTCCGCCGAGATGCAGCCGGTGTAGGCGCCGCTCTCCTTGGTATGGCAATCCTCACCGCCGGCATGCACCGGCGTGCGTGACAGGATCTCCGCGGCGTGAGCAAGCAGGGTTGCGGGAACGCAAACCAGCGCTTCGGTCTCCGCGTCAAGTCCGCTCATGAAACCGTTGCCGATCATCCGGAGCTCGTTGAGCGAGGCGCTGGTGCCGTTCATTTTCCAGTTGCCGGCGACGAGCGGGCGAATTCCTGGCGTCATGGGTTTGCTTCTCCGGATGATATCGGGGCTCTGGCCCTCACTACCAAAATCAGGCCACAAAGCAATCGACAGTGGGCCGGAAGGGCGCTATTGCGCTTGTTTCAGACTCGGCGCGTGCGAAAATGCGCATAAATCGGAAGTAAAAATGCTTGGTATATTGAGAAGCGCGGCAGGCACCTGGGTCGCGAAGGGGCTGTTGGTGCTGCTGGTGCTCAGCTTTTTGGTCTGGGGCGTTTCCGGACAGCTGATGAGCGGTCTTGCCGGCCACGATTCGGTGATAACCGCCGGCGGCACCAAAGTATCGATCAACGAATACCGTCTCGCCTACGATCGCCAGCTCGCCGTCATGTCGCAACAGTTCGGCCAACGTCTCAGCCACGAACAGGCAAAGGCGCTCGGCGTCGACAACCAGGTGTTGGCTCAGCTCGTCTCTGGTGCCGTTCTCGACGAACAGGCCCGCAAGCTGGGCCTCGGACTTTCCAAGGACCGGCTGGCCGAGCTGACACGCGAGGACCCCGCCTTCAAGGGCCCGGGCGGCCAGTTCGACCGCAGAACGTTCGAATATATGCTGCAGCAGATCGGCATGCGGCCCGAGGACTATTTGAAGAACCGTGCCCAGGTGGCGGTGCGCCAGCAGATCGTCGAAGCGGTCTCGGATGGCCTCAAGGCTCCGGACACTTTCTTCAAGGCGGTTGCGCTCTATCGCGGCGAAGACCGCACCATCGACTATTTGACGCTGCCCAAGGCACTGGTCGAGCCGATCGCGGCGCCGTCCGATAGCGTGCTCTCGGCCTATTTCGAAGCCAACAAGAAGACATATGCGGCACCCGAATACCGCAAATTTTCCTATGTCCGCCTCGAACCCGTCGACATCATGGATACGACCGCCGTCACCGACAGCCAGGTCAGCGACGACTACAACAAGAACAAGGCGCGTTACACCACGCCGGAACTGCGCACCGTCGAGCAGCTCGTGTTCAAGACGCCGGATGCGGCCAAGGCCGCACTCGATTCGCTCAAGGCCGGCGCCACTTTCGACAAGCTTGTCACGGCGGAAGGCAAGACGCCGGCCGATACGTTGATCGGCACGCTTGCCAAGGACAAGATCGCCGACAAGGCGGTCGCCGACGCGGCCTTTTCGCTCAACGCCAATGAAGTCAGTCAGGTCGTGCAAGGCGCCTTCGGTCCGGTGCTGCTGCGCGTCACCGAGATCAAGCCCGAGGTGGTGAAACCACTGGCCGAGGTGTCCGATCAGATCCGCAAGGATCTGGCGCTGGGCGAGGCAAGTCGCATCCTACTGGACGTGCGCGACAATTACGATGACACCCGCGCCGCCGGGAGTTCGCTGGCGGAGGCCGCGGCCAAGCTGAAGCTGAAGGTCGTCACCATCGACGCCATCGATCGTAGTGGACTGCGGCCAGATGCAAGCATCGTCAAGGACCTGCCGCAATCGCCGGAGCTGATCAAAGCCGTCTTCGACGCCGAACCCAACACGGAAAACGATGCCTTGACCACAGCCGACAACGGCTTCGTCTTCTATGAGGTGGCGTCCGTCACGCCGGCTCGCGACCGCACGCTGGATGAGGTTCGTCAGAAAGTCGTCGCCGACTGGACGGCGGCGGAAATAAGCAAGCGGCTGGTCGCCAAGGCTGACGAACTGGAAAAGCGGCTCAAGGCCGGCGCAACGCTCGATGTCATCGCCAGCGAACTGAAGCTCGAAAAGCAGACCAAGCGCGGTGTCAAGCGTGAGGCTGACGATGTCGACTTCGGTAAGGAGGGTGCGGCAGCCATGTTCGGTGTCGGCGAAGGCGGCACCGGCCTGATCCCCTCACCCACCGGAGACGGGCAGATCCTGTACAAGGTCGCCGAAGTGTTCGAGCCCGCCGGAGCCGATGCCAGTTCGGTGCCGGACGACGCGCAGAAATCCTTCACCTCCGGCATGTCGGATGACCTGCTCGACCAGTTGGTGGCGCAGTTGCAGACGCAGTACGACGTTCGCATCGACCAGGCCGCCGTCGCCCAAGCCTCGACAAGATGAGCGCGCTGAAAACCCATATCGCCAAGATCGCGACCGGTAGCGCGCTTTCCTTCGAGGAAGCGCGCGAGGCCTTCGACATCATCATGTCGGGTGACGCGACCCCCGGCCAGATCGGCGGTTTCCTGATGGCGCTGCGTGTGCGCGGCGAGACGGTGAGCGAGATTTCAGGCGCCGTCGCAACCATGCGGGGCAAGATGCTGCACGTCGACGCGCCGACCGACGCCATCGACATCGTCGGCACCGGCGGCGACAATTCTCACAGCGTCAACATTTCGACGGCATCGGCCTTCGTCGTTGCCGGCAGCGGCGTGCCGGTTGCCAAACACGGCAATCGCGGCCTGTCATCGTTGACGGG
>NZ_RZTE01000005.1:128511-186875 GCF_003997415.1 Mesorhizobium sp. M7A.F.Ca.MR.245.00.0.0 | reverse complement strand
TGCTGGTTGCGCTCGGCGTCAAGATCGACATCTCGCCCGAATTCATCGGCCGCTGCATCCACGAGGCAGGCGTTGGCTTCATGTTCGCGCCTGCGCACCATCCGGCGATGAAGCATGTCGGCCCGACTCGCGTCGAGCTCGGCACCCGCACCATCTTCAACCTGCTCGGGCCGCTCTCCAATCCGGCCGGCGTCAAGCGGCAGCTGGTCGGTGTGTTCCTGCCGGAATGGATCCTGCCGGTTGCCGAGACGCTGAAGGCGCTGGGTGCCGAGCATGTCTGGGTTGCCCATGGCGACGGCTATGACGAGATCACCACCACCGGCGAGACGCAGGTTGCCGAACTGATCGGCGGCGAGATCCGCAGCTTCACCCTGACGCCTGAAGCGGTTGGATTGCCGCGCCACAGCAAGGACGAATTGCGTGGCGGCGATGCGGACTACAACGCCAAGGCCTTGCGCGATATGCTGGGCGGCGCCGCCGGCGCCTATCGCGACACCGTGCTGATGAACGCCGGTGCAGGACTGGTTGTGGCCGGCAAGGCGACGACGCTTGGCGGCGGCATCGCGGCGGCGGCGCAAGCCATCGATAGCGGCCGTGCCCTGCAAGTGCTCGACAGGCTGGTCGAGATTTCGAACGGATAACGGATAGAGCGTGTCTGACATTCTTCGCAAGATCGAGGCCTACAAGCGCGACGAGATCGCGGCAGCAAAGGCACGCGTGCCGTTGGCCGAAATCAAGGCCCAGGCAAAAGACGCCGACGCACCGCGCGGCTTTCTTGCCGCACTGGAAGCGAAGCGCAAATCCGGCGCCTTCGCGCTAATCGCCGAGATCAAGAAGGCGAGCCCTTCCAAGGGTCTGATCCGTGCCGATTTCGATCCACCGGCGCTGGCGCAGGCCTATGCCAAGGGTGGTGCTGCCTGTCTTTCGGTGCTGACCGATGCACCGTCCTTCCAGGGTGCGCCCGAATTTCTCACCCGGGCGCGAGCCGCCGTCGCGCTGCCGGCGCTGCGCAAGGATTTCCTGTTCGATCCGTATCAGGTCTACGAAGCCCGCGCCTGGGGCGCGGATGCCATCCTGATCATCATGGCCAGTGTCGACGACGTCCTGGCCAGCGAGCTCGAGGCGACGGCCTTCGAACTCGGCATGGATGCACTGGTCGAAGTGCACGACGAGACCGAGACGCAGCGCGCGCTAAAACTGTCGTCGCGGCTGATCGGCATCAACAACCGCAATCTGCGCACATTCGAGACCAGCCTCGACACTTCCATGCGGCTGGCGACGATGGTTCCGGCCGACCGCTTGCTGGTCAGCGAGAGCGGTATTTTCTCGCATGACGACTGCCTCAGGCTGCAAAAGAGCGACATCGGCACTTTTCTTGTCGGCGAGAGCCTGATGCGGCAACAGGACGTCACCGCGGCGACGCGCCTGCTTCTGACAGGCAAGGCTTTGGCCGAGGCCATCTGACGATGGTATCGGGCCTTACCCATCTCGGCGCGCAGGGCGAGGCCAACATGGTCGACGTCGGCGACAAGGACGAAACAACGCGCACGGCGATCGCCGAAGGCTTTGTCGCGATGCAGCCCGAGACGCTGAAGATGATCCTCGCCGGCAACGCCAAGAAGGGCGATGTGCTCGGCACTGCGCGCATCGCCGGTATCATGGCGGCGAAGAAGACGCATGAACTGATCCCGCTCTGCCACCCGCTGCTTTTGACCAAGGTTTCCGTCGACATCGAGCCCGACCATGCTTTGCCGGGCCTGAAGGTCACCGCACTGGCGCGCGTCACCGGCAAGACGGGTGTCGAGATGGAAGCGCTGACCGCCGCTTCGGTCGCCTGCCTGACCATCTACGACATGGCCAAAGCAGTAGACCGCGCCATGGTCATCACCGGCATCCGCCTGGTCGAAAAGACCGGTGGCAAGTCGGGTGACTACAAGGCGAGTGCCTGATGGCGCTGGTTCCTATCGCGGAGGCGCTTGAACGCCTGCTCGATGGTGCGGCGCCTCTAGCCGGCGAAAGCGTTCCCCTGTTCGAGGCTGTGGATCGTGTTCTGGCGGAACCGGTCGTGGCACTTCGCACCCAGCCGCCTTTCAATGCTTCCGCCATGGACGGCTATGCAGCGCGCGCCGCCGACGTCACGTCGGTCCCATCCAGGCTGTCGGTGATCGGCATGGCGCCGGCTGGGCGTGGCTTCGACGGCACGGTCGGCCAGACGCAGGCCGTGCGCATCTTCACCGGCGCGCCGCTGCCCGAAGGCGCCGACACCATCGTCATCCAGGAGAATGTCCGCGACCTCGGCGGCGGCGAAATCGAAGTGACCGAGCCAACGGCGCAATGGCGCAATATCCGCCGCATCGGGCTCGATTTTTCAACAGGCGACATGCTGCTGGAAAAAGGTCGCTTGCTCGACCCGGCGGCGCTGTCGTTGGTGGCATCAGCCAACCATCCTCGGGTCAGCGTGGTGAAGCGGCCGCTGGTCGCCATCATCGCCACCGGCGACGAATTGCTGCCGCCCGGCAGTGATCTCGGCCCGGACCAGATCATCTCATCGAATGCCTATGGCGTCGCCGCCACCGCGCACTCGGTCGGCGCCCGCGCGCTCGATCTCGGCATTGCCGCCGATCGCAAGGAGGCTATCGCCGAACTGGTGCAAAAAGCGGTCGCGGCCGGTGCGGATGTCATCGTGACGCTTGGTGGCGCCTCGGTCGGCGATCACGACCTGATCCACGACGTGCTGACCGGCGAAGGCATGACGCTCGGCTTCTGGAAGATCGCCATGCGCCCCGGCAAGCCGCTGATGTTCGGCCGCCTCGGCGATATCAGGTGCATCGGCCTGCCCGGCAATCCGGTGGCAAGCCTGGTCTGCTCGCAGTTGTTCCTGAAGCCGCTGCTGGCGCGGCTCGGCGGCCGCAATCATCGCCAGGACATACGTCCGGCACGGTTGGGCGCCGCAATGCCGGCCAATGATTTGCGCCAGGACTACGTCCGAGCCGTGGTCAGGGAAGATGACGGCGTGCTGGTGGCGACGCCGTTCGGTATCCAGGATTCCTCGATGCTGAGAATGCTGGCCGACGCCAACGGGCTGATCGTGCGGGCGCCGTTTGCCCCCGCAGCAGCTGCTGGCGAGGCCTGCAGCGTACTGATGCTGCGCTGAAGCAGAACAAGACAAACCATTAATAAAAAAATGGAAAATGATCTCGGTGCTAGCCCGATATCAAGGCGCGGCTCAGTGGGTGGGCCGGATCGGCAAGGCCGTCGACAATGCTGAAATGATGCCGGTCAGGCTCGACCACGGTGCCGGTGGTGGCGCCGAGGCCGGTCCAGATGTTGGCAAGCAGCGCATTCTGGCGCAGGAATTCGGCGCGCTCGCCGCCACCGGCCCAACAGGTGATGCGGGCACCATCCATGGGCCGCAGCAGCGCCGGGCTTTCAGCCAGCGCCTCATCTTCGTCGATGGCCAGAGTCGCGTTCATCTCGGTGCGCATGATCGGACGCAGATCGTGGACACCCGAAATCGAAACGACATGGCGCACGCGCCGCGCCACATCGTCCGCCAGAGGCGTGGTTGTCGTCACCATCCGGCTGGCAAGATGGCCGCCGGCCGAATGTCCGGTCAGCATCAGCGGCCCGTCGACCATTGCCGCCGCCTTGCCGATCGCCACGCCGATCTCCTGGACGATGCCGGCGATGCGTAAGTCCGGGCACAGCGTGTAGGACGGCATCGCCACGGCAAAGCCGCTGCTGACCGCACCATTGGCGAGATGCGACCAGAAACTCTTGTCGAACGCCTTCCAGTAACCGCCATGGATGAACACCACCAACCCTTTGGGCGTGGCGCTGGGGAGGAAGAGATCGAGCCGATTGCGTCGCCCATCGCCATAGGTGATGTCGAGCCGTGCCCGGCCCTGCGCCGAGAGTGCGTCACGAAACGCTTGCGCAGGCTCCACCCACGCGGCCGGCCATCGGTCGCTGCCGGCGATATTCGCACCGTTGGCATAGGCATCATCCCAATCGACGATGTGACGTTCGAACATCTGCGCCCTTCCCCAAAAACGGCATCGCTGTTCCGCTAGCAATGGCCACCGCCACGCCATGCGTCAATGCTCCAGGGCAAAAACATTTTAGGCTTGAAACAAATTTCGACTGGTGCGATCCTGCCCGCACGAACAGCCGACAATGGGAGGTCTGCTGTGCTGCCCAAACCTGCAGATGTTCACCCTTTCTGGGCGCATCTCAGCAGGTGCGATGGGCAGTACGAAGCCTCCTCAGAGCAGGACCTTAGGATCCACGACATCCGGCCAAGGCGCCTCGCGCACTGGCCGTCCAGCAGACAGGAGAGCGGCGACATGCTTGGGCCTTCAGCGCATATCGACACGTTCACGCGCGATCACCTGCCGCCGCCGGAGCAATGGCCTGAAATCCTGCTCGACGGCTTCGACTATCCCGAACGCCTCAACGCCGGTGTAGAACTGACCGACAGGCTGGTCGAGAAAGGCCTGGGCGACCACACCGCGCTGATCGGCAATGGCCGCCGCCGCACCTACAAGGAACTGTCCGACTGGACGAACAGGCTGGCCCACGCGCTGGTCGAGAATTATGGGGTCGAGCCCGGCAACCGGGTGCTGATCCGTTCGGCCAACAACCCCGCAATGGTCGCCTGCTGGCTGGCCGCCACCAAGGTTGGCGCCGTGGTCGTCAACACCATGCCGATGCTGCGCGCTGGCGAACTCGCCAAGATCGTCGACAAGGCGGAGATCACCGTCGCGCTGTGCGACACCAGGCTGATGGACGAGATGACCGCCTGCGCCAAGGACAGCGCATTCCTCAAGCAGGTCATCGGTTTCGACGGCACCGCCAACCATGATGCTGAACTCGATCGTGCCGCTCTCGACAAGCCGGTGACGTTCACCGCCGTCGACACCGGCCGCGACGATGTCGCGTTGCTCGGCTTCACTTCAGGCACGACAGGCGTTCCGAAGGCGACGATGCATTTCCACCGCGACCTGCTGATCATCGCCGACGCCTACGCCCGCGAAATTCTGGAGGTGACGCCGGACGACATCTTCGTCGGCTCGCCGCCGCTGGCCTTCACCTTCGGCCTCGGCGGGCTCGCCATCTTCCCGCTGCGCTTCGGTGCGGCGGCGACGCTGCTGGAGCAGGCGACGCCACCCAACATGATCCACATCATCGAGACCTACAAAGCGACGATCTCTTTCACCGCGCCGACTGCCTACCGCGCCATGCTGAAGGCCATGGATGAAGGTGCCGACCTGTCGTCGCTGCGCGTCGCCGTTTCGGCCGGCGAAACCTTGCCCGCTCCGGTTTTCGAAGAGTGGACGCAAAAGACCGGCAAGCCGATCCTCGACGGCATCGGAGCCACCGAGATGCTGCACATCTTCATCTCCAACCGTTTTGACGACATGAAGCCCGCGTCGACCGGAAAGCCGGTGGGCGGCTACGAGGCGCGCGTCGTCGATGACGAGATGCGCGAGGTGCCACGCGGCGCGACCGGCAGGCTTGCAGTGCGCGGACCGACCGGCTGCCGCTACATGGCCGATGACAGGCAGAAGGAATACGTGCGCGACGGCTGGAACCTCACCGGCGATACCTTCACGCAGGACGAGGACGGCTTCTTCCATTTCGCCGCCCGCTCCGACGACATGATCGTCAGCGCCGGCTACAACATTGCCGGACCCGAGGTCGAGGCCGCACTTCTGTCGCATCCGGATGTCGCCGAATGCGCGGTGATTGGCGCCGAGGACGCCGAACGCGGCCAGATCGTCGAGGCGCATGTCGTGCTAGCGCAGGGCGTCGCGCCCGACGCCCTCACCACCAAGCGCCTGCAGGACCATGTCAAGGCAATGATCGCGCCCTATAAATATCCGCGATCGGTAAAATTCATCGCCGCTCTGCCCAAGACCCAGACCGGCAAGATCCAGCGCTTCCGGCTGCGCACGGAGAAAATCAATTGAGCGAACCGTACGATCCGGCGTCCGAAGGCGCCCAGATGTCGTTCAAAGAGCGCATGTCCTACAGCGACTACCTGCACCTGGAGAAAGTGCTGGAGGCCCAGACGCCGCTGTCATCGGCGCATGACGAGATGCTGTTCATCATCCAGCATCAGACCTCCGAACTCTGGATGAAGCTCGCTCTACACGAGATTGGAGCCGCGATCCGTTCCATCCGCGCCGACCGGCTCGAGCCGAGCTTCAAGATGCTGTCGCGCGTTGCGCGGATCTTCGAGCAGCTGAACAATGCCTGGGATGTGCTGCGGACGATGACGCCGAGCGAATACACCGAGTTCCGCGACGCGCTCGGCCAGTCCTCGGGTTTCCAGTCCTGGCAGTATCGCGCCATCGAGTTCATGGCCGGCAACCGCAACCTGGCCATGCTCGGGCCGCACAAGCACCGGCCCGACCTGAGCGGAAAGCTGGAAGCGATCCTGACCGAACCATCGCTCTACGACGAAGCGCTGCTGCTGCTTGCGCGCAACGGATTCGACATCGGTGCCGATGCCAGGCGCACGGACTGGCGTGAGACGCGAACCGAGAATGAAGAGGTGCTGGTCGCCTGGCAAACCATTTACCGCGATCCGCAGCGCTACTGGATGTTCTACGAACTGGCAGAGAAGCTGGTCGACTTCGAGGATTATTTCCGCCGCTGGCGCTTCAACCACGTCACCACGGTTGAGCGCATCATCGGTCTGAAACGCGGCACCGGCGGCACGTCGGGTGCTTCGTATCTGAAGAAGATGCTCGAGGTGGTGCTGTTCCCGGAGCTGTGGACGGTCCGCACCCGGCTCTGACATCGTCGAAATGAAAACAGCGACGCGCGGCGGCGGAACACCCTTCGCGAACAACCGGGGACTGACTGACCATGAGTGGATTTCCTGATCTCGCCGCAGTCGAAGCGATGGATGCCACAGATCCGCTGCGGGCCATGCGCGACCGTTTCATTCTGCCGGAGGGGGTGATCTATCTCGACGGCAATTCACTGGGGGCAGCGTCTCATGCCGTTTTCGGCGAGCTGCAGCAGGCGGCAACCCAGGAATGGGCCCAGGACCTCATCCGAGCCTGGAATACGGCCGGATGGTTCGAGATGCCGATCGAACTCGGCGATCAACTCGGACGCCTGATTGGAGCCGCGGCCGGCCAGACCGTCGTCTGCGACACGACGTCGACCAACATCTACAAGGTGCTGCATGCGGCGCTGGAGATGCGGCCGGGCCGGTCGGTCATCGTCGCCGAGGGTGACAGTTTCCCCACCGACCTGTACATCGCCGAAGGGGTGGCCTCGACACGGGACGGCGTCCTGCTGCGCCTCGCGGGCGTCGACGCGCCCACCATCGAAGAGCTGATCGACGAAAACGTCGCGGTGGTGCTGGTCAACCACGTCAACTACAAATCGGGTGAACTGCGCGACATGGCGGCGCTGACGCGCAAGGCTCATGCGGCCGGAGCGCTGATCGTCTGGGATCTATGCCACACCGCCGGCGCCCTGCCCGTCGAGCTCGATCAGGCAAATGCCGATTTCGCCATCGGCTGCACTTACAAGTACCTCAACGGCGGTCCGGGCGCACCGGCCTTCATCTATGCCGCGCAGCGCCATCACGGCGATATCAGCCAGCCGCTCAGCGGCTGGTGGGGCCATGCGCGGCCCTTTGCCTTCGAACGGGGGTATATTGCCGGCACCGGTATCCGCCGCTTTCTGTGCGGCACCCAGCCTGTCCTGTCGATGCGGGCGTTCAAAGGCGCGCTTGCCATCTGGAACGACGTCGACATGGCGGCATTGCGAAAAAAGAGCGTCGCGCTGACGGAACTGTTCATCCAGCTCGTCGAAGCAAAGTGCGGCGCCTATGGCCTCACGCTGGAGACCACCCGCGACGCGACCAGGCGCGGCAGCCAGGTGTCGTTCCTTCACGATCACGGCTATCAAATCATGCGGGCGCTGATCGAGCGCGGCGTCATCGGTGATTTTCGCGCGCCATCGACCATCCGTTTCGGCTTCACGCCGCTCTATGTCGGCTACAAGGATGTGTGGCTGGCGGTTGCGGTGCTGGAGGATATTCTGCGCACGGGCGCATGGAAGGACCAGCGTTTCGCCGTCAAGGAAGCCGTTACCTGACGCAACGATCTCCGCGATTTGCCGTCGCCGCCCTCACTGCCCGGCAGATGACGGAGGGCTGAATTCCAGCCACAAATGCCAACAGACGTTGGCGTTTTGGCTCCGTTTCGTTCACGGCAAACGAACGTCCCGAAGATTGATAGCGTCCCTTGTGGCGGTCGATCGGCAGATGATGCCAAGCCTTGGGTCGAGTATGAGCCACAGGTCATTAACCATAATGGTTTCAATGTGAGCAGGCGCATCGCCGTGGTTGGCGCCTGTCGATTGCGACCCGCTGGCAAGCGCCAGATAATTTCAGCAGCCTTAATAAATTCATTAAACTTTAAACGGTTGCAGAACACAACTGGAACAGATAGTGTTTGTTCTGGGTTTGTTTTTCGATTCTGGTTTCAGGTAATCTGGGGGCCGCCATGCTGACACGCAAGCAACATGAACTGCTGATGTTCATCCATGAACGCCTGAAGGAGAGCGGCATTCCGCCATCCTTCGACGAGATGAAGGAGGCGCTCGACCTTGCCTCCAAATCCGGGATTCATCGGCTGATCACCGCACTTGAGGAGCGCGGCTTTATTCGCCGGTTGCCCAACCGGGCACGCGCGCTGGAAGTGCTGCGATTGCCGGACTCGATCGCGCCCGGCCTCAACGCGGCAAAGAAGTTTTCGCCAAGCGTCATCCAGGGCAGTCTCGGTCAGGGTGGTGCTCTTGGCCGGCAGATCAAGCCGGCGCCTTCGCGGATGCCCTCGCCCGGCAATGATGACGATGCGGTCTCCGCCGTGTCGATACCGGTGATGGGCCGTATCGCCGCCGGTGTGCCGATCGATGCCATCCAGCATCAGACGCATTCGATCTCGGTGCCGCCGGACATGATCATGGGCGGCGCCCACTATGCGCTGGAGGTCAAGGGCGACTCGATGATCGAGGCCGGTATCTTCGACGGCGACACCGTCATCATCCGCAATGCCGACACGGCGAACCCCGGCGAGATCATCGTGGCGCTGGTCGATCAAGAGGAAGCGACGCTGAAGCGGTTCCGCCGCAAGGGCGCTTCGATTGCTCTCGAAGCCGCCAATCCGGCCTATGAAACCCGTATCTTCGGCCCAGACAGGGTCAAGGTGCAAGGCAAGCTCGTCGGCCTCATCCGCCGCTACTGAGGCGGCTGCGGGTTGGCCGCTGGCTTCTCGGGTTTCTTGAAGGGTGCCAGCCCCCTCGCCTCACGAGAGTATTTGCGATGCGTGTGCCAGGGCCGATATGGGCTATCCACCGCGAAGCTGATTGTCGCCGGTGTGGTCGCCGATTGGCGATCGAAGAAGACCGCGGCACTGCCTTTGCGAGCCAGTTGCCGCTTGGTGATGACGAGAACCAGCGGATTGCGACAGGCGTCATAGGCGGTGGCGTCATTGATGACGATCAGCTCGGCGAAGCCGCAGGCTTTCCAGGTGTCCTTGCGGTCGTCGACATAGGCAATGATCGCACCGGACATATGCCTGGCCACGCAAACGCCTGATGAGCAATAGAACGGCGATCCCGGCGGTAGCTCAACGGCGTCCGCGACGTCGAATTGCCCATCGCTCTTGTCGAACACCTCTGGCACGACGATGGTTTCTGATGTCAGGGCGCGTTTCCAGTTGTCGACGGTGAATTCGTTCGGCCGTTCCCGGCTGACGGCAAGCTCGCCGCCACCGATCGGCAACGCCACCAGCCGGGCGTCTTCCGAGATCAGCACATCCGGCGTGCGCGTATCCGAGACGGTCAGCAAGCCTGCCAGCGCGAATGGCAGAGCAGCGAGCCGCAGCCAAGTTGTCGCCATCGTCGCGATGACCAGGGCAATTGTCACCAGCAGGACAGATTGCTGCGAAATCAGCCCAACCCCATCGACAGGCGAACGTTCGGAGATCCAACCCGATATGGCGATCATCACCGTCAGACCCTTGCCCATCAGGTAGAGGGCCGGCCAATCCAATCCGAAAGGCATCAGCAGCGCGCTTGCGACAGCCAGGAACATGACGACGGTGACGATCGGCATAACCGCCAGATTGGCGAACAGGCTGAGCGGCGACACACGCTGAAAATGCCAGATGGCAAACAGCGTCGTGGCGCTGCCGGCGATGATGGAGGTCATGGCAAGGCCGGTTGCCGCGAGCACGAACTTTCGCGTCAGGAAACCGGGCATGGATCGCTTTGGGGGCGGCGGTCTTGCTTTTCCCGCGCGGTGATCGGCCCAGCCGGCATAGGCGCCGACCAGAGCCGCGGTCGCGGCGAACGACATCTGAAAACTCGGGCCGACCACCTCATGCGGCGACACCACGATGACGGCGATCGCCGAGATCGCCAGATTGCGCATGGTGAGTGCTGCTCGATCGAACAGCACGGCAATCAGCATCACCGCCAGCATGATGAAGCTGCGCTCGGCGGCAACGACGACTCCAGAGATGATGAGATAGGCCGCGATCGAGAACAGTGCGGCGACGGCGGCATACTTCTTGACCGGGCGACGCGCGGAAAAGTCGGGAAACAAGGCGAAGGCGCCGCGCAGCAAGCCCATGATGGTGCCTGCGACCAGCCCCATGTGCAGTCCCGAAATCGAGATGATGTGGTAGATGCCGGTACGTCGCATCGCCTCATTGATGTCATCGGGAATGCCGGCGCGCACGCCGACGATCAGCGCCGCGGCGATCTCGCCTTCGGCGCCGCCGACGCTCGCCCTGATATGGTCGGCGATGGCCTCGCGGGCATTTTCCACGCTAGAGGAAATTCGGGCCGGCAGCGGCATGTCGCCATCATCGCTGACGACAAGCTTGGGGTTGCCGAGAAAGAACCCGCTGCCGCCGATGCCGGCAAAATAGCTGTCGAAGGAGAAATCATAGCTGTCCGGCCGCACCGGCCCGGTCGGCGGCAAAAGCTTGGCATATCCAGTGATGAGGGAGCCTGCGGTCACGTCAGCCGGGATCTTGCGTGCCGAAAGCCGCACCCGTTCCGGCGCATAGCGCAGTTTCGGTCTTGCGGTCGACGTCACGTCGATGGTCAGCCGGATACGGCCAGTTTCCATCCGGTCGAGCGAGACGACGCGGCCGGTCACCTGCGTCGAGATTTCCGAGCCCAACATTTGTGTGCCCGCACGCCACGTCTCGACCTTGGCAGCAAGCAGTCCTAGGGCGCACAAAAGCGCCGCCATGAAACACAGATGGGTCTTTGGCCATGAGCGCGAGACCAGCGCACAGATCCCCGTCAAGATGACAACCGCGACAGGTCTCGCAAAGTCGGGTTCAGCCGTCAGCGAAAAATAGCCGATCGCTCCGATCGCCAGGCAGACCGGCACCAGCAGGAAGGCCACGCCCCGGTCGAGTTCCAGGCTCGCCGCCGTGTTCACGCTGTGGCGCAGGCGAGGCAGTGATGTCAGGCTGATTTGCCGGCGCACGCGAACGATCCTGCCGGTTTCGGCAACAGGAACAGAGGCGGCGACATCCGCTTGCAAGGGCGCCTTGCCGGGATCCGGCACAAGGGGCGATGGCGGCGGCAATGGGGCTGGCCGAGGCGCAAACAGGGACCGTTCGCTGACGCCGATGGCAGCGTCCTCGCCCTGATCCGAGCCCCAGCCTCGTCCAGCCATCGGGTCTGCCCCTTGCGCCCTCGACACCCTATGCTACATGAACGCCGGGCGCGCGAAAGCCCGCGCAACCGCACCCCGCTTCAGATGGTTTCCGAGAGTTCCATGTCCGACAAGGTCGTCACCCGTTTTGCCCCTTCGCCCACCGGCTATCTGCACATAGGCGGCGCGCGCACGGCGCTGTTCAACTGGCTGTATGCGAAGCACACTGGCGGCACGATGCTGCTGCGCATCGAGGACACCGACCGCGAACGCTCCAATGAAGCCGCGACGGCTGCCATCCTCGACGGGCTTTCCTGGCTTGGCCTGAGCTGGGACGGCGAGCCGGTGTCGCAGTTCGAGCGTGCTCCGCGCCACCGCGAGGTGGCTGAGGAGCTCGTGCGCATGGGCAAGGCCTATTATTGCTATGCCACGCCGGCCGAACTGGAGGCCATGCGCGAGGCCGCCAGAGCCAAGGGGCTGCCGCCCCGCTATGACGGCCGCTGGCGCGACCGCGACCCCTCTGAGGCGCCCGCAGGCGTCAAGGGCGCCATTCGTATCAAGGCGCCGACCGACGGCGAGACCATCGTCCATGACCGTGTCCAGGGCGAGGTGCGCTTTCCCAACAAGGATCTCGATGACTTCATCATCCTGCGTTCTGACGGCAATCCCACTTACATGCATGCCGTCGTCGTCGATGATCATGATATGGGAGTCACCCATATCATTCGCGGCGACGATCATCTGACCAACGCCGCTCGCCAGACCGTGATCTACAACGCCATGGGCTGGAACGTGCCGTCCATGTCGCATATCCCGCTGATCCACGGCGCCGATGGCGCCAAGCTGTCGAAGCGGCACGGCGCGCTTGGCGTCGAGGCCTATCGCGCCATGGGCTACCTGCCGGAGGCGCTGCTCAATTACCTGGCGCGCCTTGGCTGGAGCCATGGCGACGACGAGATCATGTCGATCAAGGATATGATTTCCTGGTTCGATATCGGCGATGTCAACAAGGGCGCGGCGCGCTTCGACTTCGCCAAGCTGGAGGCGATCAACGGCGCGCATATGCGCCGCATGAGCGATGCCCAACTGTTCGACATCTTCATCGCTACCCTGCCCTATCTCGAAGGCGGCCCGGCGATCGCCGCGCGCCTGAACGACAGCACCAAGGCGCAGTTGCTGGCAGCGCTTCCGGGCCTGAAGGAGCGCGCCAAGACGCTGGTCGAGCTCGTCGATGGCGCGGCCTTCCTGTTCGCCACGCGCCCCCTGCCGATCGACGACAAGGCGGCCCTTCTGCTTACCGACGATGCCCGCAAGATCCTGCGCAGTGCTCACGAAGCTTTGAACAGGCTTGCGAGTGACTGGACAGCCGCCTCGGCGGAGGCGGCGATACGCGAGGTGGCAGCGGCCGGCAGTCACAAGCTCGGCGCGGTGGCCCAGCCTTTGCGCGCTGCGTTGACCGGCAAAAGCACCTCGCCGGGCGTGTTCGATGTGCTCGCCGTGCTCGGCCGCGAGGAAAGCCTGGCGCGCATCTCAGATCAAATCGATTAGGAGCAAACTGGCCCAAGATTGGCATTGAAAGGCGGGTTTCGCAGTGCAACATTAGGCCTTGGCCCAATCTGGCACGCACCTCCTGAAATGCGGTGGCGAATACGCGCATTGCGGTGATTTTTCGACGTGTCGCTCTGCAGAATTTTGCCTTTGCCGGCATGAGGAAACAAGAAGGAGTTTGCAATGACCGAAGCTGCGAAAAAAATGGATTTGGGCGGCAAGATCCAGGAGGCCACGGCAACGCTTGCATTCGCCGGCAAGACCCATGAATTCAAGGTGCGAAGTGGTTCGGTCGGGCCTGATGTCATCGACATCGCCTCGCTCTACTCAACCACCGGCGCCTTCACTTACGATCCGGGCTTCACCTCGACGGCAAGCTGCGAGTCCGAAATCACCTTCATCGACGGCGACGCCGGCATCCTCCTCCATCGCGGCTATCCGATCGACCAGTTGGCCGAACATGGCGACTTCCTCGAGGTCTGCTATCTCCTGCTCTACGGTGAATTGCCGACCAAGGCGCAGAAGGACGACTTCGACTACCGCGTGACGCGCCACACCATGGTGCATGAGCAGATGTCGCGCTTTTTCACCGGCTTCCGCCGCGACGCGCACCCGATGGCGGTGATGTGCGGCGTGGTCGGCGCGCTGTCGGCCTTCTACCACGACTCCACCGACATCTCCGACCCCTACCAGCGCATGGTTGCCTCCATGCGGCTGATCGCCAAGATGCCAACGATCGCGGCGATGGCCTACAAATACCACATCGGCCAGCCGTTCATTTACCCGAAGAACGAACTGAACTTCGCCGCCAACTTCCTGCACATGTGCTTTGCCGTGCCGTGCGAGGAATACAAGATCAACCCGGTGCTGGCGCGCGCCATGGAGCGCATCTTCATTCTGCACGCCGATCACGAGCAGAACGCCTCGACCTCGACCGTTCGTCTCGCCGGCTCGTCGGGCGCCAACCCGTTCGCGTGCATCGCCGCCGGCATCGCCTGCCTGTGGGGGCCTGCGCATGGCGGCGCCAATGAAGCGGCGCTCAACATGCTTGGCGAGATCGGCCATGTCGATCACATCCCCGAGTTCATCGCTCGCGCCAAGGACAAGAACGACCCGTTCCGCTTGATGGGCTTTGGCCACCGCGTCTACAAGAACTACGATCCGCGCGCCAAGATCATGCAGAAGACGGCGCATGAGGTTCTGGGCGAGCTCGGCATCAAGGACGATCCGCTGCTCGACATCGCCATGGAACTGGAAAAGATCGCGCTGACCGATCCCTATTTCATCGAGAAGAAGCTCTACCCGAATGTCGACTTCTATTCCGGCATTACGCTGAAGGCGCTGGGTTTCCCCACCACCATGTTCACCGTGCTGTTCGCGGTCGCCCGCACCGTCGGCTGGATCGCACAGTGGAAAGAGATGATCGAGGATCCGCGCCAGAAGATCGGCCGCCCGCGCCAGCTCTATACCGGCGCACCCGAGCGTGACTACGTGCCGATCGCCAAGCGGTGAACTGGGAGTAGGGATCGGGCAGTAGGCAGTAGGCACGGTCAACTTCCCTACTCCCTACTGACTATTCCCTCTCTTGATATACCGCATCACCACCTGCGCGGCGATCTCGCCGGACGGTCTGTCCGTCGCCATGCGCCGCATGATCTCTGCAAATCCATTCTTCTGCCAGGCGCGCATGCCGCTGTCGGCGAACAGGGCTTCCAATTGCCGGGCCAGATTGTTCGGCTTGATGTAGCCGTCGTAGAATTCCGGAATAAGCGCTCGATCCGATATCAGATTGGGCAGCAGCGCCGACCAGACGGAAACGAGGTGCGGCGCCAAGACGCGCGCGACCGGGTCGAGCCTATAGCAGGAAATCATCGGCACGCCGGCCAGCGCCAGTTCCAGCGATACCGTCCCGGACGCGATCAGCGCCGCATCGGCTTTGCCGAAAGCCTGCCATTTGCGCTGGGGATCGACGATGATCTCAGGCTTTTCATCCCAGCGGTTGACGGAGGATTTGACGAGGTCGGCGACATGCGGAACGGTCGGCAGCAGCAGCCGCAGGCGGTGGCCACGCGCACGCAGAATCGACACCGTCTCGCCGAACGGGTCGAGCAGCCGCCGTACCTCGCCACGCCGCGAACCGGGCAGGACGAGCAGGGTTTTGACGCGATCAGGAGAAAGGTCGCGCGGTAGTTCCTGCGCCTTGGCTGCGGCCAGCAAACCCGCATCGTGGGTCAGGCGATGCCCGACATAGGTGCCTGGTGGCCCGCCGAGCCGCTCGAGCTCCTTGACCTCGAAAGGCAGGATGCAGAGGATGTGGTCGACATAGGGCTTCATCGCCACCGCCCTGCCCGGCCGCCACGCCCACACGCTCGGGCAGACATAGTGGATGATCGGAATCGACGGGTTGGCCGCACGCACCTTTTTGGCGACGCGCAACGAAAAGTCCGGACTGTCGATGGTGACCATGCAGTCCGGCTTTTCGTCGGCAACGGTCTTGGCCAGTTGGCTGATCCGCCGCATCAGGCGCGGCAGGTCGCGTAGAACGGCGCTGAACCCCATGAGGGCGATCTCGCCGGCATCGAATGGCGAGACCAGTCCCAGCGCCTGCAAATGACGGCCGCCGAGGCCGACGAGTTGCACCTCGCGCCCCACAGCCTGGCTGAGCGAGCGCACTATGTCGGCACCGAGCAGGTCGCCGGACTCCTCTCCGGCAACGATTGCGATCTTCAATGCCCTGTCAGCCATTGCGCGGCTCCGTGGCGGCACGCAGGCCAAGGACGAACAGGCCGAGTGCATTGGCGCGCGCGATGGTTTCAGGACCTTCGAGGATCAGCGACCGTCCCGCCTCGACGGCAATGCCGGCGAGTCCGGCCGCGTGCGCTGCCTCGACCGTCTGCGGACCGATGGATGGAAGATCGGCGCGCAGTTCCTGACCGGGCTTGGCGCACTTGACGAGGACGCCGCGGGTCTTGCCCGCAATACGGCCGTGGCCGCGCAGCAGCTTCGCACGATCAAGCAGGCCGGCTGTTCCTTCGATGCCTTCCAGCGCGATTGCCCGGCCGCCAACCGCGATCGCCGCTTGGCCGACATCCAGCGCCCCGATGGCCTTTGCTGCCGCAAGGCCTGCCTCAATATCGCGCCAGTCCAATTTTCGCGGTTCGGCCTTGGTCAGCACGCCTTCGGCGGCGACAAGATTCGGCACTACTTCGTGGGCGCCAACGACCTTTACTCCGCGCGCTTCGAGGCCTCGTGCCAAGACCTTTAGAAGACCATCGTCGCCACGCGCGAGCGCCATGACGACCAAAGGAATCACCGCGAGCAGGCTGAGACTGGGGCGCAGCGCAAGCAATCGCGGCCGGCGCTTGATCTCGCCTGCAAGCACCAGATGGGTGATCCGGTGCCGCCGCAGCAAAGGGACGAGCGAGCCTATACCTTCCAGAGCGAGGTTTTCGTGATCGTATCGGGAGAGTTCCGCGATGCGGTCGACCTCGCCTTCCATCAGGATGACGAAGGGCGGATAACCTTGTTCAGCCGAACCGGCCGCGACTTCGACCGGCAGACTGCCGCCGCCGGCAATGATGCCGACCCTGGAGCCCGGCGGAAGATCAAGACGCGCAGCCGCTGTCTCAGTCTTCGTCATCGACATCGTCGCCATCGCCGCCCTTGAGCGACGGCACAGCATAATGCCGCTTGCCGCGACTGGTGATGAAATCGATGATCTTCATGGCGGTCGGCGACGACGCGAACTCCGCCTTGGCGAATTCGATGTTCTCGCCAACGGTGCGGGAACGATCGAAGATCATCCTGTAAGCCTTGCGCAACAGAAGGATTTCGGACCTCGGCAGGCCGGAGCGCTTGAGGCCGATGATGTTGAGACCGCGCAGGCTGGCGCGGTTACCGACCGCGATGGCAAAGGGAATGACATCGCCGACGATCGCGGAGCAGCCGCCGAGAAAGGCGTTGTCGCCAATGCGGACAAACTGATGCACTGCGGTCAGGCCGCCGATATAGACATTGTTGCCGACCTCGCAGTGGCCGCCCAGCGTTGCGCCATTGGCGAACGTCGCATTGTTGCCGACGACGCAATCATGGGCGATATGGGCGTAGGCAAGGAAATTGCCATTGTCGCCGACCGTCGTCTCGCCGCGGCTGGAATCGGTGCCGAGATGCATGGTCACGCCTTCGCGGATCGTGCAGTTCCTGCCGATGACCAAGGTGGTGCGACCGCCCTTGTGCTTGGTGTTCTGCGGCGGTGCGCCCAATGTCGCCATCGGATAGACCTTGGTCGAGGCGCCGATCGACGTCGCGCCCATCACCGAGACATGACTGACCAGTTCGACGTCGTCGCCGATCACCACATCGGCACCGACATGGCAGAACGGCCCGATGCGTGCACCTTGGCCGATTTGGGCGCCTTCCTCGACAATGGAGGAAGCATGAATGGATGTCTTGATTTTCATAAGCACTCGATCGTCAGTCGCTGGTGACCATCATGGCTGAAATCTCGGCCTCGGCCGCCTTGGCGCCGTCGACCATGGCTTCACAAGCGAATTTGAGCAGGTTGCCGCGTTTCTTGATTTTCTTGACATGGATCTTCAACTGGTCGCCGGGAACCACCGGTTTGCGGAATTTGGCGTTGTCGATGGTCAGGAAATAGACCAGCGACGGCTTTTCGGTACCCAGGCTGCGGATACAGATGGCGCCGGCCGTCTGCGCCATCGCCTCGACGATGAGCACACCCGGCATGACCGGCTGCTCGGGGAAATGGCCCTGAAAATGCGGCTCGTTTATGGTCACGTTCTTGATGCCGATGGCGGATTCGTCGCCATCGATGTCGACGATACGATCGATCATCAGGAACGGATAGCGGTGCGGCAGGAGCTTCATCAGCCCCATAATGTCGACCGCCTCCAGCGTCGTCGACGCGATCATGTCAGCCATTGCCTCCCTCGCCCTGTTTGCGGGTCCTGGCGAGCTTGCGCAGCATGGCTATCTCCCGCATGGCTTCCGCCATCGGCTGTGCCGGATAGCCGCCCCAGATCTCGCCTGCAGGGACATTGCTCATAAATCCACTTCTGGCGGCAAGCTTGGCCCCTGTCCCAATGGTCAGGTGATCCGCAAGCCCGACGCCGCCGCCCATGGTGACATTGTCACCCACCACCACGGAACCCGAAATACCCGAAAGCCCGGCTATTATGCAATTGCGGCCGATGCGGACGTTATGGGCGATCTGCACGAGATTGTCGATCTTGGTGCCCTGGCCGATGATCGTATCGGACATGGCGCCGCGATCGACGGTGGTGTTGGAGCCGATCTCGACGTCGTCCTGGATAACGACACGGCCGATCTGCGGCACGCGCTCAGGCCCCTTGGCCCCGCCGACGAACCCAAAACCATCCTGGCCTATCCTGGCGCCGCCATGAATGATGACGCGATTGCCGATCAAGGCATACTGGATGCTGGCGCCCGGACCGACATAGCCGTCGCGGCCGATCTGGCAGGATTGTCCAATCACCGCATTCGGGGCGATGACAGTGCCGCTGCCGATCGAAGCGCCTGGCCCGATCACCGCGCCGGCCTCAATGACGGCACCGGCTTCGACATGCGCGGTCGCATCGACGTGAGCGTGCGGCGAGACGCCGGTTTCGCTGGTCATTGGCCCTGGTGTCGCCGCCCTCGGAAACAGCAGACGCCCGATCAGCGCGAAGGCCTGTTGTGGACGCGGATGAATGAGAACGGCAACGCTTGCCGGCGCCTTGCCGGCAAATTCCGCCGGGCACAGGACCGCGGCTGCCCGCAACGACGGCATCAGCGCGGAATTACGCTTGCCGTCGACAAAGACGAGCGCATTCTCGCCGCCCTCGCTGGCAGGCGCGAGTGCTTCGATCGAAATATCGGAGTGGCCGGAATCGACGAGCACCGAGCCGGTCAGATTCGCGACTTCGCCCGCCGTATACCGGCGTGATGGCGCGAAGAACACCGGATCGGTCATTCCAGAAGCTATATCCAGCTAGGTCGGAACATTTCTCCCGGACCCTGAAGACCCGGGAGCATCGTTGGCCGCCGATCAGAAGCGGGTCGATATGCCGAAGTTGAATTCTTGCACGTCGTCGCGCGCTTCCTTCTTGACCGGGATCGCATAGTCGATACGGATCGGACCGAACGGCGACGCCCACATCAGGCCGAGGCCGACCGAGGCACGCAGTTGCATGTCCGTCGACTCCTGAGCAACGCTCGTAACCTTGCTGCCATAGAGCGTTGCCGCGTCCGCGAAGACTGCGCCACGCAAGCCAAAGCTCTCCGGAATCACCGGCAGCGGGAACTGGGCCTCCGCCGACGCGTTGAAATAGGTCGTGCCGCCGAGATGGTCACCCGTGAGAGGATCCACAGGCCCGATACCGCCATAGGCGAAGCCACGGATCATGCGATCGGAGCTCTGGAACTGATCGAAGATACGCAGGCCGTCACTGCCATAACCCTCGACATGGCCGGCGCCGCCCGAAATGAGGCCAACCAAGTCGTACTGCTCCGACAGCGTCTGGTAGATGCTGCCGCGTCCCGTAATCTTCACGAACTTGGCATCACCGCCGAGACCAGCCACTTCGAGGGTCGTGTTGGCATAGATACCCTCATGCGGGTTCTTCATGTCGTCGATGGTGTTGTAGACCAGCCCGAGACTGACCGACGACTTGATCCAAGGACTCTGCGCTATGCCATCAAGGATTGCGGTTGAGATATTGCAGGTACCACTGGGGTCTACATCGGTGGGATTGCAGCCGTCGTCAACAGTATATTTTTCCTGAGAGATATTGTAGGCGAGCTGCGTTGTGATGCTGTCGGTGATCGGCAGGCCGAAACGGATCGTCGCACCTGTGGTATCACTATCGTAATTGTTGTCGTACTCCCGCGTCGACTTATAGATGTCGAAGCCGGCGGCGATGCGCCGTCCGAGGAAATAAGGCTCGGTGAAGGACAGGCTGTAGTCGCGTGAATTCTTGCCGCCGCCCGCCGACAGCTTGATGAACTGGCCACGACCCAGGAAGTTGCGCTCGGTCACCGATCCTTCGACCGACGGACCGGCCGTGTCGCCACCGGTCGAATAACCAGCGCCCACGGAGAACTCGCCGGTCGATTTCTCGACCACATCGACCACCAGCACGACCTGGTCGGGCTGCGAGCCCGGCACGGTCGAGATGTCGACTTTCTCAAAGTAATTCAAGTTTTCCAGGCGCTTCTTCGCGCGCTGGATGAGCACCTGGTTGAAGGCGTCGCCTTCGCTGACATCGAACTCGCGGCGAATGACATAGTCACGCGTGCGATCGTTGCCGCGGATCTCGATGCGCTCGATATAGGCCTTGGTGCCCTGGTCGATCGTGTAGACGACCGAAATGGTGTGGTTCTCGAAATTCCGGTCGCCGCGCGGCGTGACCTGCGCGAAGGCATAGCCGGAACCGGCCACCTTCTCGGTCAGCGCGATGATGGAATCTTCGACGTTCTTGGCGTTGTAGACGTCACCCTTATGGGTCTCGATCACCGATTCCAGCGACTTGCCGTCGACTTCAGGGATCGAGCTCTCGACGCTGACATCACCGAACGTGTAGCGGTCGCCTTCCTGGACGGTGATGGTGACCGTGTACTTGTTCGTCGCGCTGTCGAGCTCGCCGACAGCAGACACGACCTGGAAGTCGGCATAGCCGTGATTGTAGTAGAAGCGGCGCAGCAGCTCCTCGTCCGCGCGCAGCTTGTCATCGTCATAGACGTCGTCGCGCAGGACGAAGGAAAGCCAGGACGAGCGCTTGGTATTGATGATATCCGCCAGGCGGCGGCTGGAATAGGCACTGTTGCCGACGAAATTGACCGCCGCGATCTGCGTGCGATCGCCTTCAACGATGTTGAAGACAACGTTTACGCGATTGTCGCCAAGCTGCATAACCTGCGTGGTCACGGTCACATCGTCGCGACCAATGCGCCGGTAAGCAGCCTTGACTGATTCCACGTCGGCATCGAGCGTCGCCTGTGAGAACGTTCCGCGCGGCTTCAGCTGCACCGCCGCCGCAAGCGCATTGTCCTTGAGCTTCTTGTTGTTCTGGAACAGCACCTGGTTGACCACCTGGTACTCGGCGACCTTGACCACCAGCGTCGAGCCGACCTGGTTGATCTGCACGTCCGAAAACAGGCCAGTGCCGAACAGTGCCTTGACCGCACCGTCGATATCGGAACTGGAGAAAGCCTTGCCCGGCTTGATGGTGATGTAATTGCGGATGGTCTCAGCGTCGATACGCTGGTTGCCGCTCACTTCCACTCTGCTGACGACAGCGGCTTCAGCCGCCGATGTGGCAACGAACTGCACTGCGAGCGCGCCTGGCACGACCATGGCCGCGGACAGGGTCACCGCGGACGCGGCGCTTAGAAACTTGGATGCTGCCTTCATCGGGCTTAATAACCTTTTCTCGTAGTCCCCACGGCGAGAAAACCGGACGTGCGGTAATTTCCCCTACCGTATTAACCGGATTTTCCCTACACGCAAGGCTTCTGGTTAATTTGTATTTACTTAACCCTGCGGCGTGGCTTTCGCGTCACTCATATCCCCTTGCATGGTAAACGGCGTCTCAACATCGTCCATGCAGAAGCCAAATTTCTTCATGATTTCAGCACCCAAACAGATCGTTCCAAAAAACGAACCCCATGAAGCACAGCACCAGAAGCAACCCGGCCCGATAGGCCATTTCCATCATCCGTTCCGACACCGGACGGCGAATGACAGCCTCCACCCCGTAGAACAAGAGGTGACCGCCGTCGAGGGGGGGAATCGGCAAAAGGTTCAGAATTCCGATGCCAACGGATAGCAGTGCAACCAGCTGCACGAGCCATTCGAATCCCAGTTTCGCAGCCCTGCCCGCCATGTCGGCGATCTTCACCGGACCGCCCAGCTGACATTTGTCTTCGCGCCCTACAACAAAGCGCTGCAGGAACTGGCCCGTGCGCTGGATGACGTGACCGGTTTCCTCGACCGCCGCCGCGACCGCTCCGACCGGCGTGTAGGTGATCAGCCTCGGCTGACCGAGTTCCTTGTTGTTGACGACACCGATCACGGCGACCTTGACCTTGTTGCCGAGCGCGTCTTCCTGTTCCATCAGCCGCGGCGCCGCGGTCACAGTGACCTCCTGGCCGTCGCGCAACATGACGAAGGTGATTGCGTCGTCGGCACGGCCCGAGACCAGGCGCTGGACGTCGCCAAAGGTTTCGACCTTGTTGCCGTCGACGCTGACGAATCGGTCGCCGGGAAGGATGCCGGCCTTCGCCGCCGGGCTGTCGGCGGTCACCTCGGCCACCATGGGCTCGGCGACATAGCGGCCATAGGCGGTGAACAGCACGGAAAAGACGACGATCGTCAGCAGGAAATTGAACAATGGTCCGGCCACCACCGTTGCCGCGCGCTTCCAGA
This sequence comes from Mesorhizobium sp. M7A.F.Ca.MR.245.00.0.0, assembly GCF_003997415.1. NCBI lineage: Bacteria > Pseudomonadati > Pseudomonadota > Alphaproteobacteria > Hyphomicrobiales > Phyllobacteriaceae > Mesorhizobium > Mesorhizobium sp. M7A.F.Ca.MR.245.00.0.0. Next base: position 164,172 of record NZ_RZTE01000005.1, on the reverse strand, counting down.
TCGGCTGAGTGTGAAAGGCGACCTTGCGCTCGTCCTCGGTCAGCGTTTCAATTTCTTCCGACGTGGGCTGGCTCGATGTGGCGTTCATGTCGCCGACGAATTTTACATAGCCGCCAAGCGGTATCGCACACAGTTTCCAGCGCGTGCCGTGGCTGTCGTTGAAGCCGAAGAGTTCCGGGCCGAAGCCGATCGAGAAGGCCCTGACGCCGATGCCGCACCAGCGCCCGACAAGGTAATGGCCCATTTCGTGGACGAACACGACTACGGTCAGCACGAAGAGGAATGGCACCAGCGTGCCGAGGACAAAGCCTTCTGTGCTGAAAAGCGCGTGAAGAATCTCGTTCAAGACAAACCCTCAAATTCTTCCACGGCGCAGACTGCGCCGTGACTGTGACACCAATCCGGGCGAATCCAAGGCGCACCGCGCAAAGGACCCTGAAATGACATCGCTCAAACGGGAAACAGACCCTGTGCCGGATGATCGGCGTTCGCCGAAATCCAGCCGATGACGTATAGGGCGAATGCCGCTGCGACAAGCCCGTCGACACGATCCATGACGCCGCCATGGCCCGGGATGAGCGCCCCCGAATCCTTGCGGCCATGGCGGCGCTTGATCCAGGATTCGAACAGGTCGCCTGCCTGCGAGACAATCGACAGCACGAGCGCGATCAGGCCGAGCAATACCAGATTGCCGACACCGGCAGCTGCGGCGAGGACCAGCCCGGCGACGACGCCGCCGACAGCGCCGCCGAGTGCGCCGCTGCGCGTCTTGCCGGGCGAGATAGAGGGCGCCAGTTTCGGCCCCCCAACGGCTCGGCCAACGAAATAGGCAAGGATATCGGTGGCCCAGACGACAGCGAACAGGAACAGGATGGCAATGAGGCCTGAACGATCGCCATCGCGCAGCAAGGCGAGCGACAGGCCTGAAACCGCGGCATAGGCAAGGCCGCTCGCATCCCATTGTCCGGTCTTGCGAACCGAGGCGGCTATCGCCGTTGCGGCAACGATGGCCGCCACAAGCGGCAGCAGCCAGGAGGCGGCCAGACCGCCAATCAAGGCGCCAATGAAGACAACCAGCAGTGCTTCCGGCAGGAAACCAAGGCCCGTTGCCCCGGTTGGCCGCGACATGCGGGTCCATTCATAGAAGATCGCCGCTACGATCACGGCACACAGCAGCCGGAACGGCAAACCGCCGATCCAGGTCAAGCCGAGAGTGATGATGGCGAGCACGATCGCCGAAACGATACGCAGTTGAAGATTGCTCATCCCGCGGCCGGTCGCGAAGCGACGTCATGGCCCCCAAGTCCGCCGAAACGGCGTTCGCGGCCAGCAAACTCACGCAAAGCTTCCGCAAGGTGCTCGCGGCTGAAGTCGGGCCAGTAGCAAGGCAGGAAGACGAGTTCGCTATAGGCGGCTTGCCACAGAAGGAAGTTCGACAGCCGGAGCTCGCCGCTGGTGCGAATGACCAATTCCGGGTCGGGAATGCCTTGCGTATCGAGCGCGCCGGCAAAGCTTTCGGCTGATATCGCCTCGGCGTCGAGTTCGCCACGCGCCACGGCCGCCGCAAGCTTTTGTGCCGTACGAACGATTTCGTCTCGTCCGCCATAATTGAAGGCGATCACCAGCGTCAGCGATTCGTTTGCGGCCGTCAGCGTTTCGGCCTCGTCGAGCAGTCCCCTGATATCAGACTGCAGCCCTGCCCGGTCACCGATGATTCTAACCCGCACACCGCTCTGGTGCAGTTCAGCAAGGTCACGGCGAATGAACATTTTCAAGAGGCCCATCAGGTCGCTGACCTCGGACTTCGGCCGCGACCAGTTCTCCGACGAGAAAGCATAGACGGTCAGGTAGGAAATGCCGAGCCCAGGTGCCGCGCGCACCGTCTTGCGCAGCGCCTCGACACCGGCACGGTGGCCCGCAAGACGGGGCATGCCGCGCGCCTTGGCCCAGCGTCCGTTTCCGTCCATGATGATCGCGACATGCGCGGGCGTTGCCATGTTCTCGCTTTCGGGTCAGCCGGCGGCCATGACCCTAAACCTGCATGATTTCAGCTTCCTTATCGGAAAGCAGGTGGTCGATGGTGCTGATCGTCTCGTCGGTAAGTTTCTGGACCTGGTCCGAGCGCTTGCGCTGATCGTCTTCGCTGATGTCGCCGTCTTTCTCCGCCTTCTTCAGGAAGTCCATGCCGTCGCGGCGCACATGGCGCGCGGCGACACGGGCGTTCTCGGCGTAGGTGTGCGAGATCTTGACCAGTTCCTTGCGGCGCTGTTCGTTAAGTTCGGGAAGTGGAATCCTGAGGTTGGTGCCGTCTACGATCGGGTTGAACCCCAAATTGGATTCGCGGATCGCGCGGTCGACCGCGCCAACCATCGACTTGTCCCATACCGATACCGAGATCATGCGCGGCTCCGGCACCGAGACGTTGGCGACCTGATTGATCGGCATGGTGGTGCCGTAGGCCTGCACCTGGATCGCATCGAGCAGATTGCTGGAGGCGCGACCGGTCCGCAGCGAGGCCAGATCATGCTTGAACGCGGCAATAGCCCCATCCATGCGCCGCTTGAGATCGTCGTACTCACCACTCATCTTTATCTCCTCGACCCGTCTAATGCGGGCTCACTGCTTCGGGCCGTCTTCGAATCGGACTTTCGAAAACCGGCTTCCCTTTTCGGGTCAGGCCGCCGATCAATCGTCCGCGACGACCGTGCAGCGGCCGCCGCCCCTCAGAATATCGCCGAAACCACCTTTTTCGTGGATCGAATAAACGATTATCGGAATGTTGTTTTCGCGCGCAAGTGCAATCGCTGCCGTATCCATGATGGAAAGGCCGCGATTTATGACTTCGCCATGGCTGATGCGCTCGAAACGCGTCGCATTCGGGTCCTTCTTGGGGTCCGCCGAGTAGACGCCGTCGACCTGAGTGCCCTTGAACAGCGCGTCGGCGCCGATTTCAGCCGCGCGAAGTGCGGCGGCCGAATCAGTGGTGAAGAACGGATTGCCGGTGCCGCCGGCAAAGATCACCACCTTGCCCTGGTTCATGTAGGCGGTCGCCTGGCGCTGCGAAAAGCTCTCGCAAAGTTCGGGCATGGCGATCGCCGAAAGCACCACGGCGTCGACGCCGATCTTGTTCAACGACGTGCGCAGCGCCAGCGAGTTGATCACCGTGGCAAGCATGCCCATGTGGTCGCCGGTAACACGGTCGCCGCCCTTGGAGGCAACGGCCACGCCGCGAAAGATGTTGCCACCGCCGATGACGACGCCGACCTCGATGCCCAATGCACGCGCCTCGGCGATGTCGCCGGCGATGCGATCCACCACTGACACGTCAATGCCGAAATGCTGCTCGCCCATCAACGCTTCGCCCGACGCTTTCAGCAAGACACGTCGGTAGAGGGGCTTCACCGTCATCTGGGCCTCTTCATTTGCATGTGGCGCGTTCCGGGTGGCTGCTCTCGCGCAGGCGCGCCACCGAAACAATGGCGTTCCGATACACGAAGGGCGCCGCGATGTCACGCGGCGCCCGACCCGGAATTCTCTCGCCTTTTGTCAACTCACGCCGGCAAATGCACCTTCCATGAGCAGGTCGGGGAAATAGCCCGCCGGCTTGTAGCCGACGGCCTGGCCCCCGGTAAGGCCGCCCTGGATTTCCGGACCGAAGAACGAGTACGGGAACGGCGTGACCGGCAGGCTGACTGCGTCGAGCCTTGCCAGGAGCTCTTGGGGGATCTCGAAATCGAGCGCGCCGAGATTGTCCCTGAGCTGATCGAGCCTCGTCGCACCGATGATCACCGAAGCGACACCGGGCCGCGTTGCCGCCCAGTTCAAGGCGATTTGGGCCATGCCGCGGCCAAGCTCGCCTGCGGCCTTTTCCAGTTCGGCAACGATTGCCCAGTTGCGGTCGGTGAACTTCTGGAAGCCGGGATTGGTCGAACCGCGCATCGCCTCCAGCCTGCCGCCGGCGTTGCTGATTGTGTCTGAACGATATTTGCCGCTCAGCAAGCCGCTGGCCAGCGGGCTCCAGACCATGATGCCGGCGCCATAGCGCGTGCCGAACGGCACAAATTCATGCTCTATGTTGCGCTCGACCAACGAATATTCGAGCTGCAGCGCCGAAACCGGTTCATAGCCGCGCTGCTCGGCGATGGACTGCGCCCTGCTCGCGTACCAGGCGGGGACGTCGGAGAGACCGACATGGCGGATCTTTCCGGCGCCTACCAGATCGTCCAGCGTCCGCATCACCTCTTCCGGTGAAGTCAGCCTGTCCCAGGCATGCAGGACATAGAGGTCGATATAATCGGTGCCGAGCCGCTTCAGCGAGCCTTCGACGGCGCGGATGATGTTCTTGCGGCCGTTGCCGCCGGCATTCGGATTGCCCTGCTCCAGATTCATGCTGAACTTGGTGCTGATCACCGCTCTGTCGCGCAGACCGCGTTCGGCAACGAACTCGCCAAGCCAGGTCTCGGAGGTGCCGCCGGTATAGGCATCGGCCGTATCGAAGAAATTGCCGCCTGCCTCGACATAGGCATCGACCAGGGCGCGGGCCGTCTCCTTGTCGGCGCCCCAGCCCCATTCGGTGCCGAAGGTCATGGTTCCGAGCGCCAGCCGGGTGACACGAAGCCCGCTGCTGCCAAGGGTGTAGAAGGGCATGGTCATGATGTCGCTCCGATCCTGATCCAATCTCAATGCCGACCCTATCCGGGGGTCGTCTTGACCCACGGGTTGCCGCGTTCATGCGTCATGCGGAATGTGAAGCCGTCCACGCTCCAGTCGGCTCCCGAACGGGTCAGGTGGTGTTCGTAGGTGCCCCAGACTTCCCATAGCGGTTCGCCATTGCCTTCCATCCGGTTCCAGGCGTAGCCGTTGGAGGAGACAGTCGCGGCGTCGCCGTCGATGGCGACCTGATGGTTGGTGCGCAGGTGCAGGCTGGTCTTGTTGCCCCTGAGGTTGGCGGCCCAGGTCCCGATCAGGTCGTCCGACGCGATGGTGGCCGCAGGCTGCCCACTCAGGCTGCTGAAGTCGACGGTGACGCGGTCCGCGAAGTAACTACGGGCGAGCCGCCAATCCTGGGCATCGACCGCGCGGTCGATGGCATCGGCGATGCGTATGACGGCGCGCTCATCGGCGAGCGCGGTTTCGCGGGACGATTCGGCTACGCCGGCATCGACCGGCGCCAGCGCAATACCCGCCGCGAAGGTGGCATACTTCAATGCATTCATGTCTCTTCTCCTTTGCGCATCGGCCCGCCGCCGGTTTGCTGGCGACAATGTGGGCCAACAGGCCGACATCGAACAGATTGCATTATCCGCATGGACTATGCGATATTATGCACGAATGGATCGCGACCTGCTCAGCCACCTTCCCGTTATCGTCGCCGTGGCGCGGCGAGGCGGCTTTGCGCTTGCCGCTGCCGAACTCGGCATGAGCCCTTCGGCGGTCAGCCACGCTGTACGCCTTGTGGAGGAGCGCATCGGCCAGCCGCTCTTTGCCCGCACGACCCGCAGCGTATCGCTGACCGAGGCCGGTCAGGCGCTTGTCGCGACGGCCGAGCCCGCGCTGCAGGATATCGCCGAGCGGATGGAGCGTATCCGCGGCATCAAGGGTCGCCCGGCGGGACTGCTCAGAATCAATGTATCACATATCGCCGTCCCGATGGCGGTGACGCCGGTGGTGACGGCCATGGCCGAGCGCTATCCGGATGTGACAGTGGAAATCTTTGCCAATGAAGGATTGGTCGATATCGTCAGCGAAGGCTTTGACGCCGGCATCAGACTTGGCGAAATGATCGCGCAGGACATGATCGCGATCCGGATGACCCCGCCATTCCAGGTGATCATCGTGGCGTCACCAGCCTATATCGGCCGGCATGGCCGCCCGCACAGCCTGGCCGATCTCGCCGCCCACAATTGCATCGGCTACCGTCTGGTGCGATCCGGCGCGGTCTATCGTTGGGATTTGACGGAGGACGGCAAGGACGTGGCCGTGGAAACGCGCGGCACCGCCATCGTCACCGATTCGCTTGCCGCGATCGACCTGGCGCTGTCGGGAATGGGACTGGCCTATGTGTTCGAGCCGCTGGTGCGCGCCGACCTTGCCGCTGGTCGGCTTGTCCAGGTGTTGCCGCAGTCGGCAATCGAGGAACCAGGCCTGTTTCTCTACTTTCCGCGCCGGGCGGCAATGGCACCGAAGCTGCGCGCCTTTGTCGACGTCACACAAGAAATCGGCCGGACACCCTCGCGAGCGCCCGGCCGAGTTGCCTGAGCCGAAAAGCTGCTTGGCAGCTTACTTCTTGACCGCTGCAGCGACTTCCGCGGCGAAATCGGTCTCTTCCTTCTCGATGCCCTCGCCCAGCGCAAAGCGCAGGTAGGCGGTGATCTTGGCCGGGGCGCCGATGTCCTTCTCGGCATCCTTCAGCGCCTTCTCGACAGTGATGTCGGGATTGAGCACGAAGGCCTGCTTCAGGAGCACGACTTCCTCGTAGAACTTGCGCAGACGGCCCTCGACCATCTTCTCGATGATCGCTTCCGGCTTGCCGGACTGGCGCGCCTGGTCAGAGAAGATCGCCTTCTCGCGTTCGACCGCGGCCGGATCGATCTGCTCTGCGGTCAGCGCCAGAGGGTTGGTGGCGGCAACATGCATGGCCACCTGGCGGCCAAAGGCGTTGGCTGCATGCTCATTGCCCGTGGTCTCGATCGCGACCAGCACGCCGAGCTTGCCAAGGCCGTCGGCAACCGCGTTGTGGACGTAGGTAGCGACAGCGCCGTGCGGGACGGTGAGCTTGGCCGAGCGGCGGAAGCCCATGTTTTCGCCGATGGTGCCGACAGCGTCCTTGATGGTGTCGGCAACAGACTTGTCGGAACCTGGATACTTTGCGGCGGCCACAGCCTCCGTCGTGCCATAGGCCAGCGCAACCTTGGCAACGTTGCCGACGATTTCCTGAAACGCGGCGTTGCGGGCCACGAAGTCGGTCTCGGAATTGACTTCCACGACGGCAGCTTCGCGCACGCCGTTGTCGACGCCGATCAGACCTTCAGCCGCGGTGCGGCCAGCCTTCTTGTCGGCCTTGGAGATACCCTTCTTGCGCAGCCAGTCGACGGCCTCTTCCATGTTGCCGTTGGTCTCGGTCAACGCGGCCTTGCAATCCATCATGCCCGCGCCGGTCAAGTCGCGGAGTTCTTTGACCTGTGCAGCCGAAATGCTCATTGTCGCCTCTTTGTTTTAAATGCACCGACGCACCATCGGTATTCGATGGTGCGTCTGTTTAGCGTGCCAGAATATGAGAAAGATGAAGGCCGCAACCGGCCTTTGATTATCAAGCTTCGGGAGCTTCCGACGCCGGGGCCGGAGCCGGGTCGAGCGCGGGTTCGACCGGAGCTTCGACCGAAGCGCCGATGTCGACGCCGAGCGCGCCCTGCTGGCGGGCGATGCCGTCGATCGCAGCCTTGGCGATCAGATCGCAATAGAGCTGGATGGCGCGGGCCGCGTCGTCATTGCCGGGGATCGGGAAGTCGATCTTGTCCGGATCGCAGTTCGAATCGATGATGGCGACGACCGGGATGCCGAGGCGCTTGGCCTCGAGGATGGCGATCGCTTCCTTGTTGGTGTCGATGACGAACATCAGGTCGGGCGTCGAGCCCATGTCCTTGATGCCGCCCAGCGCCTTGTCGAGCTTCTCGCGCTCGCGGTCGAGGTTCAGGCGTTCCTTCTTGGTCAACCCTTGCGCCTCGCCGGCCAGCATCTCGTCGAGCTTGCGCAGGCGCTGGATCGAATTCGAGATCGTCTTCCAGTTGGTCAGCATGCCGCCGAGCCAACGCGAGTTGACATAATACTGAGCCGAACGCTGTGCAGCATCGGCGACGATGTCGGACGCCTGGCGCTTGGTGCCGACGAACAGCACGCGGCCACCCTTGGCGACGGTGTCGGAAACCTGCTTAAGCGCCTGATGCAGCAAAGGCACCGTCTGCGACAGGTCGATGATGTGGATGTTGTTGCGGGCGCCATAGATGTAGGGCGCCATCTTCGGGTTCCAGCGGTGGGTCTGGTGGCCGAAGTGAATGCCAGCTTCCAAAAGCTGGCGCATGCTGAAATCAGGCAGTGCCATTCAAAGTTCCTTTCCGGTTAGCCTCCACGGACACAGGCATTTTTGGACTTTGTCCTCGAACGCCACCGGAGGTTTCAGCCGGATTTCTCCCGGGCAGACACCAAAGTCCGTGTGTGGAATGAGCGCGCATATAGAGGGGATGCGCGATAAACGCAAGCGCCGCGGGATCTGTGATGCGGCGTGCGACGATCCGCGCCCTGCCGTCAGCGCTTTATCTTCCCGTTCGGCACTCGCACTCGCCGGAAGACCGCGACGATCTCCTCGCGGCTGCATTCGATGGCGCCGAGCCGCACCGCACGGTCGCGCTCGAAGCCGGTTATGTCATAATGCGGCGCCGATGTCTTGGGCGGCCCCTGGTAGGATGAGCGCTTGACGCCGAGCCGGGCGGCAAAGCGATGCAACTCGTCGGTGTCGTCGGCCAACAGATGGCACCAGCGATGGCCGGCCCAGTTCCAGATCGCTGCGTCGACATAGACCGCCATGAAGCTTGCTGTTTGCCTTCCATCCTCCACCACAGCGGGCCACGTGGCCCGTCAGGATGTCAGGGACGATAGAATGGATTCGGATAGAAAATGAAGCCGCCATTGGCCGCAAGCTCGGCCACAATGTTGGTGACCGTATCCTGCATGCGACGGTGCAGTTCGGCAACCGCATCGTCGATCGAGCCCGCATGCTCATGCAAGCCCAGTGCCTCCGGCACCCGGATGTGGGCGCAACGCGGCCCGGCCGGCTGCGGAATGAACCGGTTTATCGTGTCGCGCAGCCCGCCTCGACAATAGTCGTGGCGGATCCGCTTCAGATGTTCGGCGATCTGCTCCTGGGTGATGCGCGGATTGGCGCAGGCCCAGGGTCCGATGCGCTGCAGCCTCTGAACCCTATCGGCGAGCGCGCGGACCTGGCTTTGCCGTTCCGTATCGTCGGTGTTTTCGCGTTGCCAGCGACGCGCACGCCGCAGAAGCTCTGCGGTGTCGGTTATGGCAGCGTCGAATGAGATGCTTTCGCCGAGTCGGCGGCCGAGTTCAGCAACCAACGCCTGCTGGCGCTCGGCATAGGTTGCGCCTTCGCCGGATGGCATGCCCGATGCTGCTTCATCGCGGGCCAGCAGCGCCGAATAGACATGGTGGATGCGCTGCGGGAGCGTGTCGGTCGCAAGGCGTTCTATTTTCAGGCTTTTCTCGACATAAGCGCATTCCTTCGCCAGCGCCGCTTCGACATTCCCGGTGAAGGCGAGCTTCCAGACGACTGGCGCGATCCAGACCTTGAAATCGGGATCCGTGGCCCGGCCGCGCTTGAGGGCCTCGAGCCCCATCTCGACGGCACCCGGCAGCAAAGGCGCAACGACATTGGCATGCCAGCCGACGCCGCCTTCGGGATGCAGCAGCACGCCATGGCCTTTCAAGGCCCAGGCGATCGAGTGTTCCTTGGCTGCCCCGCTATTGCCGGGAATCTGAGCGATCAAATTGTTGGCCAGCCAGAACTTCTGCATCAGCCGGCCAAGGCCGTTGACGACACCATTGGTTGCCCATGAGGCCGTGAGCGGGCTGACCTGCGACACGATTTCCTTGTCGATCATCCAGTCGGTGAAGAACTCGGGATGATTGGGCGTGATGAAGGTCGCCTTCCCTGCCCCGCAACTGGCCTTCAGCCGCTCAAGGTCGGCGTGGGGAAAGTCGATATGGCGGACATCTGAGACGCCGCGCAGACCGGCCAGGCGATTGAACGGCAAGATATCCCGAAATCCGGGAATGCCGCGGAGCATGACGATCCGGTTGACGGATGTCATGGCCCCGATCAGTGCCGGGTTGGGCCGCGGCGCCACGAATGTATCGATCCTGCTCAAGCTGATCCCCCTCGCGCCTGGACGCCGGGGAGAGGTTGAGAGACGATTGCGGCACGTTCAAGTCGATCGTTACGAGCACGCCGTGTCGTGGTAAATCAACTGCCTAGACCGGCACTATTTGGCGGGACAGGGTTTCGTCTGGTCGAACAGCGACAGGTTGACCAGCTTGCCGGTCATCGAGAAGTCGCCATAGTCCATGACGAGATCGCGGGTGATGCCGTTCTCATGCAGCTTGAAGCTGATACGGTATTCCGGCACCTCTTCGCCCGTCTTGTTGGTGTCGTCGAAATAGGCGATATCGACCGGCCAGTATTTGTCGGTGGCGAGCTTTGCCAGTGCCGAAGCTTCCGGGTCGGCCTTGTCGGCATCGGTTTTCTTGCCGACCACGACGGTGGTGGTCATCACCTTGTTGGCGTCTTCGGAACCGTCGAACAGGTTGGTTTCGTAAAAATTCTCGCCCTTTTCGGCCTTGCCGATCAGCTCGACCAGATGCTGGGTCGGGAATTGGGTTGTCGCCAGCTCGACGCTGTTCTTTTCAGGCTTGTCGATGTCGACCTTCAGGCCCTTGGTCTCTTTGGTGGCGATGCCCTTGACCTCTTTGTCGAGATTCTGGTCGACGAAGGATTTTGTCACGAACGAAAATGTCTTGCCTTCGGCGTCCTCGAAAGTGGTCGTCTGCTGGTCGGTCAGCCTGGTGTTGTCGGCGGTGACGATCTGGGTGACGAAGCGGAATTTCACCGTATAGCCTTCGCAGGCCGAGCCATTGAACTCATAGACCATGCGGCCGGATATGCCTGTGATGCCGGACTGATCGGACGCTTTTTTCAAGGTAAGATCGTAGACGGCGCGGTGGGCTTGCAACGCCGGCGCTGCGAAGGCAGGGGCTATCGAGAAGACCCCCGACAACAGGACGGCATGGAATGCGAGGCGCGTTGCGCGCATGAGGTACTCCGATCGTCGCGACTGATGGCAGGCCGCAGGGAAAGATGGTCCAGCTTAAAAAAAGTCGTGGCGGAAGCGAGGCAAAAATAGCAATTTCGGCCCGGCCGGCGCGGCGTCACCAAGCAATAGGGAAATACCATGAGTGAAACAATCGAAAAGCGGCTAAGCGATCTGGGTGTGACGCTTCCCGTCGCCGCCGCGCCCGCCGCCAACTACGTGCCCTATTGCCGGACCGGCAATCTGCTGTTCACCGCCGGGCAATTGCCGCTCAAGGACGGCAAGCTGCAGGCGAACGGGCTGTTAGGTCGCGATCTCGATACCGCAGGTGGCAAGGATGCGGCAAAATACTGCGCGATCAACATCCTGGCGCAGGCCAAGGCAGCACTCGGCGACCTCGAGAAGATTAGCCGTCTGGTGAAGATCACCGTTTTCGTCGCCTCGACACCTGAGTTCGTCGAGCAGCATCTGGTTGCCAACGGCGCCTCCGATTTCCTGGTGGCGGCCCTTGGCGAGCGTGGCAAGCATGCGCGCTCCGCCGTCGGCACCGCCTGCCTGCCGCTTAATGCCGCAGTGGAAATCGAAGCCGTCTTCGAAATCGAATGAGCCAGGGGACAGATATGACCGACCTATCCTGGCTGACCGCCCGGCCCGTCGCCCATCGCGGCTTCCACGACATGAACAAGACGCGCTGGGAAAACACGCTGTCAGCCTTCGCTGCGGCCGCCGAACGCGGCTATGCCATCGAATGCGACGTCCACCTGTCGTCCGACCGCGTTCCTGTCATCATCCATGACGGAGATCTCAAGCGCCTGACCGGCCAGGATGGTTTCGTCTGGCAGCGCACCGCAGCAGAACTCGCGGCGCTCAGGGTCGGTGGCACGGCGGACCATGTGCCGACGCTGCAGGAAATGCTCCACCTGGTCGACGGCCGCGTGCCATTGGTGGTCGAGTTGAAAGGCACGCCCGGCTATGACGAAGGCCTGGTGGCAAGCGTCGGCAAGATGCTCAAGCGCTACAAGGGCAAGGCGGCGATCATGTCGTTCGACCACTGGCTGGTCCGCGATTTTCCGAAAGACGCGCCGGGTATCCCCGGGGGTCTCACCGCCTACGGCAAGGACGTCGGGCTGATCGAGGCGCATTTCGCCATGCTGGCGCACGACATCGCCTTCACCTCCTACGCGGCCGGCGACCTGCCGAACCCATTCGTCAGCTTCGTGCGCGAAAGGCTGAAAATGCCTGTTATCACCTGGACGGTGCACGACCAGCCGGCGGTCGACCTGACCTTCAGATATGCCGACCAGATGACGTTCGAGGGGTTCGAGCCCGATTTGGTCAAAGTCGCCTGAGTGTCTGAAACGTGACTTGTACCAGGCCGGACGGAGCTTAAATAAGCCTCATGGATCAGGGCGACGAGGGTGACGGACAAACGGCCAATGCGGACTATTCGATCCGCGTCGCCGCCGGCATTGGCGCCTTCACCTGTGATGAATGGAACGGCTTTGCCGGAACCGCGCGCGGAGATTCAGAAACCAGTTACAATCCTTTGGTTTCCTTCGCTTTTCTAAGCGCACTCGAAGTTTCTGGATGCGCCGTGCGGCGCACCGGCTGGCAGGGCCATCACCTCAGGCTGGAGGACGGGCAAGGCAGACTGCTGGGCGCGGTGCCCTGTTATCTCAAATCGCACAGCCAGGGCGAATATGTGTTCGATCATGGCTGGTCGGATGCCTTCGAGCGCGCCGGCGGCCGTTACTATCCCAAACTGCAAAGTGCCGTGCCGTTCTCCCCGGTCACCGGCCCTCGCCTGCTGGTCAGCAAAGGCGAGGACAGCGCCAAAGTGAAGGCCGGTCTCGCGGCGGGCCTGAAGGCGGTGACGCAAAAACTCGGCGTCTCTTCCGCGCATGTCACCTTCGCGCAAGAGAGCGATGTGGAGGTGCTGGAAGCGGCAGGCTTCCTGCACCGCACCGACCAACAATTCCATTTCTTCAACGAAGGCTTTTCGACCTATGACGACTTCCTCGCCACCCTTGCCTCGCGCAAGCGAAAGGCGATGAAGAAGGAAAGGCGCGAAGCGCTTGCCCCAGGCATTTCGATCGATCGGCTGACCGGCAAGGACCTCACCGAGAAGGCCTGGGACGATTTCTTCGCCTTCTACATGGACACCGGCAGCCGCAAATGGGGTCGGCCCTATCTCAACCGTCAATTCTTCTCGCTGATCGGCGAACGCATGGCCGACGACATCCTGCTGGTGATGGCCAGGCGCAATGGGCGCTATATCGCCGGCGCCATCAATTTCATCGGTTCGGACGCACTCTATGGCCGCAACTGGGGCTGCATCGAGGACCATCCCTTCCTGCATTTCGAGGTCTGCTACCATCAGGCGATCGACTTCGCCATCGAGCGCAAGCTGAAGGTGGTCGAGGCGGGCGCGCAGGGCGAACACAAGCTGGCGCGCGGCTACCGGCCGGTGACCATGCATTCCGCGCACTACATTGCGCACCCAGGCCTGCGCAACGCCGTCGCCGACTATCTCAGGCGCGAACGGCACGAGGTGGAGCGGATGAGCGAATATCTGGAAGAGCACACCCCGTTCCGCAAGGATCTCGAGGAGTAGCAACAGGGCTGCCTTGACGAGCAGCGCCGACTTCGCCGATCGTCTTGCCGATTTTCCACGGTTTCGCTACACGAAAGGCATAATCCGGAGCGTTCGCCATGACCGAGGCCGCCTACGATACCGACAACATCTTCGCCAAGATCCTGCGCGGCGAAATTCCCTCGCACCGTGTCTACGAGGATGAAGCAGTCATCGCCTTCATGGATGTGATGCCGCAGGGGCCGGGCCACACGCTGGTCGTGCCGAAGGCGCCATCGCGCAACCTGCTCGACGCCGACCCGTCAATTTTCGGCCATCTCTTGAGCGTCGTTCAGAAAGTGGCGCTGGCGGTGAAAAAGGCCTTTGGCGCCGACGGCGTCACCATCATGCAGTTCAATGAGCCGGCATCGGGGCAGACCGTCTATCATCTGCATGTGCATGTCATCCCGCGCTTCGACGGCATTCCCCTGAAGCCGCACACGGGCGGGATGGAGAAGCCGGAGGTGCTGACCGAAAATGCCGAAAAGATCCGGACTGCGCTCGAAAATTGAGAAACGCGAGGTCAGCCGATGTGGCGGACCGGGTCGAGAATATCGAACTGACAAGCGCCGTTCAGCCCAGAAGACGGTCTAGTGCCCGGCCGTGCCGGCGCCGGGACTCAACCGTTTGCAACTCTAATCGTCTGATTAGGAAATATTGAACCGTCTCACGGTAAAATGGTAGCGGCGTGGCGAGCTGTGGGCTTCAAAACCATGGAACATTCGGTTGCGGCATCGGCCCCACTGACGGGGGCCATTGTCGGACGTGCTTTTCCTGGCATCTTGGCGGATGCCTTTTGGCGACACCGGCTGCTGCACGCTATGGCTACCGCTGCGCTGCTTCTGGCAAGCGCAGTCGGGTGGCACACTGGAAACATGCCGGATTTCGGCGTTCTGGCGGAATACGCCGAGTATCTTTTCATCGCCTTCTGGATTTGCGGCTCAGCCCTTGCACTTGGGACGCTTTTCCACCTTGCGCTGGTCCAGCGGGAAACCGAACCGCTGCACACCTTCCTCAAGTCACTGGGTAGATTCTTTGGCGATGCCGAACGCATTGCCAACAGCCTGAATGGCCTGGGTGCGGGTCTTGCCTTCATATCCGCGATCGGTGTGTTGAAGGGAGCCATTGCAATCCTCTCTCCGTTCGCATGGGACAAAGCATTGGCTCACGCCGATCGCATCCTGCATTTCGGTCGAGCCCCGCACGAATGGTTGTGGTTTGTCGTCCAGTCGCCGCTTGCATTGAAGATCATCAACATCGCGTACAATTTCTGGTTCGTCGTGCTCATCACCGCGGTTTTCACCGTGTGCATCACACGCAAGGATACGAAGCTGCGTCACCAGTTCCTGATGAGCTTCATAACGGTGTGGACGCTGGGTGGCTTCTTCCTCGCGATGGGCCTGTCGTCGGCTGGCCCCTGCTTTTACGAGCGATTGGGGTTCGGCAACGACTTTCACCCCCTCATGCAAGCACTTGCCGTCGCCGATCGCGTCTATCCGATCTGGGCGCTCAGCACGCAGGATATGCTGTGGAGTGGCTATACCGGCCTAACCACCGGCAGCGTCGGTATATCCGCCTTCCCATCCCTGCACGTTGCGATGGCAGTGCTGTTCGCCCTCTATGCAACACGGCGGTCGCGGCTGGCCGGTCTTGTGATGTGGTTATTCGCCGGCGTCATTATGGTCGGTTCCGTCGTGCTTGGCTGGCATTATGCCTTGGATGGCTATGCGGGTGCATTCCTGATGATCGCGATCTGGAAGGCGTGCGGATATTTGCTGACCCGTTTCGTGCCGGACCGCATGGCCGCTGAAATCGAGAGCTCCACGATGCAATCGCCGGCCGTTTGCAGGCTGTAAATTCGCCGATCTGGACGAACCCGCCTGCGGCGGCCATGCCGGTCAAAACGGCTCAAGGGCCGCGCTGGATGGGTTGGATAGTTTCTGAAACGTTGTTGGATACGGTGCTTGCCGAAGCTGCTCTGCGATCGTATCCGCGCACTGCTTCGGGCTCAGGAGCGAGGTATCGACTTCCAGATCGTACACGCCTGGGCGGTGGACCTCCTCCTGCCACAGGCGCACGGGCAACGGCACCGGATCGTCTGATGAGCCGGTCACATATCTCTTGTCCGCCGCGCTGGCGGCACGCCTTTCCATGATGATTTCCAGCGGGCAGCGAACACCGACAAACAGCACCGGCAGACCTACAAGCCGGCGCGCGCAATCGGCCACAATGTGAAGTGGTCTCGAATAGGCGTCGTGATGGCCGATATCCGCCACGACATTTAGCCCCAGCCGGCTGTGGACGGCCATCGATTCGTAGAGCGCGGCGTATAATCCGGGCACGAGGGCCTCAAGGTCCGGACGCTCGCCGCCGGGCCGCAATCCTATCCCGGGCCGATAGCGTGCCGGCGTAGCCTGCTCGTAAACGTCGACGCCGAGATTGATCCAGACGCCATCGAAGCGCTCCTGAACAGCTCTGGCGATGCTTGTTTTTCCCGATCGCGGCGCACCGTTCAGGATGATGATCTGGCCGCTCATGCCCCTCCTCCTTGCAAACGAAAAAAGCCCCGTTTCCGGGGCTTTTCGACTTTCCTCAAAGTCAGTTCTTTCTGGGCAGTTGCGGGACGAGACTGCGCTTGCCGCCGTCCTTGCCCTTGGCTTCGGGCTTCTGCGCCACCAGCTTCTTGGCCGCCGGCTTCTTCGCCACGGCCTTTCTGGGTTTTGGCGTTTCTTCCGGCTCTTCCTTCTTCGGCTTCACCGGCGCCTCGTCGGCGAGCGATTCGAGCTTCAGGCCGGTCTCGCCGGTTTCCTTCTTCTCGACAGTGACACGCACCGTGCCGCCCTTCTTGAGCTTGCCGAACAGCACCTCGTCGGCCAACGGCTTCTTGATGTGTTCCTGGATGACCCGGCCGAGCGGCCGCGCGCCCATGCGCTCATCATAGCCCTTGTCGGCGAGCCAGGCGATCGCATCCGCCGACAGGTCGAAGGTGACGCCACGCTCGGAAAGCTGGGCCTCGAGCTGCATGACGAACTTCTGCACCACCTGGTGGATGACCGGCACTGGCAGCGAACCGAACGGAATGATCGCATCGAGACGGTTGCGGAACTCCGGCGTGAACAACCGGTTGATCGCCTCGACATCGTCGCCTTCGCGCTTGGTCGAGCCGAAGCCGATCGCCGCGCGCTGCGCATCCGACGCGCCCGCATTGGTGGTCATGATCAGGATCACATTGCGGAAGTCGATCTGCTTGCCGTTATGGTCGGTCAGCTTGCCGTGGTCCATCACCTGCAACAGGATGTTGAACAGGTCCGGATGCGCCTTCTCGACCTCGTCGAGCAACAGCACGCAATGCGGATGCTGGTCGACGCCGTCCGTCAGAAGACCGCCCTGGTCGAAGCCGACATAGCCCGGAGGCGCGCCGATCAGCCGCGAGACGGTGTGACGTTCCATATATTCCGACATGTCGAAGCGAATCAGCTCGACGCCGAGCGAGGCGGCCAACTGCTTGGCCACTTCGGTCTTGCCGACGCCGGTCGGGCCGGAGAACAGGTAGGAGCCGATCGGCTTCTCCGGTTCGCGCAGGCCGGCACGTGCCAGCTTGATCGCCGAGGTCAGCGCGGTGATCGCAGTGTCCTGGCCATAGACAACGCGCTTCAGCTCGATATCGAGACCTTGCAGCACCTTCTCGTCATCGGCCGAAACCGTCTTCGGCGGGATGCGGGCCATGGTGGCGATCGTCGCCTCGATCTCCTTGATGCCGATGGTCTTCTTGCGCTTGGCTTCGGGCACCAGCATCTGCGAGGCGCCGGTCTCGTCGATCACATCGATCGCCTTGTCCGGCAGCTTGCGGTCGTTGATGTAACGTGCCGACAGTTCCACCGAGGCTTTGATCGCCTCATTGGTGAACTTCACCTTGTGGAACTCCTCATAATAGGGCTTGAGGCCCTTCATGATCTCGATGGCGTCCTCGATGGTCGGTTCGTTGACGTCGATCTTCTGGAAGCGCCGCACCAGGGCACGGTCCTTCTCGAAGAACTGGCGGAATTCCTTATAGGTGGTCGAGCCGATGCAGCGGATCGCACCCGACGACAGCGCCGGCTTCAACAGGTTGGACGCATCCATTGCGCCGCCTGATGTTGCCCCTGCCCCGATCACCGTGTGGATCTCGTCGATGAACAGCACGGCGCCAGGATAATCCTCGAGCTCCTTGACGACCTGCTTCAGCCGTTCCTCGAAATCGCCGCGATAGCGCGTGCCAGCGAGCAGCGTGCCCATGTCGAGCGCGAAGATGGTGGCATTGTGCAGCACTTCGGGAACGTCGCCCTCGACGATGCGCTTGGCCAGACCCTCGGCGATCGCCGTCTTGCCGACGCCGGGGTCGCCGACATAGAGCGGGTTGTTCTTCGAGCGGCGGCACAGCACCTGGATGGTGCGGTTGATCTCGGACTCGCGGCCGATCAGCGGGTCGATCTTGCCGGCCTTGGCCTTGTTGTTGAGATTGACGCAATAAGCCGTCAGCGCATCCTGCTGCTGCTTCTTCTTGCCGCCTTCCTCTTGCGGCTCGGCGCCGTTCTGGCCGCCCTGCTCGTCGTCCGCACCGCGCGGCGAGCGTGTCTCCGACGCGCCCGGACGCTTGGCAATGCCGTGCGAGATGTAGTTGACCGCATCGTAGCGGGTCATCTGCTGTTCCTGCAGGAAATAAGCGGCATGGCTCTCGCGCTCGGCGAAGATGGCGACGAGCACGTTGGCGCCCGACACTTCCTCGCGGCCAGACGACTGCACATGGATCACCGCGCGCTGGATGACGCGCTGGAAACCGGCCGTCGGCTTGGAGTCCTCGTCGTAACCGGTGACGAGGTTGTCCAGCTCGGTGTCGATATAGGTGAGAACCGTGTGCTTCAGCTCATCGAGATCGACATTGCAGGCGCGCATGACGGCGGCCGCCTCGGTGTCGTCGATGAGCGCGAGCAGCAGATGTTCTAGGGTTGCATATTCATGGTGCCGCTCATTGGCGAGCGTCAGCGCCTGGTGAAGCGCCTTTTCCAGGCCTTGGGAGAAAGCCGGCATGTTACCTCACTTCTTCTCCATCACGCATTGCAGCGGATGCTGATTCTGTCGGGCGAAATCCATGACCTGGGACACTTTGGTCTCGGCCACCTCGAATGTATAGACCCCGCACTCGCCCACTCCATGATTGTGAACATGAAGCATGATGCGTGTGGCGGCTTCGCGATCCTTCTGGAAAAAACGCTCCAGCACGTGAACCACGAACTCCATCGGAGTGTAGTCGTCGTTGAGGATGAGGACCCGATAAAGGCTGGGCTTCTTGGTCTTGGTTTTGGTGCGCGTGATGACGGCCGTCCCACGGCCGGCCCCATTGGGGTTACCGTCGCCGTCTTGCATTCGCACCACTCGTCTCGTGGCAGTCAAACCTGAAGTCACGTATTCCTGCCTCTTTCGATTCCCCATGCGAGTTCGACATGTAGGTGTTCGATGTACGATTTTAAGCCCTTCTGGTTAGCTGACAATATGGCTAGGTCACCAACTTGGACGATTTTCGCAATCGTGAAGGGGCGCGAGGCCCTGGAACGGAAATTGACACGAAAAAAGCCCGGCCGCGTTTCCGTGGCCGGGCTTTTTTCGGGTTCAAAGGCTGAATCTGGGGTCACGTCAGGCGAAATCAGTTCGCCCGGGCAAAATTACTTTGCCTTGGCAACGATCGATTCGAATGGCTTGTAAGCTTCCTTGGCGAGTTCGGCATAGAGATCGCCGATCTTGGTGGCCTCGGCGACGAACGCCTCATAAGACTGCTTGGCGTAGTCCGACTGGATCTCGATCGCCTTTTCCAGCGACTTGGCTGAAAACAGCTTCTCCACAGTGGCGCTGCCGGTTTCAAAACTCTTCTTGGTGTATTCACCAGCCTCGGTGGCAATCGCCTGCGCGCCCTTGGACAGCGACGCGAAGCTCTTCAATCCGGTGTCGGCGAACTCTTTGCCGTATTTGCTGAAGTCCTCATAGGTCTGGGTCATTTCACGATTCCCTTGACGGTTGAAGCGTCCTTCTTCGGGGCGCCCTTGTGCAATGCAAGATAATATATTGTGCGCCGCACAAAAGTCAAGATTTCGCGGGCTTGCGGGCCCGCCTGCGCAGCCAATGGCTAAAAATCGAATAAAGAGAACCTCAAGCCCGAAGAAAATGGTGA
This sequence comes from Mesorhizobium sp. M7A.F.Ca.MR.245.00.0.0, assembly GCF_003997415.1. Taxonomy (NCBI): domain Bacteria; kingdom Pseudomonadati; phylum Pseudomonadota; class Alphaproteobacteria; order Hyphomicrobiales; family Phyllobacteriaceae; genus Mesorhizobium; species Mesorhizobium sp. M7A.F.Ca.MR.245.00.0.0. Next base: position 144,461 of record NZ_RZTE01000005.1, on the reverse strand, counting down.
ACGCGGCGGTTACCATAAACGGATTGGTAACGCTGCGCCGGTAGCTTGACCGGAAGCGAGGCAGGACCCTTTGCCGCCTCCAACGCAACGAAGAAATCCAAGGGAAGTACCAGTGCGTAAGGCGTTGTTGGGCATCGTTTCCAAATCCACCTCCCCTCTCAAAACGATGATGATCGTCGCCTTGGCGATGACATTCGTTTTTGGCGACGTTGCCTCGTCGCTGGCGGCCAGGCAGGCGGCCATCGTCGTGGATGCCAAGACCGGCAAGGTGCTTTACTCCGCAGATGCCAACGGCAGGCGCTACCCAGCTTCGCTGACCAAGATGATGACGCTGTACCTGACCTTCGAAGCGATGGCGAAGGGCAAGATCAGCAGGAACACGCCAGTGGTGTTTTCCGCCAAGGCCTCCGCCGAGGCGCCGACGAAACTTGGCGTGAAGCCGGGCGGTTCCGTCACGGTCGAGACCGCGATCCTGTCGATCGTCACCAAATCGGCGAACGACTCGGCCACCGCGCTCGGCGAAATGCTCGGCGGCAATGAAACCACTTTTGCCCGCATGATGACCGCCAAGGCGCGTGCATTGGGCATGAACGGCACCGTATTTAGAAACGCCAATGGCCTGCCCAACCCCGGCCAGTTCACCACCGCGCGCGACATGGCGACGCTCGGCATCGCGCTGCGCGAGCATTTTCCGCAGTATTACGGCTATTTCTCGCAGCGCTCCTTTCTCTACGGACGCAAGCGCATCAACGGCCACAACCGCCTGCTTGGACGCATCAAGGGTGTCGACGGCATCAAGACGGGCTACACCCGCGCCTCCGGCTTCAACCTCGTCTCATCGGTTTCCGATGGCAATCGCCGCATCGTCGGCGTGGTCATGGGCGGCACCTCGGGCGGCAGCCGTGACAATCAGATGGCCAACCTGATCAACACCTATCTGCCGAGGGCATCGACTCGCGGTGGTGGCGCTCTGGTCGCCAAGGCCGGTGGCAACAACCCGATCACCGCCCTCGCCAAGGTTCTCCTGCCCAAGCATGACGCTCCGACACCGGACGACAAGCCTGTCATAGCGCAGGACGATGCCATCGTTGCCGACGACGCCACGGTCGCCGAAGACGATACCGCGCAGACCGAGGAAGCAGCTCCCGTCGTCAAGACCAGAAAGGTCAAGACCGTCATCGTTTCAGCCCCCCAGGTCGCGACGGCCCAGGTGGTAGCGGCCTATGCCGAGCCGACGCCGGCGGCTGTCGACCCGGTCAACACCGCGTCGGTGCCGTCGGGCTGGGCCATTCAGGTCGCCTCGTCGCCCAAGCAGTCCGAGGCCCAGGCCTTTCTCGACAAGACCACCAAGCAGGCGCCCAAGGTGCTGGCGGACGCTTCCGGTTTCACTGTCGCCTTCGACAAGGACGGCGTCACCTACTACCGCGCCCGCTTCGGTGGCTTCGGTTCGAAGACCGCCGCCTGGAAGGCCTGTACCGCTTTGAAGAAGAAGAACATCGAGTGCTACGCCGTCCAGCAGTAGGACGGCGTGCAAGCCATCTCCCGGAAAAATTCTGCGTCGAAGGAGACTAGTTGTGATTGGAGAGCAAGACGTCCTTGGCTTCGTTAATCCGCGCCGCCAGGAAAGACGTGCCGCCGACATCGGGGTGCAGGCGCTGCATCAGGCGGCGGTGCGCCTTGCGGACATCCGCCGCGGCGGCCCCCGCTTCAAGACCAAGGACCTTGTAGGCCTCCTCCTTAGTCATGGCGCCCGGACCTGGCGCAACACCCAGCCCTTCGCCACCGTTCGTCTCAGCGTTTTTGCGCCAGACGGGAAATCTGCCGTCAAGATACGTCTCTAGCAGCTGTCGGCTCTCCGGGTCGCTGGAGAGTTCGCGGTAGAGGTGTTGCAATTCCGCCAGCCCCATCGCGCCAAGCATCTTGCCTTCGTGGCGGCCAGCCAGGACCAGTCCTTCGAGGCCGCCGGTATCGTGATCGAGCTCCATTTCCAATGCCGCCGTGCGCACCGTCGAGCGTTTGCCCGGGGCAAGGCCGGCCGGCTGGCCTTTCATTCGCATGGAACCATACCAGGCAATTGCCCCGGTGAGAATCATGCCGCCGATGCCTTCACGGCCGACCACAAGCACGGCGACGCCGACAAGTGCCAGAAGAGCCGGCCCGAGCGTTCGCAGCGTGCTCGCCAGTTTCGCCGGCTCGGCACGCAGAAAGATCGTCACCGCGCCGAGAAGCAGCAGAAGCAACGCTACAAAAGCGATGATTGCGCCCATTATTTTCCGCCGCCCCGCAGATGCTCGATCATCAGCCGGTCTTCCGGCCTGCCCCTGGCTTCGAGCGCCTTCAAACCGCCGGTCGCATACACGGCGACGGCCGAAAGCAGCCCTGCCAAGGTCGCGGCAGCCCGCCGATCAAATCGGAACCAAGCCCCCTTGGAAAGCCGCGCAATCTCTTTGAACGCCTTTTCCGCGCCGGAATCATGGCCTTCCTGAAACACGAAGACAGGAACGCCATGAAGGCCGAGGCTGCCGGCCTTTTCGGCCAGATCATCGATATTCTCTTCCATCGCGTCGCCGATGTAGACCAGCGCATTGACCTTGGCGGCCGCCGTCTGTTTCAACGCATGCGTCAGGACCTTGCCGATCTGGGTGTGGCCGCTACGGCATTCGATCCGCGTCATCAGCTGCTTCAAGGCATTGGTGTCGCTCACGAAAGCCGACGAACGGCACTCTTCGAGACCGCGAAAATAAACCAATTGCACGCTGAGGGTTCCGGCCTTGCCGACGGCGTCGAACATCTGGCCCTGCAGCTCGCAAGCCAGATCCCAGGTCGGCTGGCGGCTCATTGTTGCGTCGAGAGCAAGGATCAGCCTGCCCGAACCGGTCGCCGACGCGGCAAGTGTCCTCGCCTGACGAATGAAGGCGTCGATCTCGCCGGCGTTGGATTGAGGCTTGACCAGCGCAGGACTGGTCCTCGCTGGCACAGGCTGCTTCTTATCACTCATGAAAAACAAGATGTGGCGTTGCCACATCGCTTGCAAGCCCCACATCGGGCGGTGCAAAGGGCCAGGCGGTGATACCACCTGGGGTCAGAGCAGACCGAGATCGGCCAGCTCGCGCCTGAGTTTCGGCGGCATCTCGATCAATCCGGCCTTGCCCTTGCCCAGATCGAGCGGCGCGTCCGCCGGTTTCAGGTAGCGCCAGCCCTGAAAAGCCCGGCGCGGCTGCCAGTCGGTGCGTACAACCTCGGGGTCGAGAATCAGGTGGCAACGGCCTATGCCTTCACTGTCGGTGAACGGCCGGATTTCGGTGATCAACTGGCGGCACTGCACATTGCCTTTGATCACCCAATAGAGCGAACCGCCATCGGTAACCTCGGCGCCGCGCGTCGGCATCATGCGGGTGGTGTGATACTGCTCGACCGGCTCACCGGCGCGCCGCCGCTCGTCGAGGCGGAAGGCGATCCACTCTTCGAGATCCTCGACGCTGTCGCAGCCGACACAGAGTTTTATGAGATTGAGAGACATCGCTTAAGGTTAGTCCCGCACGCGAACGCGTCAACGACCGGATCGACTTCTCCACAGTGGCGGTTTAGGCCAGCCTTCAGCACTCCACGACGTTGACTGCAAGCCCGCCAAGGCTGGTTTCCTTGTACTTCTCGTTCATGTCGAGGCCGGTCTGGCGCATGGTCTCGATCGCCGCATCGAGCGGTACGAAATGGATGCCGTCGCCCTTGATGGCCAGCGACGCGGCCGTCACCGCCTTGACCGCGCCCAGCGCATTGCGCTCGATGCACGGCACCTGAACCAGACCACCAACCGGATCGCAGGTCATGCCTAGATGATGTTCGAGCGCGATCTCGGCGGCATTCTCGACCTGTTCGGGCGTACCGCCCATGACGGCGCACAGGCCGGCCGCCGCCATCGCCGATGCCGACCCGACCTCGCCCTGACAGCCGACCTCGGCGCCCGAGATCGATGCGTTGGTCTTGATGATGCCGCCAACGGCGGCAGCCGTCAGCAGGAAATCACGAATGCTCGGCTGGTCCGCCTCGGGATGGAAATGCAGCCAGTAGCGCAGCACCGCCGGCAGCGTGCCGGCAGCGCCATTGGTCGGCGCGGTGACCACGCGGCCGCCGGCGGCATTTTCCTCGTTCACGGCCATGGCGTAGATCGACAGCCAGTCATTGGCGAGCAAAGGATTGGGCTTGTTCTGCTGCCACTGCTCCTGCAGCTTATCGTGCAGCATGCGGGCACGGCGGCGCACCTTCAGCCCACCCGGCATGATGCCATCCTGCGACAGGCCACGGTCGATGCAGCCCTTCATGGCGCTCCAGATTCCGTCGAGGCCGGCGTCGAGCTCCTCGCGCGTCATCTGCGTCTCCTCGTTGACGCGTTTCATGTCGGCGATGGAAAGACCGCTTTTGCCGGCCATGGCCAGCATCTCGACCGCATTCTTGAATGGATAAGGCACTTTCTTGCCTTCGGTTGTCACCGAACCCTTGGCTTTCATCCGCTGCAGTTCTTCTTCGGAAACCACGAAGCCGCCGCCGATCGAATAATAGATCCGCTTGAGCAGCAGGCGGCCGCCGGCGTCATAGGCGTAGAACGCCATGCCGTTGGCGTGGCCGGTGAGCGGCGTCTTGCGGTCCAGCACCAGATCGGTGGCCGGATCGAAGCGATACGAGGGATGGCCGGGAGGCGAAATGCGCTTTTCGGCGGCGATGCGGCTGGCAATGCCATCGGCCTGGTCGGGATCGACCGTCTGCGGCGTCAGGCCGGCAAGGCCGAGCATGACGGCGCGATCACTGCCGTGGCCAATACCGGTGTAGGCGAGTGACCCGTGCAGGCTTGCGCCAAGCCGGTCAACCTTGACGCCCGCCGGACGCGGCCAGTCATTTCCCGCGACCTCGTCGAGAAACCGCGCAGCGGCGGTCATCGGCCCCATCGTGTGCGAACTCGACGGTCCTATGCCGATCTTGAACAGGTCGAAAACCGAAAGGAACACGCGGCGTTGTCTCCTGGAGTCAGGTCGAGGACTACATATAGGAATTCCCACGATGTTTCCGCTCTTTTGGAAATCGCGGCGCTGCACCCGCCGACCTTGTTTGCTCCGGCAGCGACATTGGTACGATCGCTGTATGCGGACATCGAAGCGATTGCGCTGAATGTGATAAATTCAGTCCATGGGCGATTCCCTCGATCTTTCGACAGCCGATCTCGCGGCGCTGGCCTTCTTCCTCGTCGCGTGGCTGCTGCACACGTTCGCCTCCGACGGCAAGCTGGTCAGCCGCATGTCGCTGACGACGGCGATGAATGCACAGCGGCAAGCCTGGATGCGGACCATGGCCGAGCGCGAGATCCGCATCGTCGACACCGCCATTATGAGCGGGCTGCAGCAAGGCACCGCCTTCTTCGCCTCCAGCTCGCTGATCGCGATCGGCGGCTGCTTTGCCTCGCTCGGCGCGTCCGACCGGGTTCTTGAAGTGCTCAGCGACCTGCCCTTGGGTGGCGCGCCGTCGCGCGCGGCTTTTCAGATAAAGGTGTTCGGACTGGTGCTGATCCTGGCGTTTTCGTTCTTCAAATTCGGCTGGGCGTACCGGCTGTTCAACTATTGCACGATCCTGATCGGCGCCGTGCCGATCCCGCATGGCGAAGCCTCACGCAATCCGGTCACCGAAACGGCGGTGTGGCGTGCGGCGCAAATGAACATGCTGGCCGGAAAGCACTTCAACTCCGGCCTGCGCGGGGTGTTCTTCTCGATCGGTTATCTCGGCTGGTTCGTCGACCCCATGGTGTTCGTGTTGTCGACGCTGTTGCTGCTGGCCGTTCTGGTGCGGCGCCAGTTCTTCTCGGCCGCCAGGCAGGCGGTGATCGGTCAGCCGCCTGGAAAAGGCTGATCGATCCGGCCAGACAGCCAATAGGCAAAAAGCCCGATCCATTCGCGGATGGCCATGGTGGTGGCCTGCAGTGAGTCGGCCGGATTATCGCGGAACAGCCCGATGCCTTCTTTGCCCGAGGTGCGATAGTCGACCGGCCAGGGAACGGTGGCGAAGCCAGCCTTGTCGAACAGCGCCTTGGCGCGCGGCATATGGAAGGCTGAGGTCACGAGCAGCCAGGTCTCGCCGGGCTTCGGCGTGACCAACTCCTTGGTGAAGACCGCGTTCTCATAGGTGTTGCGGGATTTGTTCTCCAGGATCAGACGATCGGCGGCCACGCCAAGCGCGGTGAGCAGGCGCGGCGCGGTTGCGGCATCGCCCTCGCCATCGAGAAACAACGCGCCGGTGCCGCCGGAGACGACCACCTTGGCGGTGGGAAAGCGCCGGGCCAGAACTGCGGTCTCGACCATCCGATCGCCGCTGCTGTTCAACTCATAGCCGCCGCGCGCCAGATTGATGGCGCCCTCAAAGCCGCCGCCGAGCACGACGATGCCGTCGACCTTTGCCGGCAGCGGCGGGCGCGCGAAGCGCTCTTCCAGCGGATTGAGCATCATGGCGCCGAGCGACGTCCACGCCAACAACGCAAGGACCAGAAATGCCAGCACGCTGCCGGTGGCCGCCAGCCGCCGGCGCCCTATCATGGCCGCGAGCAATCCCGCCAGCAGCAGGAAGATCGCCAGGTTCAGCGGCTGGATGAAGAACCAGAATATCTTGGACAGGTAGAAGAACATCGCTCACCCCATTGCAGCGCCGCGCGGGCGTGGGCGCTCAAAGGACGCTAACACTTTGATTTGCGCAGCATCCTTCCGAAAATCGATTCCGACTTTCAGGGCATCCGCTAGACGAGCGACGTCCCTACCACCACTTCTCCGGCTGGAACGTGCCTGCGGCCTGCTCGATGACGGCGGCGGTCTGGAACAGGGTTTCCTCGTCGAACGGCCGACCGATCAGCTGCAGCCCGAGCGGCAGGCCCTTGGCGTCGAGCCCGGCGGGCACGGCGATGCCCGGCAGGCCGGCCATGTTCACGGTGACGGTGAAGATGTCGTTGAGGTACATCTTGACCGGATCGGCAGCCATGTCCTCATCGGCGACGCCGAAGGCGGCGGACGGCGTTGCCGGGGTCAGGATGACATCGACGCCGGCGGCGAAGACCGTCTCGAAATCCCGCTTGATCAGATTGCGCACCTTCTGCGCCTGCAGATAGTAGGCGTCGTAGTAGCCGGCCGACAGCACATAGGTGCCGATCATGATGCGGCGCTTGACCTCGCGGCCGAAACCGGCGGCGCGGGTCTTCTCATACATGTCGACGATATCCTTGCCCGGCACGCGCAAGCCGTAGCGGACGCCATCATAGCGGGCGAGGTTGGACGAAGCCTCGGCGGGCGCCACGATGTAATAGGCGGGCAGCGCGTATTTGGTGTGCGGGAGGGAAATGTCGACAATCTCGGCGCCGGCGTCCTTCAGCCAGGCAATGCCCTTCTGCCACAGCGCCTCGATCTCTTCGGGCATGCCGTCGACGCGGTATTCCCTGGGAATGCCGACCTTCATGCCCTTGATCGGCTTGCCGATCGCGGCCTCATAGTCCGGCACCGGCCGGTCGACCGACGTCGTGTCCTTCGGATCGACCGAGGCCATCGACTGCAACAGGATCGCGGCATCGCGTACGTCGCGCGCGATCGGGCCGGCCTGATCGAGCGACGAGGCGAACGCGACGATACCCCAGCGCGAGCAGCGGCCATAGGTCGGCTTGATGCCGACCGTCCCGGTGAAGGCGGCCGGCTGGCGGATCGAGCCGCCAGTATCCGTCGCGGTCGCGCCGGCGCACAGGAAGGCGGAGACTGCCGTGGCCGACCCGCCAGAAGAGCCACCCGGCACCAACTGCGCATTGTCCAGGCTGCGCACGGTCCTCGTGCCGCCGGCCGAGACGAAGCCGCCGTCGCCCTGATGCGTCGTCGGCATCACCGCAGTATCGAGGCGCGAGCGCCGCCACGGATTGATGACCGGACCATAGTAGGACGTCTCGTTGGACGAACCCATGGCGAACTCGTCCATGTTGAGCTTGCCGAGCATAACGGCGCCGTCGGCCCACAGATTTGACGTAACGGTCGATTCGTAGCGCGGCTTGAACCCGTCGAGCACATGGCTGCAAGCCTGCGTGTGGACGCCTTCGGTGCCGAACAGGTCCTTGATCCCCAACGGAATGCCTTCCAGCGCACCGCCCTCGCCCTTGACCAGCCTGGCGTCGGACGCCTTGGCCATGTCGCGCGCCTTGTCGCCGGTCACGGCGACATAGGCATTGAGCGCCGGATTGGCGCGCTCGATAGCGCCGAGATAGGCCTCGGTGATCTCGGTCGCGGTGATTTCCTTGCCGCGCAGCTTGGCGCGGGCCTGTGAAATCGTCAGCTGGGTCAGGTCGCTCATCAAAGGCTCTTTTCGTAAAACACCGACCACTCAGAATCGGGATAATCCAGCACCGGGCCGCAACGCGAAAACCCGGCGCGTTCGTAGACTGTCCACGCCGCGGGATGACGATCGCCCGTCTCCAGCACCAGTCGCTTCAGTCCCTCGTTGCGCGCCAGCGCCTCGACCCGCTCGACGATTTTCGCGCCGATCTTCTGGCCGCGATGCGACGGCCTGATATACATGCGCTTGACCTCGCCAATGGCGCCGTCATGACGCTTCAGCGCGCCGCAGCCAATGGCCAGGCCTTTATCTCGGGCGATGAAAACCGTCGTGTCCTGACCGGCCATCTGCTCAACCGTCAAATGGTAGCAATGCTCCGGCGGCGTCAGTTCGAGCAAGGTCTCGTTGAGTTCGGTGACCAGCCCGCGCAGGTCGTCCTGGAGCGGCGTCTCAATGGCGATCTCGATTGCCATCGGCGGACTTACTCCACGACCTTCGGCACGAGGAAGAAATTCTCTTCGGTCGCCGGCGCGTTGACGACGATGTCGGCCGCCTTGCCGCCGTCGGTGACGACATCGCTGCGCTTCTTCATGTCCATCGGCGTCACCGAGGTCATTGGCTCGACACCGGAAACATCGACCTCGTTCAGCTGCTCGACGAAGCCCAGAATGGCGTTCAGCTCGCCGGTCATCCGTTCGGCATCCTCTTCGCTCACCGCGATGCGGGCGAGATGCGCGACGCGCTTCACTGTCTGAAGATCTACGGACATGTTTTTGCCTCGGGGAAAACCAGTTCGGGCTATAGCGGCGCCGCGCGCGCTGCGCAACATGCATCGTGCGAGAGACCAGGCTGTGCCGACGGCCCGCTCATCGGCTCAGAATACGTCTATGGCAGGGCAACGCCTTCGCACAGATAGTAGCTGCCGCTGTTGCCGCTTGCTTCGCTTTCGTCGTCGACGGGCCGAACCGACACGAGATCGATCTGCTTCGCGTTCATTTGCGTCACCGAGAGAACGTCGGGAAAGACATAACCCGGTTCCTGGCAGATGGCCGTCACCGCCCAGCTCGGCGAAGCCGTCGCCTTGCTGATCTGCAGAAACTCGCAATTGTATTCGACGCTTTGCAGGCCGTATGCCGAAAGCACGATGTTGCCGGCGTCGATCAGCGTTTGCAGCGTGTCCTTCTTGGCCTGTTTGCAAAGCTCCTCGGACTGAAGGTAGACGCCTTCGATGAAATCATCCGCGGCGAGCGCGGGCGACGCCGCGACCAGTATGGAAACGCAAAAAGATTGCCTCAAAGCCATGGTTTTATTCCATTTTGGCTGCTTCTAAATCGTAATCGTCTCGCCAATCTTGGGCAAAGCCACCTTGATGCCGGATCCTTCCAGGCCGGCCTCGAACTTGTCGGCGGTCGGGTCGATCATCGGAAAGGTGCCGAAGTGACAGGGAACCACGGTGTCGAACTTGAAGAAGCGCCGGCAGGCAAGTGCGGCCACCGCGCCTCCCATGGTGAAGCGGTCGCCGATCGGCACAATGCCGATCTTCGGCTCGTGCAACTCGTTGATCAGCGCCATGTCGGAAAAGATGTCGGTGTCGCCCATGTGGTAGAGCGTCTTGTCTTCCGGGAAATGCAGGACGAGGCCGCCCGGATTGCCGAGATAGGTGTTCTGGCCACCTTCGCCGGGGAACGAGGATGAATGCAGCGCCTGGACGAAAGTGGTGGTGAAGCCGCCGCAATCGACGGTGCCGCCGATGTTGCCCGGGTTGATCTTCTTGTCGCTGGCGCCCTTGCCGACCAGGTACATGCAGATCTCGAAATTGGCGACTAGCTGGGCGCCGCTTTTGCCAAGCACTTCCAGCGCGCCGCTGATGTGGTCGCTGTGGCCATGCGTCAGCAGTACATGCGTGATTCCCTCCGCCGGTCCCTCCCAGCCGCCCTTCCAGGACGGATTGCCGATCAGATAAGGATCGATGAGGATCTTGGCATCAGCGGTCTCGATGCGAAAGGCCGAGTGGCCGTACCAGGTCAGTTTCATGAATGCATTCCTCGATTTTTATCTTGCCAAAGGATAGAACGCCGACGGCCCCGAGATCAAAGGGTTACTGTGTCCACCACGCGTTTGACAAAACACGTGGTGGTGAAATGCGAAGGACGGCCGGTGGGCATTATCACGATCGAGGAATTGCCGGCGCGGCTGACCGGCGGCAAGACGCTGGCGGGACTTGACCTCGGCGACAAGACGATCGGCGTCGCGGTCTCGGACCAGAGATTTTCCTTCGCCCATCCGCGCCCGGTCATCATGCGAAGGAAATTCTCGCTCGATGCGGCGGTGCTGCTCGCCTTGCTGCATAAGGAGAATGCCGGCGCGGTGGTGATTGGGCTGCCGATCAACATGGACGGTTCGGAAGGTCCGCGTGCGCAGAAATCGCGCGCCTTCGTTCGCAACATGGCCCAGATGAGCGACCTGCCCTTCGTGCTCTGGGATGAGAGACTATCGACGGTCGCGGCCGAAAGGACGCTGATCGAGATGGATTTCTCGCGCCGCAAGCGCGCCGGCAAGATCGATTCGGCGGCAGCCGCGTTTATTCTGCAGGGAGTTTTGGACCGGCTTCAGTCGCTCCACGCATCCGCTCGAACGGAACCGGACCCGCCCACCGCTGTTTGACCCAGCCGGCGATTTCGCGGCGACGGCGGAAAGCCCAAAGCGCCATCAGCAGCAACCCGTCGAAGACGCACGTCTTCGCCACCATGCCGGGAATGATCGCCGGATCGATGCCGAGCATCTGACCATAGAGCTGGAAGAAGAAGTCGTGCATCTGTCGGCTGAGCATCGTGTAGCCGAAATTGATGTCATTGGCCGACAGATAGAACCAGCCCCAGAAAATCGCCATCGGCGCCGCCCAGAACCCGAAGATGTAACGCATCAGCGGCCTCCCCTGTGATTGGAGCCGGTCTTGGAGACCGTTCGGCCTGATATGAGTGAGAGCAGCGAATTGTGAGCCGCGGCTTTTGCCATGTCATGCGCGACGGCATGGATCTCGCTTTCGCCGGAAGCCGCTGCCGCAACCACGGACCGCCGCTCGGCAAGCATGGCGACGTAGGACGCCAGAAGTGCCGTCAGCTGCACGGCAACTGCCATGAACAGCCCGTTGATGCCTTGCGCGGCACCTCCGATGACGATCAGCGACAACATGCCGGACGCGCTGATGAAGGCGATGCGGGCGACGCTGTCGGCGCCGGGACTGGTCGCGTCGTTGACCAGGGCTTCGACAAAGGCCCAGAAAAACAGAACCGCGACGACAAGCAATGCGGTGGCGAGCGGCGCCACGACAACGAAATTGTCGAGGTCGACGAAGCGGGTACCCTCGATTGTGGTGCCCAGCACGCCGAGTCCCGCCGCCACACCGCGGTTTCCGTCGATGCAGATGAGCGCAAGCAGGGCGAAAACAATCGCCCAGTGCAAGGCCAGAAAAGAGGTCAGTACCTGTCGCATCGGTGTTCCTGCTTCGCAAAGCAAGAGACGGCCAATCTGAACCATTCCCTGCTCGCGCCGGGACAGTGGGCCTTGCCGTCCGCCATCGCAACGGAAACCATTTGTTAAGGTTAACGGTGATCAGCCATACGCGTGAGGATGCCCGCCAACGCGTCAAAACTGTGGATGGCGCCGGTTTTTGCGATGCTCGCCGCTCAGTTCACCGGCGGATAGAGCGTGTCGATGATCATGCGTGCATCGTGGCGCGAGTCGACCATGCCATAGGTGTTGCGCCATTGGCCGGCCAAACGCGTCTCGACGAAAGCGTCGGCGATCCGCCCGGCCCCCAAACGGCGCAATTCCGCCGCCGCAGCCGACAGTGCCAGCTGCTCGGTCAGCAGCCGGGCCGAACCTTCGTCGGTTGAAGCAACCTGCATCGCCGCCTTCAGAACGCCGATCGTGCCGCGTCCGCCGGCGCCGAGATCACGGTCGATGCCGGCCAGCACATCCTCGAACAGGCCGGGCGCACGGCCGAGCACGCGCAGCACATCAAGCGCCATGACATTGCCCGAGCCTTCCCAGATCGCGTTGACCGGGGCCTCGCGATAGTAGCGGGCGAGTGGCGCCTCCTCGACGTAGCCGTTGCCGCCGAGGCACTCCATCGCCTCATAGAGCAGCGGGGGCGCGATCTTGCAGACCCAGTATTTGACGACCGGCGTCATGGCCCGGGCAAACGCCGCCTCGCCGCGATCGCTGGCCGCCTCGTCGAAGGAGCGCGCCAACCGGAACGACAGCGCGGTGGCGGCGGCGACGTCGAGCGCCATGTCGGCCAGAACGCGCTGCATCAACGGCTGCTCGATCAGGGTCGAACCGAACACCTGGCGATGGCGGGCGTGGTGAACGGCCTCGGCGAGGCCCGCGCGCATGATCGCCGACGAGGCGATGGCACAATCGAGCCGGGTCAGGGTGACCATGTCCATGATCGTCTTCACACCGGCACCGGGTTCGCCGACCATCTCGCCGATGGCATTGACGAATTCGACTTCGGAGGAGGCGTTGGAACGGTTGCCGAGCTTGTCCTTCAGTCGCTGAAAGCGGAAGCCGTTGCCCGAACCATCACCGAGAACCCGCGGCACGAGGAAGCACGACAGCCCCTCCGGCGCCTGCGCCAGCACCAGGAACGCATCCGACATCGGCGCCGACATGAACCATTTGTGCCCCGTCAGACGATAAAAACCGCTGCCGGCGCGTTCCGCCCTCGTCACATTGGCGCGCACATCGGTGCCGCCCTGCTTCTCGGTCATGCCCATGCCGAGCGTCAGCCCGGTCTTCTCGACCGGCGGTTTCTGGCTCTGGTCGTATTTGCGCGTCGTCACGCGCGGCGCCCATTCGCGAAACAGTTTCGGGCTGGCCATCAAGGCCGCCAGCGAAGCGTTGGTCATGGTGATGGGGCACAGATGCCCGGTCTCCAGCTCCGCCGTCAGATAAAACCGGGCGGCACGGACTTGATGGCGGCGGCCGATCTCGGTGTCGCCGTTCTCCCACACCGAGGAATGCAGCCCGTTGGCCACAGAGCGGCGCATCAAGGCGTGATAGGCGGGATGGAACTCGACCACGTCGATGCGCCGTCCCTGGCGATCATGCGTCCTGAGCTTCGGCGTCTCGACATTGGCGAGGCGCGCCAGTTCCTGCGCCTCCTGCGTCAGCACGAAGCGGCCGAGACCGTCGAGATCTTTGCGCACCGGATCGGAAAAACGCTCCGCGAGCTGGATCAGCAACGGATCGCCCCGCCAGGCGTTGCCGCCCGTCAGCGGCGGCGGCTGGTTCGTCACGTCGTCGGTCACGCCCAATCCTTCTATCGTCAGAAAGCCACGAATCCGAGGCTGTCGGCTAGATATAGCCAAGCCATGCAGCGCGCGCGATGAAAATACCGGCCGATACAATCGGCCATCTATACCAAAAAATTGAGGAGAACGGCTGCAATGCAAAGCTGGCGCTTGCAGCCGCAAAGTCTCCACCCTATAGCAGCGCCTTGAGATGACCGACGCTTCGTCCCCCTATCCTCATCGCCATCTTCTGGGCATCCGCGACCTTTCCCCCGCCGACATCGAGCTATTGCTCGACAGGGCGGACCGAGCGGTCGCGATCTCGCGGCAGTCCGAGAAGAAAACCTCGACGCTGCGCGGCCGCACACAGATCAACCTCTTTTATGAAGCCTCGACGCGCACGCAGTCGTCGTTCGAGTTGGCCGGAAAGCGGCTCGGCGCCGATGTGATGAACATGTCGGTTGCGAGTTCTTCGGTGAAGAAGGGCGAAACGCTCATCGATACGGCGATGACGCTGAATGCGATGCGGCCCGACATATTGATCATCCGTCACCAATCGGCCGGTGCGGCCGCGCTTCTGGCGCAGAAGGTCGGCTGCTCCGTCGTCAATGCCGGCGACGGCGCGCATGAACACCCGACACAGGCGCTGCTCGATGCGCTGACCATTCGTCGCGCCAAGGGCCCGCTGTCGAAGCTCATCGTGGCAATCTGCGGCGACATCCTGCATTCGCGCGTGGCACGTTCCAACATCATGCTGCTCAACGCGCTCGGCGCGCAGGTGCGCGTCGTCGCACCGTCGACGCTTCTGCCCACCGGCATCGAGAAGATGGGCGTCATCGTCACCCGCTCGATGGCCGAGGGCCTCAAGGACGCCGATGTGGTGATGATGCTGCGCCTGCAGCGCGAGCGCATGGAAGGCGCGTTCGTGCCTTCGGTGCGCGAGTATTTCCGCTATTTCGGCCTCGATGCGGAAAAACTGAAGGCGGCCAAGGGCGATGCGCTGGTGATGCACCCCGGGCCGATGAACCGCGGCGTCGAGATCGCCTCGGAAATCGCCGACGGTCCGCAGAGCGTCATCCAGGAACAGGTCGAAATGGGCGTCGCCGTGCGCATGGCCGTCATGGAAGCGCTGCTTGACCCGCGCCGCAATCATGAAGGCCGCGGCGCATGAGCATAACGGTCTTCGAGCGCGTCCGCATTATCGACCCGTCGCGCGGCATCGACGAAGTCGGCGCCGTCGTCGTCGACGGCCGCAAGATCGTTGCCGCCGGCAGGGCGGCGCTAAACCAGGGCGCGCCCGAGGGCGCCACCGTTGCCGACTGCGCCGGCAAGGCGATCATTCCAGGCCTGATCGACGGCCGCGTCTTCATCGGCGAACCGGGCGGCGAGCATCGCGAAACCATCGCGTCGGCAAGTGTCGCGGCGGCGGCCGGCGGCGTCACCTCCATCGTCATGATGCCCGACACCGACCCGGTGATCGACAATGTGGCGCTGGTCGAGTTCGTGCTGCGCACCGCCAAGGACACGGCCATCGTCAACGTCTTTCCTGCTGCGGCGATCACCAAGGGCCTCGACGGGCGCGAAATGACCGAGTTCGGCCTGCTGCGCGAAGCAGGCGCCGTCGCCTTCACCGATGGCCGCCACACCATATCGAGCGCGCTGGTGATGCGCCGCGCGCTGACCTATGCGCGCGACTTCGGCGCCACCATCGTGCATGAGACGCAGGATGCGGACCTGGGTTCATCCGGCGTGATGAATGAAGGCCTCTACGCCAGCTGGCTCGGCCTCTCCGGCATTCCGCGCGAAGCCGAATCCATCCCGCTGGAACGCGACTTGGCCTTGGCCCGGCTGACACGCGGCTCGTACCATGCAGCAAAGATCTCGACGGCAATGGCGGCAAACGCCATAACGCGTGCGAAAGCCGACGGGGCGACGGTGACGTCAGGCGTGGCGATCCACAATCTGTCGCTGAATGAAAACGATGTCGGCGAATACCGCACCTTCTTCCGCCTGACGCCGCCATTGCGCGCCGAGGAAGAC
Source organism: Mesorhizobium sp. M7A.F.Ca.MR.245.00.0.0 (assembly GCF_003997415.1). Classification (NCBI taxonomy): domain Bacteria; kingdom Pseudomonadati; phylum Pseudomonadota; class Alphaproteobacteria; order Hyphomicrobiales; family Phyllobacteriaceae; genus Mesorhizobium; species Mesorhizobium sp. M7A.F.Ca.MR.245.00.0.0. The sequence continues at coordinate 128,790 of NZ_RZTE01000005.1, read as the reverse complement.
CGGTTGGCGATGATCGAAGCGGTCAGGGACGGCACGATCGACATCATCGTCTCCTCGCATGATCCGCAGGATGTCGACACCAAGCGCCTGCCCTTCGCCGATGCGGCGGCCGGCGCCATCGGGTTGGAGACGCTGCTGGGCGCCGCACTGCGGCTCTACCACAATGGCGATGTGCCGTTGCTCCGGCTGATCGAAACCCTGTCCACCGCTCCCGCAAAACTGTTCGGCCTGCCCGGCGGCACGCTGAAGCCGGGCGCCGTCGCCGATCTTGCGCTTGTC
>NZ_RZTE01000005.1:123225-128501 GCF_003997415.1 Mesorhizobium sp. M7A.F.Ca.MR.245.00.0.0 | reverse complement strand
CCCGCGCGGCCGGCCTTGGCGATGTGCGCAGAACGTTGGTGGCGCCGATATTGCCGGAGCCGATCTTGCGCTTGTCGATCTCGACGAACCTTGGATCGTCAGCGAAAGCGGTATTCGTTCGCGGTCGAAAAACACCTGTTTCGAAGGCGCGCGACTACAAGGCAAGGTCTTGCAAACGCTGGTTGCGGGCCGCACAGTGTTTTCTGCCTGAACCGGCCACGGCGCACCGCGCCTGACCCGGCCGAACTGGGGAAATGCGGGGGGAACAATGATTTACAGCCTCATCCCAACGCTCGTGTTCGGCTATTTGCTTGGCTCGATTCCGTTCGGGCTCCTGCTCACCCGCGCGGCCGGCCTTGGCGATGTGCGCAAGATCGGCTCCGGCAATATCGGCGCCACCAACGTTCTGCGCACCGGCAACAAGGGCCTTGCCGCCGCGACGCTGCTGCTCGACGCGCTGAAGGGCACGGCCGCCGTGCTGATAGCAGCCCATTTCGCGCCTGACCTGGCGATCTGGGCCGGTCTTGGCGCCTTTCTCGGTCATCTCTTCCCGGTCTGGCTCGGTTTCAAGGGCGGCAAGGGCGTCGCCACCTATCTCGGCGTGCTGATCGGCCTTGCCTGGCAGGTGGCGCTGATCTTTGCCGTCGCCTGGCTGGTGATGGCATTCCTGTTCCGTTATTCCTCGCTGGCGGCGCTGACGGCGGCGGTCATCGTGCCGATCGCCCTCTATGTCCTGAGCACACCGCAGAATGCGGCCTTGTTCGTGGTTATGAGCATCATCGTTTTCATCAAGCACCGGGAAAACATTTCGCGCCTGCTTGCCGGCACCGAGGGCAAGATCGGAGCCAAGGGGTGAGCGAGCCTGCCGCCGTGGTGAGTGGGCCGGCCGCCGGGCCGCGTCTCAGCGACCGGCAGCGGCTGAGCTGGCTGCGGCTGATCCGCACCCAGAATGTCGGCCCCGCATCCTTTCGCGACCTCATCAACCGGTTCGGTTCGGCCGAGGTGGCGCTGGAGATACTGCCGGAACTGATGATTTCAGGCGGCGCCATCCGGATCGCTCGCATCCCTTCCATTGCCGAAGCCGAGGCCGAACTGGAATTAGCCGGAAAGGCCGGCGCCCGCTTTGTCGGGATCGGTGAAACAGACTATCCACCCCTATTGCGCAACATGGACCATCCGCCGCCGCTGCTGGCGGTAAAGGGCAACGCAGCTGTTTTCCGGCTGCCGGGTGTCGCCATCGTTGGGGCACGCAACGCGTCCCTGGCCGGCATCAAGATGGCACGCATGCTGGCGGCCGACCTCGGCCGCGACGGCTACGCAATCGTCTCCGGCCTGGCGCGCGGCATCGACACCGCGGCGCATCAGGGCAGCCTTGCGACCGGCACGATCGGCGTCCTGGCCGGCGGCCTCGACCTGCCTTACCCGCCTGAAAATGCCGGCCTGTGCGACGAGATTGCCGAGCGCGGCGCCATCATCTCGGAAATGCCGTTCGGCTGGCAGCCGCGCGCCCAGGATTTCCCGCGCCGCAACCGCCTTGTCGCGGGTGCGGTCCTTGGGCTGGTGGTGGTCGAGGCAGCGCAACGCTCGGGCTCCCTGATCAGCGCCCGGCTTGCGGGCGAAATGGGCCGGCTGGTCTTCGCCGTGCCGGGCTCGCCGCTCGATCCACGCGCCGCCGGCACCAATGGCCTGCTCAAGGATGGCGCCACCTTGGTCACCGAGGCATCCGACATTTCCAGGGCGATCGCCCCGCTGACCGGCATGCGGGCGCCCGACGTGCCGCCGTTCGAAGAGCCGCCCGACTTCTCGGCCACACCACCGCCCGGCGAAAGCGACCGCGCCCGCGTCGTCGAGGCGCTCGGCCCGACGCCAGTGGCGGTCGACGAGATCATCCGCCACACCCGCCTGCACCCGGCCCAGGTGTTCATGGTGCTGCTGGAACTCGACCTCGCCGGCCGCCTCGAGCGCCATGCCGGAGGGAATGTTTCGCTGGTGTTCGGGGAGCCTTCCGTCTGACGCTGTTCGCATTTTCGCGCCGCCGAACTCCTTCGAGAAGCTCGGCGAGGATGGCCTTTTCAGCCGGCTTTCCGCTTTGCCGCGCCTGTGCTCATCTGTTCGACGCCAAGACCGGCCGGCGATTGTAGGGCAAAGGTCTGATATCCCGAGGCAAAGGTCTCAAGCAAAAGTTGGCTCTTGCCACTCGCGTCCGTTGGCACCAATCTCGCTCAGCCGCTCATCGGTGGATGTCGGCATGACAGGATCTTGCCATGACCCGCGATCAGATGCTCGCCCACCTGCGGTCCGCCGATGCCGTCGCGCGCGACACGGCGGCGCATGGGCACCATCCGTTCGGTTGCGTGCTGGTCGGGCCGGACGACCGCGTGCTGATGCGGCAGGGCAATCTCGACACGGTGCGCCATGCCGAGACGGAGCTCGCCCGGCGCGCGGCGGCGGCCTATGAGCCGGAGTTCCTGTGGCAATGCACGCTGGTCTCAACCTTCGAGCCGTGCGCCATGTGCGCCGGCACGATGTATTGGGCCAATATCGGGCGGCTGGTTTACGGGGTCGAGGAGACCGAGCTGCTGGCGCTCACCGGAGATCACGCGGAGAATCCGACGATGAGCCTCTCTTCGCGCACAGTCCTCGACTCCGGTCAGAAAAAGATCGAGGTCTTTGGCCCCTTCCCCGAAATCGCCGACGAGTTGCTCGCACCGCACCGCGATTTCTGGAAGCGTTGACGGCTTCCCCGCCCGTTGTGGTGTGCCCTTCCCGAGAGATGGGTGACAGTTCATCGGGTGGATTTGGTGAGCGCGATGGGATTCGAACCCATGACCTACTGATTAAAAGTCAGTTGCTCTACCGGCTGAGCTACGCGCTCCCGCGGGCGAAAGGCGGCCCTCGAAATTGCGCGGAACATAGGGAGAGTGCCTCGACCGGTCAACCGGAAAAAGAGGGCTCGCAAACACGGGCGGCTTCGCCCTGTCGCGACACTTGCCAGCCGCGCCATCGGTGGGAGAACAGCCAAGGGAACACTGGCATTTCTGCCCGACAGCGGCATCCAGTCTGGGGAACAATTGTATGTGCCGCTCGTTTTCCCGGCACAGGGACGTCCGCCAAAACCATCGAGGAGAAAACCAATGAACAGAATCACAACGAGCCTTCTGGCGGCCACGCTCTCCGCCACATTCGTTGCGGCGGAGACGGTGTCCGTTAATGCCCAACCGAACTATGTGCCGCAATCCCAGGTCGCGGTGCCGGATGTGCAGACAGTCCAGTACCGGGAGTGGCGTAAGGACCGCCACAATCGCAATTTTTCGCGTGACCGCAGCTTTTCGCGTGACCGCAATTTTTCCCGCAATCGCGGCGCGTATTGGAACGGCCATCGCGGCTATCGCGAATATCGCCCCGGCTACCGTCGTCACGGCGATTATTGGTTCCCGCTCGCGGCGTTCGCGACTGGCGCGCTGATCACCGGTGCCATCATCAACAACGAGAACAATCGCGTCTACGGAGGCAACGCCCACGTCCAGTGGTGCTACGACCGCTATCGCAGCTACCGTGCTTCGGACAACACGTTCCAGCCTAATTACGGCCCTCGCAAGGAGTGCCGTTCGCCTTACTGATTCGTGAATGAGTGCCAATAGCTGACGAGTAGACCCGTGCCAGAATCTGTCGCGGGTCTTCTCTTTTCAGTAAGCATGGGAGCCGGCATCAGCCAGCCCAACTGATGGCCTTGATGATGTAAAAACGTGCATCGCCTTCCGAAGGTGAGCGATATGCTCCAAGGGCGTCGCAAATTCGAACCGCCGCGGCGCTCAGTTCCCAACCAAGCACTTCCAGGTCGTCATCGACATCCGTCACGTAGGACTGGATCAGTTCGTCGATGCTATTTGTCTCGCCGAAGGATCGAACCCGCTTTGCGTCGATCATAACGTCATCGGGCCAATTTGAATTTGCCCAGGCCCAGAGCCAACTCTGCGACTTAGCGCTCGTGGACCCGGCAATCTGGACCTCTGCGGTGACTTTGATTTCTCCGCCCTTGGAAAACAAAAGCCTTCTGGTCTCGATGTCATAGTCGTAGCGAGACCAGTGGCCGAGCTGGAAGTCTCTCTCCAAGCGGTCATTCTTGGCATTTAGTTGTTCGATAGCCTCGTCGCGCCAAGCAGGATACCAATCTGGCTTCATTTCCCCTCGCCCCATTAGACAATCGGTTATGGCACACTCAGCGTCCTGCGCACAGCATCGCGCCAGCCTGCGAGTTTGGCTGCGCGCGCGGAGCCATCCATGTCCGGCTGGAAGCGCCGCTCCAGCGCCCAGCTTTTCGCAAACTTCTTGGCATCCGGCCACACGCCCGCCTTCGAGCCGGCCAGCCAGGCCGCCCCCAACGCCGTCGTCTCCAGAATGGTCGGGCGGTCGACCGGTGCATCGAGGATGTCGGCCAGACGCTGCATGGTCCAGTCCGACGCCACCATGCCGCCATCGACCCGCAGCACGGTCTTGGCCGAAGCCCCCTTCCAGTCCTTGCGCATGGCGTCGAGCAGGTCGCGTGTCTGGTAGGCCACGGATTCAAGCGCGGCGCGGGCAAACTCCGCCGGGCCGGAATTGCGCGTCAGTCCGAAAATGGCGCCGCGTGCCTCGGCGTCCCAATGCGGCGCGCCGAGCCCGACGAAGGCCGGCACCAGATAGACGTTTTGGGTCGGATCGGCTTCATCAGCCAGTTTGCCGCTCTGCTCGGCCTTGCCGATCACCTTAATGCCGTCGCGCAGCCATTGCACGGCCGCTCCGGCAATGAAGATCGAGCCCTCCAGCGCGTAAGTCGTCTTGCCGTTCAGCCTGTAGGCAATGGTGGTCAAGAGCCGGTTCTTCGAACGCACCAGGTCGCTGCCTGTGTTGAGGAGCGCAAAACAGCCGGTGCCGTAGGTCGATTTCATCATGCCTGGCTCGAAGCAGGCTTGGCCGATGGTTGCCGCATGCTGGTCGCCGGCGACACCGAGGATTCTTATCTCGGCGCCAAAGAGATTTTTCTCCGTGATTCCATAGTCATCGGCGCAGTCCTTCACCTCTGGAAGCATTTCTACCGGGATGTTGAGGATCGACAGCAGCTCGTCGTCCCAGGCATTCTCAGCGATGTTGTAGACCAGTGTGCGCGAGGCGTTGGTGGCGTCCGTGGCGTGGACCTTGCCGCCGGTCAGCCGCCAGATCAAAAAGCTGTCGATGGTGCCGGCGAGCAATTCGCCCTTCTCGGCGCGTTTTCTCGCGCCTTTCACCTTGTCCAACAT
>NZ_RZTE01000005.1:120307-123215 GCF_003997415.1 Mesorhizobium sp. M7A.F.Ca.MR.245.00.0.0 | reverse complement strand
GTCCAACATCCAGGCGATCTTGGTGCCGGAAAAATAGGGATCGAGCAGCAGCCCGGTTTTCTTGGTGAATGTCTTCTCCAGCCCCTGCTTCTTGAGTTTCTGGCACAGCGGCGCGGTGCGCCGGTCCTGCCAGACAATGGCATTATGGATCGGCTTGCCGGTCGCCCTGTCCCAGATGACCACGGTTTCGCGCTGATTGGTGATGCCGATTGCGGCTACGTCGGAAGCATTCCGGCCGGCCTGCTTCAGCGCCGCCTTCACGGTCGACACCACACTCGCCCAGATATCTTCCGGATCGTGCTCGACCCAGCCGGAGGCCGGATAGTGCTGGGCGAATTCCTTTTGCCCACTGCCGGCGACCTTCATCTCGCCGTCGAACAGGATCGCCCGGGTCGAAGTCGTGCCCTGGTCGATGGCAAGGATATATCCGGTCATTGTGCCTCCCCGCTTAGTCTTTTACACAAACAGGGGAGACGGCAAGATGCCGCCTCCCCCAATGTCACACGGGCGCAGACGCCCGCTTAGAACCGTCTACTTCTGCCAGCTCTTCACCAGTTCGTCGTAATTGATGGTGATCGGCTTTTCCTTCTCGTTCTCGATCTTCAGCTGAGGAGCGAGATTGCCCTTCTTGACCGCGTCGGCGTTCCAGTAGGCGAGGTCATGCTCTTCGGCCATCTTCGGGCCGATATCGCCCTGGATGCCGGCCTTTTCCAGGCGTTCCATGACCTTTTCCTGCTCGGAGCAAAGCGAGTCCATCGCCTCCTGCGCCGTCTTGGCACCCGACGACGCATCGCCGATCGCCTGCCACCAGAGCTGTGCCAGCTTCGGATAGTCCGGCACGTTCGTTCCGGTCGGCGACCACTGAACACGGGCCGGCGAGCGGTAGAACTCGATCAGGCCGCCGAGCTTCGGAGCGCGTTCCGTGAAGCTCTTGTCCTGGATCGTCGACTCGCGGATGAGCGTCAGGCCGACATGGCTCTTCTTCACATCGACCGTCTTCGACACGACGAACTGCGCATAGAGCCAGGCGGCCTTGGCGCGATCGTCAGGCGTGGACTTGAGAAGCGTCCATGAACCCACGTCCTGATAGCCGAGCTTCATGCCGTCCTTCCAGTAGACGCCGTGCGGCGACGGAGCAAAGCGCCATTTCGGCGTGCCGTCCGCGTTCACGACCGGCAGCCCTTCCTTGACGAAGGAGGCGGTGAAGGCGGTGTAAGTGAACATCTGCTGCGCGACCGTGCCCTGCGACGGGACGGGGCCGGATTCGCCGAACGTCATGCCCTGGGCTTCCGGCGGCGCATAGGCCTTCAGCCAATCCAGGTATTTCTGGATCGAATACACGGAAGCCGGGCCATTGGTGTCGCCGCCGCGCGCGACGCACGAGCCGACAGGCTGCGACTTCTCGTTGACCTTGATGCCCCATTCGTCGACCGGAAGACCGTTCGGCAGGCCCTTGTCGCCATTGCCGGCCATGGACAGCCAGGCATCGGTGAACCGCCAGCCGAGCGACGGATCCTTCTTGCCGTAGTCCATGTGGCCATAGACCTTCTTGCCGTCGATCTCGCGGCCGGTGAAGAACTCGGCGATGTCCTCATAGGCCGACCAGTTGACCGGAACGCCGAGGTCGTAGCCGTACTTGGCCTTGAAATCGGCCTTGTTCTTCTCGTCGTTGAACCAGTCATAGCGGAACCAGTAGAGATTCGCGAACTGCTGGTCGGGCAGCTGGTAGAGGTCGCCGTCCGGAGCGGTCGTGAACTTGGTGCCGATGAAGTCGGCGAGGTCGAGGTTGGGGTTGGTGACGTCCTTGCCCTCATTCGCCATCCACTTGGTCAGGCTGCGCGCCTGCTGGTAGCGCCAGTGCGTGCCGATCAGGTCGGAGTCGTTGACGTAGGCATCGTAGATGTTTTCGCCCGACTGCATCTGCGTCTGCAGCTTCTCGACGACGTCGCCTTCGCCGATCAGGTCGTGAGTGATCTTGATGCCGGTGATCGCGGTGAAGGCGGGCGCCAGAACCTTGGACTCATAGCTATGCGTATCGATGGTCTCGGAGACCACCTTGATGTCCATGCCGGCGAAAGGCTTCGCGGCATCGATGAACCATTGCAGCTCGGCTTCCTGGCCGGCGCGATCGAGCGTCGACAAGTCCTTGATTTCGGTATCGAGGAAGGTCTTGGCTTCGTCCATTCCGGCATAGGCCTGGCCTGCTCCCCAGAGCAGGACAAGCGCAGTCGTTGATGTTAAAAATTGCCTTCGCATTTCGTTTCCTCCACTTTTCAAGTTTCAAGTGCGATCTGGAGCGGCCGTCGGCACGCGGTCGCTCCAACAGTTTCCCCCTCTATACGTAGCGGAACACGCCAATGGCGTAGACCACGGAGAGAGCGAGAGCCCACCACAGGTTGGGTCCGACAAGACCCAGCCAAGCGAGATGGATAAAGGCGCTGCCGAGCAGCGAAACAAAGAGGCGGTCGCCGCGCGTCGTCTCGAAGCGCAGGACGCCGACCCGGGGATTGCCGCCAGGCGAGACGTATTCCCAAGCCGCCATGCCACAGAGCAGCACCAGGATCGTGATGAAAAAGATCGCCGTCGGCAGCGTCCATGCCATCCAGGTGAGGTTCATGGTCATACCCTCCCCAGGGCGAAGCCCTTGGCGATGTAATTACGGACGAACCAGATCACGAGCGCGCCTGGAAGGATGGTGAGCACGCCGGCGGCGGCGAGCACGCCCCAGTCGAGCCCGGAGGCCGAGACCGTGCGCGTCATGATCGCGGCGATCGGCTTGGCGGCGGTCGTGGTCAAGGTGCGCGCGATCAGCAGCTCGACCCATGAGAACATGAAGCAGAAGAAGCAGGCCACGCCGACGCCGCTGGCGATCAGCGGCATGAAGATTTTCAGGAAGAAGCGCGGGAAG
>NZ_RZTE01000005.1:85309-120297 GCF_003997415.1 Mesorhizobium sp. M7A.F.Ca.MR.245.00.0.0 | reverse complement strand
AAGGAGTAGCCATCGATATAGGCGGTCTCATCGATCTCCTTCGGCACGCCGGACATGAAACCCTCGAGGATCCAGACCGCCAGCGGCACGTTGAACAGGCAGTGTGCCAGCGCCACCGCGATATGCGTGTCGATCAGCCCGAAGGCCGAATAGAGCTGGAAGAATGGCAGCGCGAACACCGCCGGCGGCGCCATGCGGTTGGTCAAGAGCCAGAAGAAGAGGTGCTTGTCGCCGAGGAACCGGTAGCGCGAGAAAGCGTAGGCAGCCGGCAGCGCCACCGAAACCGAGATCACCATGTTCATGACGACATAGATGATCGAATTGATATAGCCCTTGTACCAGGACGGGTCGGTGAAGATCACGATGTAGTTGGCCAGGGTCGGGCTCTTCGGCCACAGCGAAAAGGCGCCCAGAATCTCCTGATTGGTCTTGAAGCTCATATTGACCAGCCAGTAGATCGGCAGCATCAGAAAGATGATGTAGATCGTCGGCACCAACCACCAGAACCGGGATTCTTCGCCGCGCCGGCGCATCAGCCGCGCAAGCTGGTCCTGCGACAATGTGCTGGCGAGCCCGTCCGAAACCGCCGTCTCACGCACCCGGTCCTGCCTCGTCGTTCCTTCGTTGGCGCCGCTCATCTCAGCGCTCCGCATCGACATTGGTCATGACGGTGTAGAACACCCAAGACAGCAAAAGGATGATCAGGAAGTAGATGATCGACATGGCGGCCGCCGGCCCGAGATCGAACTGACCGATGGCAATCTTGACCAGGTCTATCGACAGGAACGTCGTCGAATTGCCAGGGCCTCCGCCCGTGACGACGAACGGCTCGGTGTAGATCATGAACGAGTCCATGAAGCGCAGCAGCACCGCGATCAGAAGCACGCGGTTCATCTTCGGCAGCTGGATGTAGCGGAACACTGCCCAGCGCGATGCACCATCGATCTTGGCCGCCTGGTAGAAGGCATCGGGGATCGAGACCAGTCCGGCGTAGCAAAGCAGAACGACGAGGCTTGTCCAGTGCCAGACGTCCATCAGGATGACCGTCACCCAGGCGTCGGTCGGATCGTTGACGTAGTTGTAGTCGAAGCCCAGCGACGACAGCGTATAGCCGAGCAGGCCAATGTCGATGCGGCCGAACACCTGCCAAATCGTGCCGACGACGTTCCACGGGATCAGCAGCGGCAGAGCCATCAGAACCAGGCAGACCGGCACGCCCCAGCCTTTCTTGGGCATGTTGAGAGCGATGAAGATGCCGAGCGGGATCTCGATGGCGAGGATGGTTGCGGAAAAGATCAGGTTGCGGACCATCGACAGCCAGAAGCGTTCCGACTCCAGGATTTCGGTGTACCAGTCCGAGCCGTTCCAGAAGAAGACGTTGTTTCCGAACGTGTCCTGCACCGAATAGTTGACCACCGTCATCAGCGGGATCACCGCCGAGAACGCCACCAGCAGGAGGACCGGCAGCACCATGAACCAGGCCTTGTTGTTCCAGGTCTTCTCCATCTAGGCCTCCATCTCGACACGCCAGGAATCGGCATAGATGTTGATGCCGGCCGGGTCGAACCGCACCTTCGGATCGGCAGGCAGGGTCTCGTCCTCACCGATCACGGCAGAAATATCGCGGCCTTCGAGCTTGGCGCGCACCACCTTGTGGCGGCCGAGATCCTCGACCTTGCTGACCTGCACGGCCATGCCTTCGCGGCCGAGCCGGACATATTCGGGACGGATGCCGAGTTCGACGGCGCCGGTGCCTGCCTTGGGTGCGCCCGGCAGTTCGATGCGCTGCGAGCCGAGCGTCGCCGTCTTGCCCTCGATCGCCACCGGCATGACGTTCATGCCGGGCGAGCCGATAAAATAACCGACGAAGGTATGGCGCGGGCGTTCGAACAATTCGGCCGGTGTGCCGATCTGCACGATGCAGCCATCATACATGACCACGACCTGCTCGGCGAAGGTCAGCGCCTCGGTCTGGTCGTGGGTCACATAGACCATGGTGTAGCCAAAGCGGCGGTGCAATTGCTTCAGCTGCGAGCGCAGCACCCACTTCATGTGCGGATCGATGACGGTCAGCGGCTCGTCGAAAAGGATGGCGTTGACGTCGGAGCGCACCAGGCCGCGGCCGAGCGAGATCTTCTGCTTCTGATCGGCGGTCAGGCCCCTCGCCTTCTTCTTCGCCCAGGACGCCAGATCGATCATCTCCAACGTCTCGCGAACCTTGCGGTCGACATCGGCTTCCGGCACGCCGCGGTTGCGCAGCGGGAAGGCCAGATTGTCGTAGACGGTCATGGTGTCGTAGATGACCGGGAACTGGAACACCTGCGCGATGTTGCGCTCCTGCGTCGACAAATTGGTCACGTCCTTGCCGTTGAACAGCAACTGGCCGTGCGAGGGGTGCAACAATCCCGAAATGATGTTGAGCAGCGTGGTCTTGCCGCAACCGGAGGGCCCGAGCAGCGCATAGGCGCCGCCGTCCTCGAAGACATGATGCACTTCCCGTAGCGCGAAATCGGCATCCTTCTGCGGGTTCGGCAGGTAGGAATGCCTGACATGGTTGACGTCGATGCGTGCCATCTCTTTGCCCTCAAGCCGCCAGCTTCGGCGCAGTCACGGCGCTGCCGTGCTCGTCGAAAACCATGATGTGGCGCGGATCGATGAACACCTCGACCACCTCGTCCGGCTCGAAATGCCTGATACCATGGGTCAGCATGACCCAGCGCGCATCGGCGAAATCGAGATGGATGAAGCTCTCCGATCCGGTGATCTCGGTGATCGTCACCTTGGCACGCACCGGCACCGCCGCCGCATTGGGCCGCTCGAGCGACAGGTGGTGCGGCTGAAAACCGATCGTGTACATGGCATCGGCAATGCCGGAGAGCTCGGCCGGCACCGGCAGGTTCACGCCGCCCTCGAGCAGGAAGTCCCGACCCTTCTTGGCGAGCACGATGGTGTTGAGCGGTGGATCGGAAAACGTCCTGGCTGTCACCAGATCTACCGGCTTGCGGAACACCTCGATGGTCGGTCCGAACTGAGTGATCCGCCCTTCAGAAAGCGTCGCCGTGTTGCCGCCGAGCAGCAGCGCCTCGTGCGGCTCGGTCGTGGCGTAGACGAAGATGGTGCCGGCGGCGGCGAAGATCCTGGGCAATTCGGCGCGCAGTTCTTCGCGCAATTTGTAGTCGAGATTGGCGAGCGGTTCATCGAGCAGCACCAGGCTTGCGTTCTTGACGATGGCGCGCGCCAGTGCGGTGCGCTGCTGCTGGCCACCGGACAGGCTGAGGGGCGTGCGGTCGAGATAGGGCGTCAGCTTGAGAAGAGCGGCGGCTTCACGCACCTGGCTGTCGATCCTGGCCTGCTCGATGCCGGCCACCCGGAGCGGCGAAGCGATGTTCTCATAGACGGTCATCGCCGGATAATTGATGAACTGCTGGTAGACCATGGCGATCTTGCGCTTCTGCACCGGCACGCCGGTGACATTCTGGCCGTCGAACCAGATCGAACCGGAGGTCGGCACGTCCAGGCCGGCCATCAGCCGCATCAAGCTGGTCTTGCCGGAGAGCGTAGGTCCGAGCAGGACGTTGAGCGAGCCGTGCTGGAGCGTCAGCGACACGTCGCTTATATGCTCGGCCGCGCCGACCGCCTTGGTCACGTTTCTCAGTTCCAGCATGACGCCTCCTCCCAGGCCTTCCGCATCAGCTCAAACCCCTCTTCATTCGGCAGCCGCGACATGGCGCCGGCTTATGCCGCGCATGAACTCATCGAGCGCCGCCACCTGCTCGCGGCCGAGATGCAGACCGCGCTTGGTCCGGCGCCACAATACATCTTCCGATGTGACCGCCCATTCGTTTTGAACGAGATAGCGCACCTCGGCCTCGTAGAGATCGGCGCCGAAGTTGCGGCCGAGATCGACGTTCGATTTGGCCAGCCCCAACAGCATCCTTGCGCGGGTGCCATAGAGCCGGGTCAGCCGGCGAGCCAGGCGCGCGTCGAGGAATGGATAAGCGGATTTCAATTTCGCCACTTCGGCATCGAAACCGGTGGCCGGGAAATCGCCGCCCGGCAGCGGCGCGTTTGCCGTCCACGGCTTGCCGCGCTTGCCGAGAAAACCCTCGATCTTTTCCAGCATCGATTCCGACAGCCGGCGATACGTGGTGATCTTGCCGCCGAAGGCATTGACGATTGGGGCAGCGCCCTCGCCGCCATCGGCCTTGAGCACATAGTCCCGCGTCGCTTCCTGCGCCTTGGAGGCGCCGTCATCATAGAGCGGGCGGACGGCCGAATAGGTCCAGACGATGTCCGAGCGCTTGACGGGTTGGGCGAAATATTCGCTTGCCGCGGCGCAGAGGTAATCGATCTCGGTGTCGCTGATCTTCACGTCATGCGGATCGCCGGGATAATCCTGGTCGGTGGTGCCGATCAGTGTGAACTCTTCCTCATAGGGAATGGCGAAGATGATGCGGCCATCCTTGTTCTGGAAGAAATAGGCGCGCGGATCGTCGAACTTCCTGGCGATGACGATGTGGCTGCCCTGCACGAGGCGGACATTGTGCACATCGTTGAGCCCCACGACGCCGGACAGCACATGATCGACCCAGGGGCCGGCGGCATTGACCAGCAGTCGCGCCTTGATCTCCTCGGTCTCGCCGGTCTGCAGGTCCTCGATCTGGATTGCCCACAGGCCGTTTTCGCGGCGCGCGCCGGTCACCTTCGTGCGGGTGCGGACCGTGGCGCCGCGGTCGGCGGCATCACGCGCGTTCAGCGCCACCAACCGTGCATCATTGACCCAGCCATCCGAATATTCGAAGGCCTTCTTGAACAGCGGCTTCAAAGGCTTGCCGGCCGGATCCCTGGCCATGTCCAGCGTCCGGGTCGCGGGCAGCAATTTGCGCCCGCCAATGTGATCGTAGAGGAAAAGACCGAGCCTGATCAGCCAGGCCGGACGCAGGCCTTTGGCATAGGGCAGCACGAACCGCATCGGCCAGATGATGTGCGGCGCGTTCTTCCACAAAACCTCGCGCTCCATCAGCGCCTCACGCACCAGGCGGAATTCGTAGAATTCGAGGTAGCGCAGGCCGCCATGGATCAATTTGGTCGAACCCGAGGAGGTTCCGCTGGCTAGGTCGTTCATCTCGGCGAGAAACACGGAAAAGCCACGACCGACGGCGTCACGGGCAATGCCGCAGCCATTGATGCCGCCACCTATGACGAAAATGTCACGGATCGGAGATGCGTCCACAATTCCTCCAACGATTTCGCATTGCACCATTTTTGGGCTTTTACGAAACCGTCTCGGAATTATTTCGAAATGATAACGAATGTCAAACGAAATATCACGAGCGCGTGATATCGGGCAGAAACCGCCTAGGCGAGCGACGTCTCGATCAACTGAACCTCGGCCTCCTGGCAGATCTTGCGCACTGACGGGATGTCGCAACGATCGGTGATGAAGGTGTTGACCTGCGACAGATGGCCGATGCGCACCGGTGCGGTTCGCTCGAATTTGGTCTGGTCGGAAACCAGGATGACATGCCTTGCATTGGCGATGATCGCCTGCGCCACCTTGACCTCGCGAAAATCGAAATCGAGCAAGGCGCCGTCATGGTCGATGGCGGATGCACCGATCACCGCATAGTCGACCTTGAACTGCCTGATGAAGTCGACCGCCGCTTCGCCGACCACACCGCCATCGGAACCGCGCACAACCCCGCCGGCGATCACCACCTCGATCGAGGGATATATCCGCATCCTATTGGCAACATTGATGTTATTGGTGATGACCATGAGACCGTTGTGATCGAGCAACGCCTTGCTGACCGACTCGGTCGTGGTGCCGATGTTGATGAACAGCGAGGCATTGTCGGGGATCAGCCTGGCGGCCGCACGGCCGATCGCCTCCTTCTCGTCGGCGGCGATCTTGCGTCTCGCCTCATATTCCATGTTCTCGATGCCGGAGGGATACAGCGCGCCGCCATGGATGCGCGAGAGCAGCCGCTGGTCGCACAAATCGTTGAGGTCCTTGCGTATGGTCTGCGGCGTCACATTGAAGTGGGTGGCCAGATCATCGACCAGCACGCGGCCATGATCCTTGGCCATCTGGATAATCTCGGCATGGCGCGGCGACAGATACATAGGCAACCTCCCGTTTTCGTTTTTCTTGTCTATAGTCGAAAACGAAACCGATGAAAAGGCATGAGCCGGCTAATGAAATGCATGTGATTGCCAAGGTGAATACGAACGCAAACCAGATTGTGCCCGATCAATCCATTGCGCGCGCGATTTCCGTGATGACGATGAAGGCCGTATCAACATCGGCGGCGGTCGCCTCGAACTGGCCGACCTGGAAGCGGATTGCTATCAGTCCATCGACTTTCGTCTGCGTCAGGTAGATGCGGCCATCGTCGTTGATCGCATTGACCAGCTGCAGATTGTGATCGTCCGCATCAGTGCCAGCTGCAGCCTTGTGCCGGAACGAGAAGAGCGACAGCATCGGCTCGCTGACGATCTCGAAATTCGGCTCCCTTGCCAGCCGCGCCGCCAGCCCTTCGCTCCACGCGACATGATTGCGGATCATTGTGCGCAGGCTTTCCAGGCCATGGGCACGCAGCAAGAACCACAATTTCAGCGCGCGGAAGCGCCTGCCGAGCGGCACCGACCATTCGGAATAGTTGATGATGCCGTCGTGACCGTGCGTCTTCAGATAATCCGGCTTGATGGCCAGCGTCCTCACATGGCTTTCGGGGTCGCGCAGGAACTGGATCGAGCAGTCGAACTGGGCGCCCAGCCATTTGTGCGGATTGAAGACGATCGAATCGGCGCCTTCGACACCGGTCCAGAAATGCCGGTACTCCGGACAGATCATCGCCGATCCGGCCCAGGCGGCATCGACATGGAGATAAAGCCCATGCCGCCGCGCCACCTCTGCCACCGCCGCGATGTCGTCGGTACCGCCAGTGCTGGTGCCGCCGACGCAAGCGATGATGCCCGCCGGCAGCATACCCGCTTCCCGGTCAGCGATGATTGCCGCCTCGAGCGCTGCTGTATCCATGGCGCGAAAGCGGCCGCCGACGGGAATGCGCACGAGATTGTCCTCGCCGATGCCAGACACCCAGATCGCCCGGTCGATCGAAGTGTGCACCTGGTCGGAGGAGTAGATGCGCAGCCGCGCCTGCCCTGCCAGGCCCTGTTTGTTGCCTTGCCAGTCGAGCGCCCGTTCGCGCATGGTCAGCACCGCAGCCAGTGTCGCCGATGAGGCCGAATCCTGGATTACGCCCGAGAAACCTTCCGGCAGGCCGAGCGCCTGGCGCATCCAGTCGACGGTGCGCGTTTCGAGTTCGGTCGCTGCCGGTGACGTCTGCCACAGCATGCATTGCGCGGCCATCGCCGAAACCAGATATTCCGCCACCACCGAGACCGGCGCCGCATTGGCCGGGAAATAGGCGAAGAAGCGCGGATGCTGCCAATGCGTCATTCCCGGCAGTATCTTCTCTTCGAAGTCGGCGAAGATCCGGTCCATCGGTTCGGCGTTTTCGGGCGGCGAAACCTCAATGCCTCGGAAAATGTCGCCAGGCTCGACCAGCGGCCGCACGGGGCGGTCGCGCAGCGTGTTGCGATAGTCAGCACCCCAGTCGGCGGCGCGCCGCGACCATTGCCGAAAATCATCGTTGTTCATCCTGTTCTCCCGACATGATCCATCGCCGCCATCCATCGCGGCTGGCTTTCTTATTAATTAACGCGTGAAATATATGCAACCGCCAGCGAATGGCGGGCGCGCCTCAGCCAGGGAAATCCGGCAGGCTGGCAAAGGCCGTCTTCAGCGCATTCGACCAGCCGTCGGAGATCGTGCGGTAATATTGGTCATCCTGGCCGATCCGCTTCTTCAATCCGACCTTGAAGGCGTCTTTCTCCAGGAAGAGCAGGTCGAGCGGCAAGCCGACGGACAGATTCGACTTCAGCGTCGAATCGAAGGACACCAAAAGCAGCTTCACCGTCTCGGCTAGGCTCATCGTCCTTTCGTATGCGCGGATGATGATCGGCTTGCCGTATTTGGTCTCGCCGATCTGGAAAAACGGCGTGTCGTCGGTCGACTCGATGAAATTGCCTTCGGGATAGATCATGAACAGGCGCGGCTCGCTGCCCTTGATCTGACCGCCGAGGATGAAGGACGCATTGAAATAGGAATCCGCCTTCTCGCCAGCGGGTGACGAATTGGCGATGACCTCCTTGACCGTGTCGCCAACAATGCGGACCGTTTGGTACATCGACGGCGTTTCGAGCAGCGTGGAATGTCGTTCGGAGATCGCCTTGGTGCGCTCGTCAAGCAGGCTGACCACGGCCTGTGTCGTCGCCAGATTGCCCGCCGACATCAAAACGATGACGCGCTCGCCCGGCTCTTCCCAGACGTGCATCTTGCGAAAGGTGGAGATGGAATCCATGCCTGCATTGGTGCGCGTGTCCGACATGAACACGAGCCCGCGGTCGATCTTCAGGCCAACGCAATAGGTCATGGAATCTCTTCTAGAGCAATTCCAGGAAAAGTGTGAAGCGGTTTTCCGTCCGGAATTGCGTTAAAACAAGGGGATAGAGCGGTTCGGCGTTTCCTTGAAACGATGAATCGCTCGGCAGCAATCTTGCGAGGATTACTGCTCCACCGTGACGGTGACCGCAAGCTGTTCTTCCGCCTGTCCCAGCCGAATTCCCGACACCGGCGTCGCGTCGCGGTAGTCGCGGCCCGTCGCCACCTTTACATAGCGCTCGTCGGGCGAGATGCCATTGGCGGCATCGAAGGCAACCCAGCCGAGACCCGAAACATGCGCTTCGGCCCAGGCATGGCTGGCCGCCTGCTCGACCGTGGCATCCAGCATCAGATAGCCGCTGACATAGCGGGCCGGAAAACCCATGGCGCGGGCGGCGGCGGCAAAGATATGGGTATGATCCTGGCAGACCCCGGTTTTGAGCGCCAAGGCTTCCTCCGCCGGCGTCGTCGCATTGGTGGTGCCGGGCGTGTAGACAACGCGCTCGCCGATGACAGCCATCAGCCGGTGCAGCCTTTCGATGTCGCTGCCCTTGCCGACCGATGCGGCGAGTTCGCGGATACCGCTGCCGATCACCGTCAATGGTGTCTCATGGCTGTACAGCCAGAGCGGCGTAAAGCCCTGGTGCGGCCCCGAGACACCCGCGGTGTCGCGTGTCACCACTTCGCCTGATGCTTCCACCGTGATGAAGTCGCGCTCGCCCTCGACGCTTAGCAGCCTTGTGTCATTGCCGAAATGGTCGACAAAGCGAACTTCTTCGCGCGCGCCTTCGATGGTCAAGGCCCAGGACAGAACGGTCTGCGTCGACCCGCTGACCGGAAGCAGCCGCAGCCGCTGCAACAGATAGTGCACCGGCGCGTCGTAGCGGTATTCGGTCCGATGGGTGATCTTCAGCCGCATGCTTCTATTCCGTTTGTGAGCACGATCTCCGGACAAACGGTTTCATTTGTCTGAGAAAACCGGCTCCCACCTTTCGGGACCATGCTCAATTGAACCGGTAATCTTGTGCGATCTCTTCGCCCAGCTTGGTGTTGTCGCGAATGAAATTCGCCAGGAACTCATGCAGCCCGGCGTCGAATATGCCCTTGATCGACCCGGCTCTCAGCATTGTCTGCGTCTTCTCGGCCGTTGCGTGGCAGGCATGGCGTTCGCCGTAATCGTCGCCGAGGAATTTCAGGTGCTCCGACAGGAAGCGATAGCAGAACATCAGCGAACGCGGCATGCGGACATTGAGGATCAGATAGTCGGCAATGTTGGTCGGCTTGTAATCGGCGTCGTAGACCCAACGGTAGGAGCGATGCGCCGAGACCGAACGCAGGATCGATTCCCACTGATAATTGTCGAGCGTCGAGCCGACCCAGGAGATCGACGGCAGCAGCACATAATATTTCACGTCGAGGATGCGCGCCGTGTTGTCCGCGCGCTCGACATAGGTGCCGAGCTGCGAGAAGTCGAAGATTTCGTTGCGCAGCATGGTGCCGTAGAACGAGCCGCGGATCAGCGCCGTCTCGCGCTTGATGGCGTCGAGCACGCTGGGCAGGTCGCGCTCGTCGATCGGCTTGGCCAGCATCCGCTTCAGCGACATCCAGGCTTCGTTGATGCTTTCCCAGGTTTCGCGCGTCAGCGCGGTACGCACCATGCGGGCATTGTTGCGGGCCGTCTCGATCGACGCCATCGTGCTCGACGGGTTCGACGTGTCGCGCAACAGGAAGTCGGCGACGTTAGCCGCGGTATAGTCAGAATATTTCTGGCTGAAGGTGACGTCGGAACCGGCGCTGAGCAGCACCGAATTCCACTCTTCCGAGGCACTCTGGGTACGAGTCAGCGCCATGCGCAAACCGGCATCGACCAAGCGCGCCATGTTCTCCGCCCGCTCGATATAGCGATTCATCCAATAGAGCCCGTTGGCGGTGCGGCCTAAAAGCATCATCGTGCCCCGATTTCGAGCGAATAGCGAATAGTGAGTAGCGAATAGGGGAAAATCAGCTTCATGATTTTTGTTGCAAACTCCTGATCATGGAACGTAGCATTTTCCCGATCTCATCGGCCTTGCTAAGCAAACGCACCACCTCTGCTTCAACCATCAACCCTACTTTTTCAGACAAGATCAGGTGTGTTTCCAACTCTTTGAGAGATCCCTGCGCCATGCGCAGAAATTGGATGAATGATCCCGTACTCTCCCGCCCATGCCCTTCGGCGATGTTTGCTGCAATTGATACGGAAGACGGCCGCATCTGAGAGGTCATCCCGTAGATTTCGCTGCTTGGAAAGGCTTTGGTTACCGAATAGCAATCCACCGCCAACTCGACGGCCTTCCAAACAATTAGGTCCCTGTAAGAATTGATCGCCGTCTTGCTGCCCTCCTTCCCCTATTCGCTACTCACTATTCGCTATTCGCTTTAATCATCCAGCACCCAAGTATCTTTCGTCCCGCCGCCTTGCGAGGAATTCACGACCAGCGAGCCTTCCTTCAGCGCGACACGCGTGAGGCCGCCCGGCACGATCTGGATGCGGTCGGAGACCAGCACATAAGGCCTGAGATCGACATGGCGCGGCGCCAGCCCCTTTTCCGTCAGGATCGGGCATGTCGACAGCGCCAGCGTCGGCTGGGCGATGTAATTCGAAGGTTTTGCCTGGAGTTTCTTGGCAAAGGTCTCGCATTCCTTCTTGGTCGCAGCCGGCCCGACCAGCATGCCGTAGCCGCCGGAACCATGGACTTCCTTGATCACCAGCTCGTCGATGTGCTCGAGCACGTATTTCAGGCTGTCGGGCTCCGAGCAGCGCCAGGTTGGGATGTTGCCCAGGATCGCCTTGCGGCCGGTGTAGAATTCGATGATCTCGGGCATGTAGGAATAGATCGCCTTGTCGTCGGCGATGCCGGTGCCCGGCGCATTGGCGATGGTGATGTTGCCGGCCCGATAGACATCCATGATACCGGGTATGCCAAGCGCCGAATCCGGTCGGAAGGTCAGCGGATCGAGGAAGGAATCGTCCACGCGTCGGTAGAGCACATCGATCTGCTTGTAGCCTTCGGTCGTGCGCATCGCGACATGGCCGTCGACGACGCGCAGATCCTGGCCTTCGACCAGCTGCACGCCCATCTGGTCGGCGAGGAAGGCGTGTTCGAAATAGGCGGAGTTGAAGCTGCCGGGCGTCAGCACCGCAATGGTCGGCGCGCCCTTGGTGCTTTGCGGCCGCACCGCCGCCAGCGACTGGCGCAGAAGCTGCGGGTAGTTTTCCACCGGCCGTACCTTGATCTTCTGGAACAGCTCGGGGAACAGCTGCATCATCGTCTCGCGGTTCTCCAGCATGTAGGAGACGCCCGACGGTGTGCGCGCATTATCCTCCAGCACGTAGAATTCGTCCTCCGAGATGCGGACGATGTCGACGCCGATGATGTGGGTGTAGACGCCGGCCGGCGGCCTGACCCCGATCATCTCCGGCAGGAAGGCCTCGTTCCTGGCGATCAATTCCCTGGGGACGCGCCCTGCGCGCAGGATTTCCTGGCGGTGGTAGATGTCGTCGAGGAAGGCGTTTAGCGCCTGCACGCGCTGCTCGATGCCCTGCGTGAGGCGCCGCCATTCATTGCCTGAAATGATGCGTGGAACGATATCGAACGGGATCAGCCGCTCGGAAGCTTCCTGCTCGCCATAGACGGCGAAGGTGATGCCAGTCTTGCGGAAGACGCGTTCGGCGTCCTGCATCTTCTCGGTCAGCCTGGCCGGATCCTGCTCCTTCAGCCAGCGATCATAAGCCGAATACGGTCTTCTCAATCCGGAGACTTCCGGAAGCATTTCATCGAACGCTGCCAATCGCATACTCCCCTGTGACGCCATTTCACTGACGTCGCCGGAGAAAATCAAGCGCAATCGGTGATTTGGGAGATACGGGCGATCAGTATGTTGCGCCTGCCTAAAATTGAGGCAGGTGAAATATGACCTTGATCAGCCTTTGCCTCGTGCCCGGGCAAATGCGTTTCCAGGCTAGAAAGCGCGAAACGTGACGACGGTGAACGTGTCCTTGATGCCGGGGAGAATCTGCACCTTCTCATTGACGAAATGGCCGACGTCTTCCTCGTCGTCGACGTAGAATTTGGCGAGCAGATCGTAATTGCCGGCGGTGGAGTAGATTTCCGAGGCGATCTCGGCATCGGCAAGCGCGCTGGCAACCTCATAGGATTTGCCGAGCTCGCATTTGATCTGCACGAAAAACGCCTTCATGGCTTCGTCCCGCTAAACGTCCAAGTCCAGCGGCCCTTCTGGCAGACTGGAGGCGGGCTTTCAAGCGCTGGAATGAATGCTCAGCCGGCTCGGGCCTAGGCTACCGCCTGCTGCAACTCCGCCACTGGCGTGGAACTTGTCACCGATCGCCAGTGAATATTCGCAATCGCTGAAACCGCGATGCGCTGCCAAGCGTATGTTATGATGTGTCTTCGGACAGCAGCATTTCGAGGGAAGATATTTCGCGGGATAACGGAGACAGGCCATGCGCCGCGCCTTTTTCGCAATCGCAGTCGCTCCATTCCTCTTCGCGTCGTCGGTATTGGCCGGCGATGCCGAGATCAAGGCGGGCCAGTCCGTCATCGACAGTCAGCTAAAGGCCCTCATCGCCAATGACGGCGCCACCGCCTACAGCTTCGCCGCCCCGAATGTGAAGCGGATCTTCCCGACCGTCGATGCCTTCATGAACATGGTGACCAACGGCTATCCGCCGGTGCGCAAGCCGCGGACCTATTCCTTCGGCAAGGTCGAGGAGACCGCTCCGGGTTCGATCGTCCAGCAGGTGCTGATCGTCGGCCCCGACGGCAAGGATTACGAGGCGGTCTACACGTTGCAGCAACAGCCCGACGGTACGTTCCAGATCACCGGCTGCAGCCTGCGCGCTTCGAATTCGCTCAGCACTTGAGGCCTCACAGCAACGGGATATCGCCCCTCGCCCAGCCCTCGGTGATTTCCGCGCCGCGCGCCTCGAAGGTGCCGGCCTCGATCGCAGCGCGGATGTCCTGCATCAGTTTCTGGTAGTAGGACAGGTTGTTCCACGTCAAAAGCATTGCGCCGAGCGCTTCTTGAGAGCGCACCAGATGATGCAGATAGGCGCGTGAGTAGTCCCGGGCGGCCGCGCAGTCGCTTTCCTCGTCGAGCGGCCGTGGATCGTCGGCATGGCGGGCGTTGCGCAGATTGACCTTGCCGCGCCTTGTATAGGCAAGGCCGTGGCGGCCGGCCCGTGTCGGCATCACGCAGTCGAACATGTCGATGCCGCGCGCCACCGATTTCAGGATATCGTCGGGCGTGCCGACACCCATCAGATAGCGCGGCTTGTCCGCTGGCAGTTCCGGGCAGGTGATGTCGAGCATCTCGAGCATCACCGCTTGCGGTTCGCCGACGGCCAGGCCGCCGACCGCATAGCCCTTCAGCTCCATCGCGCTCAGCGCCTGCGCCGAGCGCTCCCGCAGCGCCGCGTTGTCGCCGCCTTGCACGATGCCGAACATCGCCTTGCCCGGCTGATCGCCGAACGCCGTCTTGCAGCGCTCGGCCCAACGCAGCGACATCTCCATGGCGCGCTCGATCTCCTTCATCTCGGCCGGCAGCGCCGTGCATTCGTCAAGCTGCATCTGGATATCGGAATCGAGCAATCCCTGGATCTCTATCGAACGTTCCGGCGACATCTCGTAGGCGGCGCCATCGATATGCGAGCGGAAGGTGACGCCCTTTTCGGTCAGCTTTCTCAGCTTCGACAGCGACATCACCTGGAAACCGCCGCTGTCGGTTAGGATCGGATGCGGCCAGCGAGCGAATTCATGCAAACCGCCGAGCCGCGCCACACGCTCGGCGCCCGGACGCAGCATCAGATGATAGGTGTTGCCCAGGATGATGTCGGCGCCGACACCGCGCACCTGGTCCATATACATCGCCTTGACGGTGCCGCCGGTGCCGACCGGCATGAAGGCCGGCGTGCGGATTTCGCCGCGTGGCATGTCGATCACGCCGCGCCGCGCCTTGCCGTCGGTTGCCAGAACCTTGAAGCTGAACGGCTTAGCCATTGAATTCCTTGTCGTGGATCGGGGCGTCCGGCGCCTGATTGTCGAGCGACTGGCGGTCGCTCGTCTCCGCTCGGAAAAGCAGGCTTGCGTCGCCATAGGAATAGAACCTGTAACGGTTCTCGATGGCATGGGCATAGGCCGCACGCATCGTGTCGAGGCCGCTGAAGGCCGAGACCAGCATGAACAGCGTCGAGCGCGGCAGATGGAAATTGGTCATCAGCACGTCGGCGGTGCGAAAACGGTAGCCGGGCGTGATGAAGATATCGGTCGGACCGGACCACACAGCCAGAGTACCGTCCTCACGCGCCGCACTCTCCAGCAGACGCAGCGAGGTCGTGCCGACGGCAACGATGCGCCCGCCCCTTGCTCTTGCGGCATTCAGGACGTCCGCAGTGGCTTCGCTGACCGAACCGGTCTCGGCATGCATCTTGTGGTCGGCGGTGTCGTCCGCCTTCACCGGCAGGAACGTACCGGCGCCGACATGCAAGGTGACGAAGCGGCGTTCGATGCCCTTGGCGTCAAGCGCTGCAAAAAGCTCCGGCGTGAAATGCAGGCCCGCGGTTGGTGCCGCGACGGCGCCTTCCTCGCTTGCATAGATGGTCTGGTAGTCGGCCCGGTCGCGTTCGTCGTCGTCGCGTTTCGAGGCGATGTAGGGCGGCAGCGGAATGTGGCCGACCGCGTGCAGCGCCTCGTCGAGGAACGGCCCCGACAGATCGAAGCCAAGCAGCGCTTCGCCGCCCTCGCCTTTCTCGATCACCGTGGCGTCGAGCTGACCGAGCAAACAGGAATTGCCGTCATGGCCGAAATGGATGCGGTCGCCGGCGGCTATGCGCTTGCCCGGCCGCATGAAGGCCAGCCAGCGGTCCGGCGCCATGCGCATATGCAGCGTGGCTTCGACCTGCGCCGTCGCTTCGCCCCGCCGCCTTATGCCTTTGAGCTGCGCTGGAATGACCTTGGTGTCGTTGAACACCAGCACGTCGCCGGCCCTGAGCAAGGACGGCAGGTCGCCAACCGTCCAGTCCTCGAGCCCTTCGCCTGATTTGACCAGAAGCATCTTGGCGCTGTCACGCGGCTGCGCCGGGCGGAGCGCGATGCGCTCCTCCGGCAAGTCGAAGTCAAAGAGATCGACGCGCATCAGTAGAGCCGGACGAGCAGCGCTCCGGCCAAGAGCAGCACCGCGCCGGCAACGCGGCCGAGCGAGATTTCACGCACCGCGACGCCGAGGAAGCCGACGCGGTCGATGAGCATGCCGGCCAGCAACTGGCCGGCGACCAGAAACGCCATCAGCGCGGCAGCACCTATGCGTGGCGTGAGAATCGTCGACAGCGTGACATAGAAACCACCCAGCATGCCGCCGGCCACGAATAGCCAGGGCGCCGGCGCCTTCCAGTCGAGCGAGATGCCTTGCAGCTTCACCACCGTGACGGAGATGATACCGAGCACGATCGCGCCCGACAGGAACGAAAACGCAGCCGCCGCGACCGGGAGGCCCAAGCCGCGTGCCAGCTGCGAATTGATCGGCGCCTGAATGGCAATGAAGGCGCCGGACAGGATGCCGAGAAGCGACCAGACGACGCCCATCATTGTCGTTTGCCCTTACTTGACGTCGGCCGCGACCTTCAGCGACACGATCTTGTCGGGATCCTGCACCGGCTCGCCGCGCTTGATCTTGTCGACATTGTCCATGCCTTCGATGACCTGGCCCCAGACCGTGTACTGGCGGTTGAGGAAGGCGGCATCGTCGAAGCAGATGAAGAACTGCGAATTGGCCGAGTTCGGGTTCTGCGAGCGGGCCATCGAGCAGGTGCCGCGAGCATGGTTGGCGTTGGAGAATTCAGCCTTCAAATCCGGCTTTTCAGAGCCGCCCATGCCCGCGCGGGACGGCGCGAAGGAAGGCTTGCTCGAATTGCCGAACTTGACGTCGCCGGTCTGCGCCATGAAACCCTCGATGACGCGGTGGAAGACCACGCCGTCATAGGCGCCTTCCCTGGCCAGTTCCTTGATGCGGGCGACATGGCCGGGCGCCAGGTCGGGGAAAAGTTCGATGACGACCTTGCCCTTGGTCGTTTCCATGATGAGCGCGTTCTCGCGATCCTTGATTTCGGCCATGTCAGATATCCTTTTGAGAAAACAGAGTTATTCGACAATTTACTTGTCGGCGGCGATGCGCACCTTAATCATCCGGTCGGGATCGGTGACCGTGCCGTTGTCCGCCTGGTCGCCCTTCTTGATTTGGTCCACCAGTTCCATGCCGCTGACGACATTGCCGACGATCGTGTACTGGCCATCGAGGGGCGGTGCCGGAGCGAACATGATGAAGAACTGCGAATTGGCCGAATTTGGGTCCTGCGAGCGGGCCATACCGACCACGCCGCGCTTATAATGTTCGGTCTGTGAGAATTCGGCCGGCAGGTCGGGCAGGTCGGAACCGCCGGTGCCGGCGGCCTCGGCGCTGAAACCCTTTTTCATATTGCCGAACTTGACGTCGCCGGTCTGCGCCATGAAGCCGTCGATGACGCGGTGGAAGGCGACGTTGTCATAGGCGCCTTGGCGCACCAGCTTCTTGATCTGCTCGACATGCTTTGGCGCCAGATCGGGCCTCAGCGCAATGGTGACGTCGCCGTCCTTCAGCGTGATGATCATTGTGTTTTCCGGGTCGGCGGCGAAAGCCGAGACCGACGCGGCCACAAGACCGGCGAGCACGACAAGGAACGAGGCTAGCTTTTTCAGCTGCATGGTTTTCTCCGAAAACTTACTTCTTGAACTTGGCTGTGAGCGCACCGGCAACCGCCGCCGGCACGAAGGGGCGAATGTCGCCGCCCATCGAGGCAATCTGGCGAACAAGTGTGGCGGTAATGGTGCGTACCGAAGGACTGGCGGGCAGAAAAACCGTCTGCAGTTGAGGCGCCATGGTCTCGTTCATGCCGGCCATCTGCATCTCATAGTCGAGGTCGGTGCCGTCGCGCAGGCCGCGGATCATGATCGAGGCGCCCTGCTTCCTGGCGGCGTCGATGACCAGCCCGTCGAAGGCGACGACCTTGATGCGGGCACCGTCGCTGCCGAATTCCGTCTTCGTCGCCGTCTCGATCAGCTTCACCCGCTCCTCGAAGGAAAACAGCGGTTGCTTGCCTGGATGGATGCCGATCGCCGCATAAACGATATCCGCCACGGCCAGCGAGGCCTTCAGCACATCGAGATGGCCGTTGGTCAGCGGGTCGAAGGAGCCGGCATAGAGGGCAATGCGTTCAGTCATGGCAGGTGCTTCTAGCGAGCCTCTCTCGCAAAGGCAAATCCGATCGGCGCGCCGGCCGTGAACCTTTTCCGGCACATGAACGACAGATGAACACGCTGATCACGAAGCCTTCACGCAGCGTTCACTAGGTTGCACCTTAATAAGATGAAACCAAAATCCCATCTATCCGTTGTTAGGCGCAGGAGAACACGCACATGCTGATCTACATGCTCGCCACCGCAATGACCGTCGCCATGCTCATCGCCACCGTATTTGGGCTGCATCAGGAGGCGCAACGCATCCGCGTCAAGGCAAACACCAAGCGCTTCGAAGGCTTCGGCCCGCGCAAGCCATATCGTCACTACTGATAAAGCCTGAACTTGCTGCCGCGCCGGCCACCTGGCCGGCGTTGCTATGTCAAAACCTGGGTTCCGGACTTAGTCCGCACCCTCCGGACCGGCGTCAGGCGCCGGAGCGGCATCAGCACCGCCCTCGACCGTCTCAATCGCCGTCTCATCGCTTTCTTCGTCCGCTTGCGGTTCCGAGATCCGCTCGACCGAAACCACCTTTTCGCCTTCAGCCGTGTTGAAGATGGTCACGCCCTTGGTGGCGCGGCTGGCGAAACGGATGCCGTTGACCGGAACCCGGATGACGGTGCCGCCGTCCGACACCAGCATGATCTGGTCGTCATTGCCGACCGGGAACGTCGCCACCAGCCTGCCAATCTCGGCTGCCTTCGACACATCGGTGGCGCGGATGCCTTTGCCGCCGCGTCCAGTCAGCCGGAAATCATAGGACGACGAACGCTTGCCGTAGCCGAACTCGGTGACCGTCAGCACGTACTGTTCGTGCGCCTTGAGCTCTTCGTATCGGTTGTCGGAAAGCTCCGTCTCCTCGCCGATCTCCTCATTGGTCAGCGCGATCTCTTCCTCTTCGCCGGTCGTTTCCGTGGCAAGCCGCCGCTCCGCCGCCGCGCGCTTCAGGTAAGCGGCGCGTTCCGCTGGCGAAGCATCGACATGCTCTATCACCGACATCGAGATGATGCGGTCGGTCTCGGCCATGGTTATGCCGCGCACACCGACCGAATTGCGGCTCTGGAAGACGCGCACGTCGCCGACGGAGAAGCGTATGCACTGGCCGGAACTGGCGGTCAGCAGCACGTCGTCCTTGTCGGTGCAGGTCTCGACGCCGAGGATCTCGTCGCCTTCTTCCTCCAGCTTCATGGCGATCTTGCCGTTGCGGTTGACCTGGACGAAGTCGGATAGATCGTTGCGGCGCACGGTGCCGCGCGTGGTGGCGAACATCACGTAAAGTTCGCCCCAGCTGGCCTCGTCCTCCGGCAGCGGCATGATGGTGGTGATGCGCTCGCCCTGCTCCAGCGGCAGCATGTTGATCAGCGCCTTGCCGCGTGACTGCGGATTGCCGATCGGCAGCCGCCAGACCTTTTCCTTGTAGACGATGCCGCGCGAGGAGAAGAACAGCACCGGCGTATGGGTGTTGGCCACGAACAGCCGGGTGACGAAATCCTCTTCCTTGGTCGACATGCCGGAGCGGCCCTTGCCGCCGCGACGCTGCGCCCGGTAGAGCGACAGCGGCACGCGCTTGATGTAGCCGGAATGGCTCACCGTCACGACCATGTCCTCGCGCTGGATCAGGTCCTCGTCTTCCATGTCCGAACCGCCGTCGGTGAGTTCGGTGCGGCGCGGCGTGCCGAACTCGTCGCGCACGGCGGCAAGCTCGTCCTTGACGATCTGCTGGACGCGCGCGCGGGACGACAAAATGTCCAGGTAATCGATGATTTCGGCGCCGATCGTGTTCAACTCGTCGGCGATCTCGTCGCGGC
The DNA here is from genome assembly GCF_003997415.1 of Mesorhizobium sp. M7A.F.Ca.MR.245.00.0.0. Taxonomy (NCBI): domain Bacteria; kingdom Pseudomonadati; phylum Pseudomonadota; class Alphaproteobacteria; order Hyphomicrobiales; family Phyllobacteriaceae; genus Mesorhizobium; species Mesorhizobium sp. M7A.F.Ca.MR.245.00.0.0. The sequence goes on along the minus strand of NZ_RZTE01000005.1, from coordinate 100,654 downwards.
CGAGCGCGGTCAGGCGCTGCAGGCGCAGTTCGAGGATGGCGCGCGCCTGTTCCTCTGACAGATTGTAGGTGCCGTCTTCGTTGATCCGGTGACGCGGGTCATCGATCAGGAGGATCAGCGATTCCACGTCGCCAGAGGGCCAGCGCCGCTCCATCAACTGCTCACGCGCCGTCTGCGGATCCGGCGCGGTGCGGATCAGCTTGATGATCTCGTCGATGTTGGCGACTGCGATGGCGAGACCGACCAGCACATGGGCGCGGTCGCGCGCCTTGCGCAGCAGGAATTTCGTCCGCCTTGTGATCACCTCCTCACGGAAGGCGACGAACGCCTTCAGCATATCGGTCAGGTTCATCACTTCCGGCTTGCCGCCGTTCAGTGCCACCATATTGGCGCCGAAGGAGGTCTGCAGCGGCGTGAAGCGGTAGAGCTGGTTGAGGATGACGTCGGCAACGGCGTCGCGCTTCAACTCGATGACGACGCGGTAGCCCTGGCGGTCGCTCTCGTCGCGGATATCGGAAATGCCCTCGATGCGCTTGTCGCGCACCAGTTCAGCCATCTTCTCGATCATCGACGACTTGTTCACCTGGTAGGGAACCTCGGTGATGATGATCGACTCGCGGTCGTTGCCGCGCTGTTCGATGTTGACCTTGCCGCGCATGACGATGGAGCCACGGCCGGTCGAATAGGCGTTGTAGATGCCCGAACGGCCAAGCACGATGCCGCCGGTGGGGAAATCCGGTCCCGGAATGATCTCCATCAACGCCGGCAGGTCGATCGCCGGATTGTCGATGAGGGCGATGGCGCCGTTGCAGATTTCGCTGAGATTATGCGGTGGAATGTTGGTCGCCATGCCGACGGCGATGCCGCCCGAGCCGTTGACCAAAAGGTTGGGAAACCGTGCCGGCAGAACCTTCGGTTCGCTGCCCGACGCGTCGTAAGTGTCCTGGAAATCGACGGTATCCTTGTCGATATCCTCCAAAAGCTCGTGCGCGACCTTGGTCAGCCGCGCTTCCGTGTAGCGCATCGCCGCAGGCGGATCGCCGTCGATGGAGCCGAAATTGCCCTGCCCGTCGATCAACGGAACGCGCAGCGACCAGTCCTGTGCCATGCGCACCAAGGCGTCATAGATGGAGGCGTCGCCATGCGGATGGTATTTACCCATCACGTCGGCGACCGGACGCGCCGACTTCACATATTTGCGGTTCCAGTTGTAGCCGCTCTCATGGGCGGCGAAGAGAATGCGGCGATGCACCGGCTTCAGGCCGTCGCGCACGTCCGGCAGCGCACGGCTGACGATCACGCTCATAGCGTAATCGAGATAGGAGCGCTGCATCTCCTCGACGATGGATATCGGCTCGATGCCGGTGGGGCCGCCGTCGGCGCCGCGCGGTGTCTTCTGGTCGGTCAAATCGGATCACAATCTAATCAGGAATCACTTGGTGCTTATATAGGAAGCAAGCCCGAAACTCCAACCTTCACGGCACTTTTCCAGTGTCATTTTCGGTGGTAATTTCAAATGGATACCGCTGATTGCGACGATATGGCCAAGGCAGTTTTCGCCGCCCTGACGCAAAAGCCTGCGTGTCTGCCTTGGCGGGCACGGGGCCGATTCACGAAGCAGAAACGGCCCATGCGCCACGGCGGCTGCGATACTGGCCCGGCGTCTCCCCGATGATCCGCCGAAAACGACGATTGAAGGTCGACAGATCGTTGAAGCCTGCCTCGAAGGCGATCGCCGAGACCGCATCGTTCGACAGGCGTAGCCGCACCGCCGCCCTGTGCAATCGCGTCCTGAGCAGGAATTGGTAGGGCGTCATGCCCGCCACCTGCCGGAAGATGCGCAGGAAGTGATACGGACTGGTCGCCGTCTCATCGGCAAGTGCTGAAAGCGAGACCGGCCCATCGGCGTCCAGTTCGATCCGCCGCACTGCCTCGGCTACCCGTTTCTGATCGCGGCGGCTCGGCGCGCGCCCGACATGCGTAGCGCCAGAGGCTGTAGCCACGGCAGCACCGGCCAAGCGCAGGGAAAGTTCCTCGAAAGCGTCGATGTCGGCCATCTCGCGCGCGGTCTCCGCCTCGGCCAGGAGTGGCGCCAGTACCGGCAAAGGCGGCAGGCGCGCCGCCTTGAAAGCCAGCTTCCTGGTGCCCGGCACGCCAGCTGCGATTCGTTCCATGTAGGCCGGATCGAAATGGAACGAGAGGCTACGGTCGCCGCTGCCATGCTCGTGCCCGCATTCGTAACATGTGCCGGGATTACCGAGCAGGAGCGCGCCGGGCGCCAGCATCGCCGTGCCTTGCTGGGCGCGGTAGCGAAACGTGCCGCTGGTGACCGCAGCGACGCAGAAATCCTGATGCGCTTCCTCGAACGGCCGGTCGCCGGCGCCGGCCGTGCAAATGACGTCCGTCACGTGCCAACCGGCTCCGAATGCGAGACTATGCGTGGTCGTCGTCATAGTCGAAATATAGCAATTTTTCCCAAGCTCAGAACCCCGTCACCGCTACTCCTAACGGTCTCCTGACAAGAAGAGACCGCAGCCATGTTCGATCAATCCTCGTTTGCCGAAGCCCTGCATAGCTACGGACCGATCGAAGGGCTTGCCGAAAAACTGAGCCTTTACGGCCGCTTCGTCGGCGCCTGGACGTTTGAGGCCTCGCGCCACCTCGAGGACGGCACTGTGCTGACAGGGCGTGGCGAGGTGCATTTCGGCTGGGTGCTGGAAGGCCGGGCGATCCAGGACGTGTGGATCCTGCCCGCGCGGGACGCCGGTCCATCGCCATCCTTGGGCACATGGACTTTTTACGGCACGACGCTGCGCGTCTATGATCCCGGCGCGGATGCCTGGCACATCTTCTGGAGCGACCCGCGCAACCAGTATTTCAGCCGCCAGCTCGGCCGCGCCGAGGGTGACACGATCGTGCAAGTGGGCGCCGACGACACCGGCAGCTCGGTACGCTGGAGCTTTTCACGCATCACCGAAAACTCCTTCCGCTGGCTGGGCGAACGCTCGCACGACAATGGCGCGACATGGCGGCTGGAAGTCGAGTTCCTGGCGCGGCGAGCGGTTTGATCTCCGAGGATTGCAGCAGCCCAGAATAAAAGCGTCGCGATCCTTCCGCGCTGCCCTCTGCCCCGCATCAACCACTTTCTCACGAACGGTTCCCACCGAACGGGCTTTGCTCTACCAATATTCTGGTACGGGCACAGCCCGGCGGGAGGGTCAGAGATGCCGAGTTTCGACAGCCTGTTCAACGCTTTCGTCACCATTCTCGTGACCATCGACCCGCCCGGCCTGGCGCCGCTGTTCCTCGCCGTGACGCGCGGCATGAACCGCGAGGAGCGCCAGCAGGTTTCGGTGCGCGCCTCGATCATCGGTTTCCTGGTGATGGCGCTGTTTGCGGTGGCAGGCGCCTCGATCCTGTCGGTGTTCGGCATAACGTTGCCGGCCTTCCGCGTCGCCGGCGGTTTCCTGCTGTTCTTCATCGCCTTCGAGATGGTGTTCGAGCGCCGGCAGGACCGCAAGGAGAAGATCGGCGACGTCGCCATCACCAAGGACATGATCCACAACATCGCCGCCTTCCCGCTGGCGATCCCACTGATCGCGGGCCCTGGTGCCATTTCGGCAACTGTGCTGCTTTCCGGCTCGTTTCAAGGCTTTGCCGCGCAGGCGGCGCTGGTCGGCATCATCTTCGTCTGCCTCGCCATCACCTATCTGGTGTTCGTGCTGTCGGAACGCATAGACCGCATCCTCGGCCAGACCGGCCGCTCGATCCTGACCCGTCTGCTTGGCGTCATCCTGGCGGCACTGGCTGTGCAATTCGTCGCCGACGGCATCAAGGCGCTGATAGCAGGCTGACAGGCTGACGCGGCGAGAACCCGAAGCCGGTTCTATTTCGCCGTCGTGTCGATGACCTCGAAATCGTGGGTAATCGTGGCGGTCTTGGCCAGCATCGCGGAGGCCGAGCAATATTTTTCGATCGAAAGGTCGATCGCGCGTTTCACCTTGACGCTGGAGAGTGCCCTGCCCTTGACGACGAAATGCATGTGGATGCGGGTGAACACTCTTGGCTCGGTTTCGGCCCGCTCGGCATCAAGCTCGACCACGCAGTCCTCGACCGCCTCGCGGCCCTTTTCGAGGATATGCACGACATCATAGGCCGAACAGCCACCGGTGCCGATCAGCACCAACTCCATCGGGCTTGGACCCGGCGTCCTGCCTTCCGGTCCGTGCGCTGTTCCGAGCACGACCTTGTGACCGCTGCCGGATTCCCCGACGAAGGTGCGCTCCTCGACCCACTTTACCCGTGCTTTCACCGAACTCGTCCTTTCACCGTATTTCCTTGATCGGTCTGGTCAGCCCTTGAAGCACGATGCAAAACCCCGAAAGTCCATGAACGACTCTCGGGGCACTGTGTCTGACATAACTGTTGCGATCAGAACGGGATTTCGTCATCCAATTCGCGCGACGAACCACCGCCGCCGCCGCTCTTGGCACCGCCGCCACCGCGATTGAAGCCTTCGCTCGGGCTGGACTGGCCGAAATCGGAACCACGGCTGCTGCCGCCACCGGTATAGCCGCCGACCTGACCGCCCTCGCCCTGTCCGCGTGCGTCGAGCATCTGCAGCTCACCGCGGAATTTCTGCAGAACGACTTCCGTCGTGTACTTGTCGGCACCGGTCTGGTCCTGCCATTTGCGCGTCTGCAACTGGCCCTCGACATAGACCTTCATGCCCTTCTTCAGATACTGCTCCGCCACCTTGGCGATGCCCTCATTGAAGATGACGACGTTGTGCCACTCGGTTTTTTCCTTGCGTTCGCCGGAATTCTTGTCGCGCCAGCTTTCCGATGTGGCGATGCGGATGTTGACGACCGGCTCACCCGAATTCAGGCGACGGATTTCGGGATCCGCGCCGAGATTGCCGACCAGAATGACCTTGTTGACGCTACCCGCCATGATATTTCTCCGCGCTCATCCGAAACAAATTTTTGTCGCAGCACCTTACAGGCTGCAGGCGATCGCCGCTTGCCATGGCTGCCTTTACCCACAAGGTTTTTGTTCCCTTTTCGTTCTTATCCGCATCGCTGCTTATTGTCAAGGAATGGCAGCAATGCCGAAGCCGATCATATGGGCCCGAAAAGACCGCTTGCCAAATCGATAAGTATGCACTTATGCTTTTGGCATGATCGAAGCAGAGATTTTTCGCGCACTGGCCGACCCGACGCGCCGCGCCGTCTTTGAGCGGCTGGCCGCCGGCGAGATGAGCGTGTCGGAATTGCGCACCGGGATGACGGTGTCGCAGCCCGCGGTGTCGCAGCATCTGGCGGTGCTGCGTGGCGCCGGGCTGGTGGTCGAGCGGCGAGCCGGCCGCAACGCCTATTACCGCGCCGATCCGCAGGGGCTCGCCCCCTTGCTCTCCTGGATCGAACGCTACCGGACCTTCTGGCCGGAGCGCATCGAAAGGCTGAAGGCGGTTTTGAAGGACATGGATCAATGAAGAAGGCGGGATCAACGACCAACCACGGCCAAGGCGACGCCCCGGATGCGCTCGAGTTCGAGTACGAGCTTGCCGAGCCGCCGGAAAAGGTCTGGCGGGCCCTGACCGTACCGGAATTGCTGGCCGCCTGGATGATGCCGAACGACATCAGCCCCGAGATCGGCAACCGTTTTGCCTTCGCCGGGACGCGTGCGCCGATCGAGTGCGAAATCCTCGACGCCGAACCCGGGAAGCTGCTGCGCTATTCCTGGCGGGAGCAGCCGGGCGACGCCGCCAGGCAGGGGCCGCTCGACAGTACCGTCACCTTCACACTTGCCCGAACCGTTTCCGGCGGCACGCATCTGCGCATCGTCCATGACGGCTTTGCCCGCAAGACCATGCCTGCCGTCGCCATGGCAGGCGGCGGCTGCCGGGTTTCGCTCGGTGCGAACAGGTCATCTAAGCCAATCGCCGCAAACACGCCTCGCCTCCTGCTTCGCGCGGCCTGAAAACAAAACGGACGGAGAGAGACAATGAGCGGTGTTGCCAGTCTGGTGCCGATGGTCATCGAGCAATCGAGCCGCGGCGAACGTGCCTTCGACATCTTTTCGCGGCTGCTGCGCGAGCGCATCATCTTCATCAACGGCGAGATCAACGACGACATCTCGGCGCTGGTCTGCGCGCAGCTTTTGTCGCTGGAATCGGACAATCCCGACAAGGAGATCTCGCTCTACATCAACTCGCCGGGCGGCGTGGTGACCAGCGGCTTCGCCATCTACGATACGATGCAATATATCAGCTGCCCGGTGTCCACCGTATGCATGGGCTTTGCCGCCTCGATGGGCTCGTTCCTGCTGATGGCAGGCACACCGGGGCGCCGGATTTCCCTGCCGAATGCCACTATCCTGCTGCATCAGCCGCTGGGTGGGTTCCAGGGCCAGGCATCCGACATCCAGCGCCATGCCGAGCGCATCGGCCGGACGAAACGGCACATGGCCGAACTTTACGCGCAGCATTGCGGCCGCAGCTATGAAGAGGTGGAACGCACGCTCGACCGCGACCACTTCATGACCGCCCGCGAGGCCCAGTCCTGGGGCATCGTCGACCATGTTTTCGACACGCGAAAGAAAGCGGCGTAAGCCAGGGCCGGATCGGAGACCGTCCGGCAGGTAGTCGAAGATTTGACGATGCCGGTCTGGTTCCATCGGCGGCGCGCCACTATAGTCCTGGGATGACCGACACTCATCAGTCCAGATCATTGCACCGCGTCATCGCCGTTGCAGCGCTCGCCATTGCGAGCCTCATCAGCGGCGCGGCACTTGCCGACGACAGTTCGTCGTCGACGCAAAAAGGCGCCCTGCCCGGCGTGACCGGCGACTACCGCATCGCCAAGCCGGCTCCAGAGCCGGACGATGCGCTGCCAGCCGGCGAGAACGGCACATTCAAGATCGGCGATACCGATGTCACGATTTCCGGCAGCATCACCGTCGATGTCGGCGCCGGCTCGATCGGGCCGCCGCGCCACTGACAGCGCGTGTCGCGCTGCGCCTGTCGCCCACAAGACAATCCGCACATGAAAACGGCCCCGCCGTGCTTTGCGCAAACGGACGGGGCCTTTTTGGATCTCAAATCCAATTTTACCGGGAGTGTACTGCCGGCGTTTGATTTCGGATGCACCGCGGCATTCAGCCGACGATCCGACTAGCAGTCTCTGATTTTTACGAGAGATGGCAGGTCACGGTTTGCCGGCTGGCGAAAACGCTGAACCCTGGCACTTATGCCTGCCTCGGCTCCAGTGACAACTGGAACCCTGGGGGACGATCCGGTGGCGTCATAGCTCCGCTCCTCTGTCCGTTGCGATTGTTGTCAATTCGAAGCACAAATCGCAAATGCCTGCGGCGTCTCGCAGGCCACCTTTGGGCGGCGAGGCCATCGAAAGACGGCCGGCTTCGTTGACTGCTGGAGACTGCTCCCCTCAGTTGGTGGCGTCAACCATCAATAGCCGGTTACCGAAAAATGTGATCGCCGGGAGGTTACGTGCAAGTCAGTTTTTGCACAGCTTTGTCAGGAGCGTGTTCGGCCTTTGTTCTTTCCGCTTGCCCGTTCACGCGAAAGACGCTTAAACGCTCTCGTCGGGAATTGTGGCGTATCTCGACGTGGCGGCAAAACTACCTACATAGGGGATGGCCGGGAAAACCCGCCATTCCAGGAAATTCCAGATTCTGAGGCGGCGACCGGCTATGGCCGACCATAAATATCTTTCCATTCGCGGGGCGCGCGAACACAATCTGAAGAATGTCGATCTCGACTTGCCGCGTGACAGCCTGATTGTCATGACCGGCCTGTCGGGATCCGGCAAGTCATCGCTTGCCTTCGACACGATCTATGCCGAGGGCCAACGCCGCTACGTCGAAAGCCTGTCGGCCTACGCGCGGCAATTCCTTGAGATGATGCAGAAGCCTGACGTCGACCAGATCGACGGCCTGTCGCCCGCCATTTCCATCGAGCAGAAGACCACCTCGAAGAACCCGCGTTCGACGGTCGGTACCGTCACCGAGATCTACGACTACATGCGGCTCCTGTTCGCCCGCGTCGGCATCCCCTATTCGCCGGCCACCGGCCTGCCGATCGAGAGCCAGACGGTTTCGCAGATGGTCGACCGCGTGCTGGCGATCGAGGAAGGCACGCGCCTGTTCATCCTGGCGCCGATGGTGCGCGGCCGCAAAGGCGAGTACCGCAAGGAACTCTTGGAGCTGCAGAAGAAGGGCTTTCAGCGCGTCAAGGTCGACGGCGTCTTCTATGAGATCGCCGACGTGCCGGCGCTGGACAAGAAGTACAAGCATGACCTCGACGTCGTCGTTGACCGCATCGTCGTGCGCGGCGATCTGGCGACGCGGCTTGCCGATTCCATCGAAACGGCGCTGAAGCTAGCCGATGGGCTGGCGGTCGCCGAATTCGCCGACAAGCCGCTCGATGCCAGCCAGACCGGCGAGGATTCGGTCAACAAGTCGAAGAACGAGACGCATGAGCGCATCCTGTTCTCGGAAAAGTTCGCTTGCCCGGTCTCCGGCTTCACCATTCCGGAAATCGAACCGCGGCTGTTCTCGTTCAACAACCCGTTCGGCGCCTGCCCGACCTGCGACGGTCTCGGCAGCCAGCGCGCCATCGACGGCAATCTGATCGTGCCGGACGAGAACATCTCGCTGCGCGACGGCGCCGTCAGCCCGTGGGCGAAATCGACTTCCCCCTATTACGCGCAAACGCTGGAAGCGCTGGGCAAGGCCTATGGCTTCAAGCTTGGCGACAAGTTCAAGGATTTGTCCGAAGAGGCCAAGGAAGCTATCCTGCACGGCACGGGTGAGCACGAAATCACCTTCCAGTATGATGACGGCCTGCGCTCCTACAAGACCACCAAGACCTTTGAAGGCGTCATTCCCAATCTCGAGCGGCGCTGGAAAGAGACCGAATCCGCCTGGATGCGTGAAGAGATCGAGCGCTTCATGTCGGCCACGCCCTGCCCGGCCTGCAAGGGGTATCGGCTGAAGCCCGAGTCGCTGGCGGTGAAGATCGCCGGCAAGCACATTGGCGAAGTCACCGAGCAGTCGATCCGCAACGCCGACAAATGGTTCACCGACCTGCCGGCGCACCTCAACGACAAGCAGAACGAGATCGCGGTGCGGGTGCTCAAGGAGATCCGCGAGCGGCTGCGCTTCCTCAACGATGTCGGGCTCGACTACCTGACGCTGTCGCGCAATTCCGGCACGCTGTCAGGCGGCGAGAGCCAGCGCATCCGGCTGGCATCGCAGATCGGCTCCGGTCTCACGGGCGTGCTCTATGTGCTGGACGAGCCGTCGATCGGCCTGCATCAGCGCGACAATGCTCGCCTGCTCGATACGCTGAAGCACCTGCGCGATATCGGCAACACGGTGATCGTCGTCGAGCATGACGAGGACGCCATCCTGCATGCCGACTATGTCGTCGACATGGGTCCGGCCGCCGGCATCCATGGCGGCGAGATCATCGCCCAGGGCACCCCGCAACAGGTAATGGCCAATCCCAATTCGATCACCGGCAAATATCTGTCCGGCGCGCTCGAAGTGGCGACGCCCGGCGTGCGGCGTGAAGCGAAGAAGAACCGCCGCCTGAAGATCGTCGGCGCGCGCGGCAACAATCTGAAGAACGTCACCGCCGAAATACCGCTCGGCACCTTCACCGCCGTCACCGGCGTGTCGGGCGGCGGCAAGTCGACCTTCCTGATCGAAACGCTGTTCAAGGCTGCTTCGCGCCGCATCATGGGCTCGCGCGAGCACCCGGCCGACCACGACCGCATCGAGGGCCTCGAATTCCTCGACAAGGTCATCGACATCGACCAGTCGCCCATTGGCAGGACTCCGCGTTCGAACCCCGCCACCTATACCGGCGCCTTCACGCCAATCCGCGACTGGTTCGCCGGCCTGCCGGAGGCCAAAGCGCGCGGCTATCAGCCGGGACGTTTTTCGTTCAACGTCAAGGGCGGCCGCTGCGAGGCCTGCCAGGGCGACGGCGTCATCAAGATCGAGATGCACTTCCTGCCCGATGTCTACGTCACTTGCGACGTCTGCCACGGCAAGCGCTATAACAGAGAGACGCTCGACGTGGTGTTCAAGGGCAAGTCGATCGCCGACGTGCTCGACATGACGGTCGAGGAAGGCGTCGACTTCTTCGCCGCCGTGCCTGGCGTGCGCGACAAGCTCGAAACGCTGAAGCAGGTCGGCCTCGGCTACATCCATATCGGCCAGCAGGCGACGACACTGTCCGGCGGCGAGGCGCAGCGCATCAAGCTGGCCAAGGAACTGTCGCGCAAGGCGACCGGCAAGACGCTCTATATCCTCGACGAGCCGACCACCGGCCTGCATTTCCACGACGTCGCCAAGCTGTTGGAAGTGCTGCATGAACTGGTCGACCAGGGCAACACGGTGGTGGTCATCGAGCACAATCTCGAAGTGATCAAGACCGCCGACTGGGTGCTCGACCTCGGCCCCGAAGGCGGCGACGGCGGCGGCGAACTGGTTGCCTCCGGCACGCCGGAAGCGATCGTGCGCGAGAAGCGCAGCTACACCGGCCAGTTCCTGAAGGAGCTTCTGGAACGGCGCCCCGGAGGCAAGCGCGAAGCGGCGGAGTGATGGTCGGATCGGCGGCCGCCTGGAGAGCTTTTGATGACAATCCGAAGGGCGCTTGCCGGCGATCTCCACACTGTCGTCTCGCTGACGGAAGCGGCCTATGCGCCTTACACTGCACTGTTAGGCGCACCGCCGATCCCAGTCACCGAGGACTATGCGCCGCGCATTGAGGGCGGCGAGGTGTGGGTGTTGGAAAGTGGCGGCGGACTTGCCGGACTGATCACGCTCGAACGGCATGACGACCACGCGATGATCTTCTCCGTAGCGGTCTCTCCTGACTTTCAGGGCAAGGGCTTCGGCATTGCGCTGCTGAAACACGCGGATGAGCTGACCCGTCTCTGGGGTCTGCCAGAAGTGCGGCTCTACACCAACGCCAGGATGGAGCGGAACATCGCGCTCTATCTGGCCTATGGTTTCCACGAAACGGGTCGCCGGCCCAATCCCTACCGGCCGGGATGGGTGCTGGTCGACATGGCAAAATCGGTCCACGAGAGCACAGCGGCCTGATTTTCTGAACTTGGGAGAATGAGATGAGCACATCGGGAACAATCCGCGCCGGCATGGGCGGCTGGACCTTCGAGCCCTGGGATACGTCCTTCTATCCCGACAAGCTTTCCAAGGCCAAGCAGCTGAACTACGCCACTCGCCAGGTGCCGAGCATCGAGGTCAACGGCACTTACTATTCCAGCTTCAAGGAGCCGACCTTCGTTAAATGGGCCAACGAGGCGCCGGACGGTTTCGTGTACTCGCTAAAGGGCAACCGCTTCGTCACCAACCGGCGCGTGCTGGGCGAGGCCGGCGAATCGATGATGCGTTTCCTCGGTTCGGGCGTTGCCGCACTCGGCGAAAAGCTCGGGCCGATCCTGTGGCAGTTCGCGCCGACCAAGAAATTCGATCCGGACGATTTCGAAGCCTTTTTGAAACTGCTGCCGGAAAAGCAGGACGGCGTTGCGCTGCGCCACGCGGTCGAGGTCCGCAACGACAGTTTTGTCGTGCCGGAATTCGCAGCACTTGCCCGAAAATACAAGGCCGCGATCGTCTACGCCGACCATGCCAAATATCCCGATATCGCCGACGTCACCGCCGATTTCGTCTACGCCCGGCTGCAGACCGGCAGTGACGACAATCCCGATTGCTACACGCCGAAAGGTCTCGATGAATGGGCCGCGCGGGTAAATATCTGGGCGCAAGGCAAGCAGCCGGCCGACCTGCGGCGCGCCGACCCCGCCACCGATGCGCCGGTCAAGCCGCGCGACGTGTTCGTCTACTTCATCACGGAGGGCAAGGTGCGAGCGCCGTTCGGCGCCATGGCACTGATGAAGCGGGTGGACCAGGATCTGTCGGTGCCCTGACGCTGCGGAATCATGGCATCTTCGCCATCGTCGTAACCTTATCGATACCTCCTTGCTGCATGAATCCAGCTGAACCAGTCGCAAATCTGGGCCGCCGCGGGCAAGGACGAGGGGCATGTCGCTCGACTACACTTCACTTCTGCTGGCTGTCGGTTTTTCCGCTGCCTGCCTGAGCCTGACCTTGTTTGGCATGTGGCTGACCGCTCGCTCGGAAAAGTTCCTGCTGACATGGGCGGTCAGCCTGGTGTTCGTGGTCGGCGATATTTTTTTCTATGACGCCTATATCGATATGCCCGGGCGCCTGCTGGGCATCGCCACGCTGGCTTTCCTCCTGCTCGGTTTCTCGACAATGCTGGGCGCGGCCTACCAGTTCAGAACCGGCGGCTCGCCAGTGCCGCGAACGGCGTTTGGCAGCGCCATTTCGCTGGCCGTGACATTGCCTCCCATGGCTCTAGGCTATGACGGGCTGGGCTTCATGTTCGAAAATGCCTTCGCCGCCTTGCTTCTGTTCGCAACGGCGGTCGAATACTGGAAAGGCCGCGACGAAGCCCCTGCCCTGACAACCGGTATCACCGCGCTCTATTCGGCCACGGCCGCATCCTTTGCTCTCTGCGCCATGGTTTTGGCCTGGGAGGGAAAGCTGGTCCTTGGACATGCGCCAAGCAACTGGGCCGAGGAACTGAGCCTCATCATCGTTATCGCCAGCATGACCGGCATCGGAGCGCTTTCCCTGGCCCTGAACCAAGGGCGTCTGGCCCGGCATCACCGCCACAATGCCCTGACCGACCCGCTGACCGGCCTGCTCAACCGCCGCGCCCTATTCGACCTGCACGGCGATGCGCCGGTCGGTGCCTTCACGGCGGTGGTCGTCTTCGACCTCGACAACTTCAAGGCCATCAACGACGAATTCGGCCACGCCGCCGGCGATGAGGTGCTGAAGGTATTTGCACGGGAACTCGCCGGCAATCTTCGCCCGGGTGATGTCGCCGCGCGCATGGGCGGCGAGGAATTCGCGCTGGTGCTGAAGCGGACCTTGCCCGAAACGGTGGAGGCCACCGCCGAGGCCATCCGGGCAGCTTTCGCCGCGCACCACATCGAAACCGAGACAGGCTCGCTGATATGCACGGTCAGTGCCGGATTTGCTTTCGGCACCAAGGAAGGCCTCGGCTTCGACAAGGTGCTCAATGCCGCCGACAAGGCGCTCTACGACGCCAAGCGCGCCGGCCGAAACCGCGTCACCGCCTCTCCGCTCAGGCGCGCAGGCTGATCGCGTGTGTCAACACCGGCCTCTGATCGTGGCGAGACGAATGCGGCTCCTAGGCCGCCATGACAATCTCATTGAAGGTATCGAGATCGACATAGAAGACCTTGGTGATCTCCTCGATCAGATCGTCGTAATCGCAGCCCTGTGATCTCAAGATGTTGATGGCAGCGATGATATCGACCCGTTCGATAAGCCGCCGCTTCTGGTAATCCTCGACGTAACGTTCCATGGCTGTCCCTTAGCCTGTGTGCCCAAACGCGTTTGAACGACAGAGATCGCAGGAGGGAAGCTAGGCAGCCTTGCTTGCGTGAAACTTGCCCGGCATTGGCCGTGCTCCTCGATCTGCGATAAACCAGACTGGTACGGAAGCGGCCGACTCACAAAAGCCTAGGAAAAGACTAGCACGCAGTTGCCGATGCACCAGAGACGCTGGCGCAGGGCCGGAGAAATACTGGACTTGCCAAGGACTTCGGATCGTCAACTGAAGTGCGTTGGCGATTCTAGACCGTCAGGAACTTCCTGACATCAGCACGGTCCAGATCTTCCGCCGGACCGGTATGGACGATCACGCCACGGTCCATGATGTTGACCTCGTCGGCCAACTCGCGGCAGAAATCGAGATATTGTTCGACCAGAAGCACGGCGATGCCGGCCTGGTCACGCAGGTAGCGGATGGCGCGGCCGATGTCCTTGATGATCGAAGGCTGTATGCCCTCGGTCGGCTCGTCGAGCACCAGCAGTTTCGGCCGCATCACCAGCGCCCGTCCGATGGCGAGCTGCTGCTGCTGGCCGCCGGAAAGATCACCGCCGCGGCGGCCGAGCATCTGCTTCAGCACCGGGAACAATTCGAAGACATGCGCCGGAATGTTGCGGTCGGCCCGTTTCAGCGGCGCAAAGCCTGATTCCAGGTTCTCCCGCACGGTGAGCAGCGGAAAGACCTCCCTGCCCTGCGGTACGAATGCGATGCCCGACCGGGCGCGGTCATACGCCGCGCTCCGGTCGAGCGCCTTCCCCTCGAAGGCAACGCTTCCGCTCGTCAGCCGGTGGTGGCCGACGATCGATCTCATCAAACTGGTCTTGCCGACGCCGTTGCGGCCGAGCACGCAGGTGATCTTGCCGGCGCCCGCCTTCAGCGACACGCCGCGCAGTGCCTGGGCGGCGCCGTAGTGCAGCGTGGCATTGGAAACTTCGAGCATGTCAGCGCCTTTTCCAGAACCGCAGAAACGACAGATCGAAATGATGGAACTGCACCCGCCAGACCATGCTCATCTCCCCAGATAGACTTCGACGACTCGCTCGTCGGCCGACACGAAATCGAGTGTGCCTTCCGAGAGCACCGAGCCCTCATGCAGGCAGGTGACCTTGACGCCGAGCTCGCGCACGAAATGCATGTCATGCTCGACGACGATGACCGAATGGTCGCGGGCAATATCCTTGAGCAGCCGCGCGGTCTCCTCGGTCTCGGCATCGGTCATGCCGGCGACCGGTTCGTCGACCAGAAGCAGTTTCGGGTCCTGCGCCAGGAGCATGCCGATCTCGAGCCACTGCTTTTGTCCATGGCTCAGATTGGCCGCCAATTCGTCACGCTTGTCGCCAAGCCGGATGATGCCGAGGATGTCATCGATCTGCCGCGTCTCGGCGGTCGAGCGGCGATGGAACAGCGCCGGGAAGATCGAGCGCGGTCCCTTCAGCGCCAACATCAGGTTTTCCTCGATCGTGTGGCTTTCGAACACGGTCGGCTTCTGAAACTTGCGGCCGATGCCCATCATGGCGATTTCGGCCTCGTCATGCTTGGTCAGATCGACCTGGCCGTCGAAGAACACATCGCCTTCGTCGGGCCGCGTCTTGCCGGTGACAATGTCCATCATCGTCGTCTTGCCGGCGCCGTTGGGGCCGATGATGGCGCGCATCTCGCCCTTGTCGAGCACCAGCGACAAATTGTTGATGGCGCGAAAACCATCGAAGGAGACCGAGACGCCGTCGAGATAAAGGATCGTGTTCGACTTTGACATGGTCGCTCACTCCGCCGGCTGCGGTTCGGGGTTGCTGGCTGACCAGTCGCCGGGCTTGCTCGCCTCGCTGCGAACGATTTTAGCC
>NZ_RZTE01000005.1:83509-85299 GCF_003997415.1 Mesorhizobium sp. M7A.F.Ca.MR.245.00.0.0 | reverse complement strand
AACGTCGGGGTCGCTGCCGCCTTCCTCGGCAATCGAAGCTGCCCGCAACGCCTTGGCGTTGCCGCGCCAACTGTCCCACATGCCGATGATGCCTTTGGGCAGCAAAAGCGTGACGGCGACGAACAGCCCGCCCAGTGCAAACAGCCAGAACTCCGGCAGCACGCCGGTGAACCAGGATTTGCCGGCGTTGACCAGCAGCGCACCGATGATCGGCCCGACAATGGTGCCGCGTCCGCCGACGGCGGCCCAGACGACGACTTCAATCGAATTGGCCGGCTCGAACTCGCCCGGATTGATGATGCCGACCTGCGGCACGTAGAGCGCGCCGGCTATGCCGGCCATGACAGCCGAGACGGTGAAGGCGAACAGTTTCACGTTCTCGGCCCGCCAGCCGAGGAAGCGCGTGCGGCTCTCGGCATCGCGCACCGCCATCAGGAGCTTGCCGTATTTGGAGCCGACGATCGCCCAGGTGACGAACACGGCAAGCGCGAGCATCACGGCGCTGGCCGCGAACAGCGCCGAACGCGTCGCGTCGGCCTGCACGTTGAAGCCGAGAATATCCTTGAAATCGGTCAGGCCGTTGTTGCCGCCGAACCCCATGTCGTTGCGAAAAAAGGCAAGCAGCAGCGCGTAGGTCATCGCCTGGGTGATGATCGAGAGATAAACGCCGGTGACGCGGCTGCGGAAGGCGAACCAGCCAAAGACGAAAGCGAGCAGGCCGGGCACCGCGAGCACCATGAGGCCGGCGAACCAGAAGTGGTCGAAACCGTACCAGAACCAGGGCAATTCCTTGTAGTTCAGGAACACCATGAAGTCGGGCAAGATGGGATTGCCGTAAACGCCGCGCGAACCGATCTGCCGCATCAGATACATGCCCATCGCATAGCCGCCGAGCGCGAAGAAGGCGCCGTGACCGAGCGAGAGGATGCCGCAATAGCCCCAGACCAGGTCAAGCGCCAAGGCGAGCAGCGCATAGCAGAGATATTTGCCGGTGAGCGCGACGATGTAGGAAGGGACGTAGAAGGCGCTGGTGGGAGACACCGCAAGGTTGAGCAGCGGCACAAGGACGGCCACCGCCAGCAGGATGAAGATCGTGATGGCGATGCGGCGGTCCGCGCCGGCGGCAAAGAAGCGTCCCGTGATCATGCTTCCACCGCCCTGCCCTTGAGCGCGAACAGGCCGCGCGGGCGCTTCTGGATGAACAGGATGATCAGCACCAGCACGACGATCTTGCCGAGCACCGCGCCCGCATAGGGTTCGAGGAACTTGTTGACGATGCCGAGCGAGAAGGCGCCGACCAGCGTGCCCCACAGATTGCCGACGCCGCCGAAGACGACGACCATGAAGCTGTCGATGATGTAGCCGCGACCGAGATTGGGCGAGACGTTGTCGATCTGGCTGAGCGCGACACCGGCAATGCCTGCAATGCCGGAGCCGAGCGCGAAAGTCAGCGCGTCTACCCATGGCGTCCTGATGCCCATCGAGGCGGCCATGCGCCGGTTGGCGGTGACGGCGCGCATCTGCAGGCCCCAGGGCGTGCGCTTCATCACGTAGAGCAGGATGCCGAAGACAGCGAGCGCGAAAACCAGGATCCACAGCCGGTTCCAGGTGATCGCCAACTGGCCGAGATTGAACGAGCCCGACATCCAGGATGGGTTGCCGACCTCCTGGTTGGTCGGCCCGAAGATCGAGCGCACGGCCTGCTGCAGGATCAGCGAGACGCCCCATGTCGCCAGCAGCGTTTCAAGCGGCCGGCCATAGAGGAAACGGATGACGCCGCGCTCGATGAT
>NZ_RZTE01000005.1:17490-83499 GCF_003997415.1 Mesorhizobium sp. M7A.F.Ca.MR.245.00.0.0 | reverse complement strand
CTCGATGATCAGGCCAACCAGGGCCGCGACGAGGAAGGCCAGCGGCAGCGCAATGACCAGCGACCAGTCGAACAGGCCGGGAAAGGAGGTGCGGATCACCTGCTGGACGACGAAGGTCGTGTAGGCGCCGAGCATGACCATCTCGCCATGCGCCATGTTGATGACGCCCATGACGCCAAAGGTGATGGCAAGGCCGATTGCCGCCAGCAGCAGCACCGAGCCCAGCGAGATGCCGTACCAGATGTTCTGCCCGGCATCCCAGAAGGCCAGCGTCGAATTGATGTTGGCGATTGCGGTCGTCGCCGCTTGCTTGACCGCGTCGGTGGAATTCGCCTCGACCGAGGTGAGCAGGGAAACCGCATCGCGGTCGCCACGCGCGCCGATCAGGGCAATTGCAGCGAGCTTGTCGGCTTCGGGCCGGTCGGAGACCAGAACGGAGGCGGCACGAGCCTGTTCGAGCAGCGCCTTGACGCTGGCCACGGTCTCACTGGCGATTGCCGTGTCGAGCGGTCCGATGTTTGCGGCGTCGGGAGTCTTGAACATGGTGTCGGCGGCGGCAACACGCACGGCCGGGTCCTTGGCGCCGAGCGTCAGTGTGCCCAACGCATCGCGTATGACGCGACGCAGCGTGTTGTTGACCTTGATCTTGGTGATGCCGTCCTTGGCCGCTTCGCCCGACGCCTCGCCGCTCAACGGGTCGGAAAGCTGGACGCTTTCGCCCGCTTCCTTGCCGACAAACACAAGGGAATCAGCCTTGCGGACATACAGGTTGCCGTCGGCAAGTGCCGCAAGCGGCCGCTCTACCGCCGGATCGCCGGCGGCCGCCAGTTCGTGGACGACGGCCCCGATCTCGGAAAAGCCCTTGGCCGTGGCGAATTTGGCGATGATGCCGCGCAGATCGGCTTCGCCGGCGCCGGAGGACGACAGTGTCGCCAGCAGGAACAACAGCATCAAACCCGTGCGGATCAAGGTCATCGGTCTCTGGTCACCCCTGAAGGTTGAAGTGGGCGTCCGGACGGCGGAGGAAGCCGTCCGGACGCGCGCGGTCATGGGCATGGACCTGAAGGTCCAGCCCGGGGAGGATCAGTTCGTGCCCTTGCCGCCGCACTTGCCGGTGGCAACATTGAAGTTGCCGCAGGACAGAGGCGCGCGCCAATCGGAGATCAGGTCCTTGGAATCAGGCAGATAGTCGGACCACTCGTCACCCATCACCAGGCCCGGCGTGCGCGACACGGTTTCGAACTGGCCGTCGGCCTGGATTTCGCCGATCAGCACCGGCTTGGTGATGTGGTGGTTCGGCATCATCGTCGAATAGCCGCCGGTCAGGTTCGGCACCGACACGCCGATCATGGCGTCGATGACCTTGTCCGGATCGGTGGTGCCGGCCTTCTCGACCGCCTTCACCCACATGTTGAAGCCGATATAATGGGCTTCCATCGGATCGTTGGTGGTGCGCTTGTCGTTCTTGATGAACTTGTGCCAGTCGGCGATGAACTTCTTGTTCTCGGGCGTGTCGACGCTCTCGAAATAGTTCCAGGCGGCGAGATGGCCGACCAGCGGCGCGGTGTCGAGACCGGCTAGCTCTTCCTCGCCGACCGAGAAGGCCATGACCGGGATGTCCTCGGCCTTGATGCCCTGGTTGCCGAGTTCCTTGTAGAACGGCACGTTGGCGTCGCCGTTGACGGTCGAGACGACGGCGGTCTTCTTGCCGGCCGAACCGAACTTCTTGATCGCCGAAACTTCGGTCTGCCAGTCGGAGAAGCCGAACGGCGTGTAATTGACCATGATGTCTTCAGCCGCCACGCCCTTGGCCTTCAGATAGGCCTCGAGGATCTTGTTGGTGGTGCGCGGATAGACGTAGTCGGTGCCTTCCAGCACCCAGCGCTTCACCGAACCACCGTCCTCGCTCATCAGATAGTCGACAGCCGGGATGGCCTGCTGGTTCGGCGCCGCACCGGTGTAGAACACGTTGCGCTCGCTTTCCTCGCCCTCATACTGGACGGGGTAGAACAGGATATTGTCGAGTTCCGAGAACACCGGCAGCACCGATTTGCGCGACACCGAGGTCCAGCAGCCGAACACCGCCGCGACCTTGTCCTTGGAGATCAGTTCGCGCGCTTTTTCGGCAAACAGCGGCCAGTTGGAAGCCGGATCGACGACGACCGCCTCGAGCTTCTTGCCGAGCAGACCACCCTTGGCGTTCTGCTCGTCGATGAGCATCAGCATGGCGTCCTTCAGCGTCGTCTCCGAAATCGCCATGGTCCCCGACAGCGAATGGAGAATGCCGACCTTGATCGTGTCGTCGGCGGCCTTGACCGGAGCGGACGTCAACAGGCCGGCGGCGACCACACCAGCCGAAAACATTTTTGTTATTGTCGAGAAATTACCCCTCATATTACAGACTCCCAAGCTAGTTGATTGCACCGCAACACTACAAAGCAACCCCCATGCCAACCGCTCTGGCAATCCCGAAAGGGCACAAATAAATTATAGATATCAGCACCTTGGAATATAGGGCTTACAAAACAAAGAGAGGTGGCCAAAAATCGATTGAGGGAATTTTGCGCAGCTTGCGCAGCCTCTGCCTATTTTTCGATCATTTACCAAATCTGCCTAGATTTTGAACTCACCAGTGCCTCAGGCGACCGATGTTGCGGCGCGGTGCAAAAATAGGGCAAGCTCGCTCTTCAAGCGAGCGACGTCATGGTTTCAGGTATTTCACGTATTTTCATCGGCATACTGCTTCTGGCTGCAGCAACCGTGGCCGCGCGAGCCGATTTCAGCGACGGCAAGATGCCTGACGGCGCCTATCATTGCGAAGTGTACCTGCTTGGCATGTTCCTCAGCCTCGGCGACATCACCATCAAGGGGAACGTCTACAGCGGCCCCGTCTACACCAGCCTTAACGTCTTCGGCACCGCGCGGCAGGGCTACAACTACCAAATGGACGCAAACGGCGTGATCTCGTGGCTGGGGCCGCTGGGCGGATATACCGCCGGCGGCAATTCACTGTCGCTGACCCAGGCGACGCTGGACGGCGAAACCGTGCCCTCCTTCGACATCATCATGAAGCAGCCCGACGGCGCCTTCACCGCCTCGACCTGCACCAAGCAGTGAGGCGGCAAGAAAAAGGCGCGGAACCTTGCGGGTTCCGCGCCAGCAGTCCGTCGGGAGGATGTGACTAGATCGTCTTGGCCGACATCTGCGCGGCGATGTAGTCGGCCTGGCGGATCGCCAGCGACACGATCGTCAGGGTCGGGTTTTCGGCGGCACCGGTGGTGAACTGGCTACCATCGGACACGAACAGGTTCTTGATGTCGTGCGCCTGGCCGTGCTTGTTGACGACGCCGTCTTCCGCTTTCTCGCTCATCCGGTTGGTGCCGAGATTGTGGGTCGACGGATAGGGCGGCGTCGGGAAGATGCGGGTGGCGCCGACCGCATCGTAGAGTGCCGTAGCCTGCTTGTAGGCGTGGTTGCGCATCGCGGTGTCGTTCGGATGGTCGTCGAAATGCACGTCGGCGATCGGCATGCCGTGCGCGTCCTTCTCGTCGGCATGCAGCGTGATGCGGTTCTCCGCGCGCGGCATGTCCTCACCGACAATCCAAAGGCCGGCCATGTGATCGTAGTGATCGAGTGCTGTGGTGAACGAGCGCCCCCATGCGCCCGGATCAAGAAACGCTGCCATGAACGGCAGGCCGAGCGACAGCGTCTCGAACTCGTAGCCACCAACGAAACCGCGCGATGGATCATGCCGCGCCTCGTCGCGGATGATGCCGGCCATGGTCGTGCCGCGATACATGTGCACCGGTCTGTCGAAGATGGCATAGACCGAGCCGGTGGTGTGACGCATGTAGTTCTTGCCGACCTGGCCCGACGAGTTGGCAAGCCCATCGGGGAATTTCCCCGACGCCGAATTGAGCAGCAGCCGCGGGCTCTCGATCGAATTGCCGGCAACCGCGACGATGCGCGCCTTCTGCTCCTGCAGCTTGCCGTCCTTGTCGGCGTAGACAACGCCGGTCACCTTTCCGCTGGCGTCATGGTTGATCTTGATCGCCATGGCATTCGGCCTGACTTCGAGATGGCCTGTCGCCTCTCCCTTGGGTATCTCGGTGTAGAGCGTCGACCATTTGGCGCCCCATTTGCAGCCCTGGAAGCAGAAGCCGGTTTGCTGGCAGGACATGCGGTCGTCGCGATCGACCGAGTTGATCGCCATGTTGCCGGTGTGGCATTCCTTGTAGCCGAGCTTGTCGGCGCCGGCCTTCAGCACCTTGAAATTGTTGTTGCCCGGCAGCCGCGGCCAGTCATTGGTGCCGGTGACACCCAACTTGGCCTCAGCCTTGGCATAGTAGGGCTCCATCTCGGCCAGCGTGATCGGCCAATCGAGCAGGTTGGCGCCTTCCAGTTTGCCGTAGGTCGACAGCCCCTTGAACTCATGCTCCTGGAAGCGCAGCGAAGCTCCGGCCCAATGCGTGGTCGAACCGCCGACCGACTTGACGATCCAGGCCGGCAGGTTGGGAAAATCCTTTGCCACACGCCAGTCGCCCGACGTGGTGCGCTTGTCCGTCCAGGCGAGCTGGCTGAACGAACCCCACTCGTCATTGATGAAGTCTTCGTATTCGTGGCGCGCGCCGGCTTCCAGGATGACGACGTCGACACCCTTCTGGGCGAGTTCGTTGCCGAGCGTGCCGCCGCCGGCGCCCGAGCCGATGATGACGACCACGCCATCGTTGTTCAGATCAAATGAAGCTGCCATGGTTTCCTCCCATGATTTCTGTTTGCGGGTTCAAGAACGACGGGGCTCAGAGCCACTCGATGTCGTCGAAACCGCGCGCGATGTAGCCGCCCTTGGAATAAGACTCGCCCTCGTAACCGAAGATCGGCCACACCTCTTTCTGGTTGTAGAGGCTGACCACGAGGCCACCCCGAATGGCCTGGAAGAACGGCGTCGCCTCGATTTGCTTCAGCACGGCGACGCGCTGGTCCTCCCAGCCAAGGCCGCGGTAGCCGCCGTCACCGGACTTCTTGTCGAGGTCGGCGATGCCATCTTCGAGCATAGTCTTGTAGGCGGCGTCCTTGCCGGCCTGTTCGTCGTGGCCTTTCACGGCAATGGCGTAATATTTGTCCGGAACCTGATCGTGCGGATAGATGTCACGCGCCATCTGGATCAGCGTCGCCATGGTTTCGGGCTTGAGTGCCGATGTCTCCAGTCCCCAGGCATGCTCGGGGCTGATGACGGCGCTGCCTGAAATGACGAGCAGCGCGCCGATGCCGCCGCGTTTAAGAAGCTCTCGACGGGACAGCCCAGGCTTCGCGTCATAGATCGTGACCATTTTATTCCTCCCTGCTTGCTATGTGCGCTCTCTTCAGAACGCCGTTGCTGGCGCGCTGCCCCCGTCAGGGGACGGCTGCGATGTGTCCTATTGGAAGCGACCTCCGCGTTGCAGAACCTCGATCTTGTAGCCGTCGGGATCCTCGATGAAGAAAAAGCGGGCGATCAGCGATCCGTCGCGGTTGAACTCGACGATTTTCTTCGGGTTGAGCCCTAGCGCGCCGAGACGATCATGTTCGCCGTCGAGATCGACGACCGAGACCGCCAGATGGCCGTAGCCGTCGCCGAGCTCGTAAAGCTCCTGCCGATCCTTGTTCACGGTCAGTTCGAGCTCGAACCCTGCCTCGGCATTGCTGAGGTAAATGAGCGTGAATGTCTCGAAATCCAGCCTGTCGGCGACATCGAGCCCGAAGGCGTTTCTGTAGAAATCGAGCGATCGGGCTTCGTCGAGAACCCGGATCATACTGTGGATCGCCTTGGCCAAATCAGTCTCCGTTCTGGTGTGGAGGCGATTATGCGCGGCACGGACAAAAGGTGGTGGCAGCCGGTTACCACGCCCGCAGCCGCGAACGGGACGAAAGTCCGATTGCCGGACCGGCAATTTTGCCCGAGAATGCATGTGGGGACAGGTCAAGCAGTATCAAACTGCACGCCCGTCCACCCAAGACCAACAATCATGGGAGGTTTGTCGGATGTGCAGGGTGTTTGCGGGCCAGGATCCCGAAGGCTATCGCCAGATCAACCGGTCGATTCGCATCGACGGCCACTCGACCAGCATCCAGCTCGAAGCGACATTCTGGGCTTTGCTGGACGAAATCGCCGAAAACCAGGATTTGACGACGCCAAAATTCATTTCGAAGCTTTATGACGAAGCCATCGAGATCAACGGCGCCATCCCGAACTTTGCGTCGATGCTGCGCACCACCTGCGCGCTCTATCTGCGGGGCCATCGGCCGGGAATGGATGAGCAGATGGTGCCGAAGCGGGAGGCTGCTTAGCGCATTGCGCTCAGCTGAGTTCTTGCGCGAGCCCGATGAGAAGCCCTCCAGGCCCTCGAATGTAACATAGCCGATACACGTCTTTATACTGGACGACTTCGCCTCCGAGCCGCGCACCGCGATTGCGGAGCCTTTCAAGCGTCCCGTCAATGTCGTCCACGGTGAACATGACGCGGAGGTAGCCCAGGGCGTTAACCGGGGCGTTGCGGTGATCGGCGACGACAGGCGGCGTGAGGAAACGGGACAGTTCGAGCCGGCTGTGGCCGTCCGGCGTCCGCATCATGGCAATCTCGACGCGCTGATCGCCCAGTCCAGTGACACGTCCGGCCCATTCCCCTTCGATCATGGCCCGCCCTTCGAGATCAAGGCCGAGCTCGCCAAAAAAACCAATCGTCTCTTCGAGGTCATCGACGACGATTCCTATGTTGTCCATCCGTTTGAGCGCCATGTGTTCAGTCTATAAGGCGTCGTCCAGGCCGTAAACTCCTTAGGCTGCTTGCCAGCTGAGCAAGGGCGATCAGGTCCTGATTCATGCCTGATGGCACGCTGCTGTTTCTATCGGTCCAGCATCCGGGCAGGTAGGCCGGATGCTTGGCTGGATCGTGGCCCGGCAATTCTATCGTTGCGCAGGGCAGTTCCGAAACATTGGCCCGGCTCGTCCTTGCCGGCAGTCAGGCCGTGCATACGGCTGATGCGCCGACAACGCCCGCCATGCCGTCCCTGGCCTGGCGCCTGAAGGACCAGGAGGTCGCCGACGTCCTGACCTATGTGCGCGCCAGCTGGGGCAACACCGCCCCGGCGGTCGCCTCCGACGATGTGGCAGCCGTGCGCAAGCAATTGCTCCCGTAACTCGGCTAGCTCTCGGCTGCGACAGCGAGCGCCAGACGGCTCATGTCGGTGAAAAGCGCCTGGCGCTCGGAATAGTCGGTCTGTTCGCCGGTCTCGATGTTGTCGACCACGACACACATCGACAGCGCACGCGCTCCGAAATGCTCCGATATGCGATAGAGCGCGCTGGTTTCCATATCCACGGCCAGGGCTCCTTGCGCCCGCGCAACGGCAAAACGGGCGCG
This sequence comes from Mesorhizobium sp. M7A.F.Ca.MR.245.00.0.0, assembly GCF_003997415.1. Classification (NCBI taxonomy): domain Bacteria; kingdom Pseudomonadati; phylum Pseudomonadota; class Alphaproteobacteria; order Hyphomicrobiales; family Phyllobacteriaceae; genus Mesorhizobium; species Mesorhizobium sp. M7A.F.Ca.MR.245.00.0.0. The sequence goes on along the minus strand of NZ_RZTE01000005.1, from coordinate 76,099 downwards.
CCCTTCCGGGTGATAGAAGATGTCGCTGCACACCGTCAGGCCGGCATGATGGTCGATGCCGAATTCTACCGCCTTGGCCAGTGACGATGCGAGGAGCGCCGGGTCGGGGCCAGCGGGTCCATAAAGGCCGAAAACCTGGCCGCTCTGGGCGCTTTCCGCCTGTGCCGATTGCGAGATGACAAGGCTGCGCAGTTTTGCCTTTGCGGTCAGGCTGCCGCAGGTGCCGGTGCGGATCAACGTCCGGGCGCCATAATGGTCCAGCAATTCATGCGCATAGATCAGAAACGATGAAACGCCGATGCCCGTCGCCTGGATGCTGACGGGTTTGCCGCCAAACAGCCCGGTGAAGCCAAGTGCGCCGCGGCGGCGATTGATGCAGCGCGGCGCTTCCAGGAACGTTTGCGCCATCCACTCGGCGCGCTGCGGGTCACCCGGCAACAAAACCGTGTCGGCGTAGTCGTCCTTGTCCGCTTCGTTGTGCGGCGTCACCAGTTGCTCCCCCTAAGCCTTCCTGCCGTTTCACCCGCAATCATGGCGTTGTCACGGCGTTGTGCAAGGTGGAACATGGGAAAGGCTCTAAGACTCCAGCACGTCCTTGACGATCGTCGCCAGTTGCTTGAGCGAAAACGGCTTGGGCAGAAAGCCGAAATGCGCATCTGCCGGGAGGTTTCTGGCGAATGCGTCCTCGGCGTAGCCGGACACGAAGACGAACTTGATGTCCGGCTGGCGCTTGCGCAATTCACCAAGCAGTGTCGGTCCGTCCATTTCCGGCATGACCACGTCGGAAACGACGATATCGACCTTGCCGCCCAGCGCCTCGAACACTTCCAGCGCCTCGACGCCCGACGATGCCTCGTGCACGGTGTAGCCACGCGAGGTCAGCGCCCGCATGCCGCCCATGCGCACGGCATCCTCGTCCTCGACGAGCAGCACCGTGGCCGAGCCCGACAGATCCTTGGCCGGATCGGCGACCTTTGCCGGCGCCGCCGGCGCATCGCCGGGCTCGCCTGCTTTTTTCGCTTCGGCGATGTGACGCGGCAGGAAAATGCGGAAGGTCGAGCCTTTGCCGACTTCGGAATCGCAAAAGATGAAGCCGCCGGTCTGCTTGATGATGCCGTAGACCATCGACAGGCCAAGGCCGGTGCCCTTGCCGACTTCCTTGGTGGTGAAGAAAGGCTCGAAAATCTTCTTCAGCACGTCGGGCGCGATGCCGCTGCCGGTGTCCTCGACTTCGACCACGACATAGTCCGCCGGGGCGAGTTCGCGGTAGGAAAAGGCCTTGCACTCCTCGGCGGTCACATTGCGGGTGCGCACGGTGAGATCGCCGCCCGCCGGCATTGCGTCGCGCGCGTTGACCGCAAGGTTGACCACCACCTGCTCGAACTGCCCGATATCGACCTTGACCGGCCACAGGTCGCGGCCATGGTCGACCTTCAGCTTGATGTCGTTGCCGACCAGGCGGGCGAGCAGCATCCTGAGATCGGCGAGCACGTCGGTCAGGTTGAGCACTTCCGGCCGCAATGTCTGCTTGCGCGAGAAGGCCAGAAGCTGCCGCACCAGCGAAGCCGCCCGGTTGGCGTTCTGCTTGATGTTCATGATATCGGGGAAGGAGGGGTCCGACGGACGGTGGTTGGTCAACAAAAGGTCGGACGCCATGATGATGGCGGTCAGCACATTGTTGAAATCATGCGCGATGCCGCCGGCAAGCTGGCCGACCGCCTGCATCTTCTGGCTCTGCGCCATCTGCCCTTCGAGCGCCTTCTGCTCCGTCGTCTCGACGGCGTAGACGATGGCCGACTCCTCGGCGCCCTCGCCACCGGTGCCGTCGGCGACGGCGTTGACGTAGAAGCGGATGTGCCGTTCGTCGTTGCCGGGCAAAAGCGTGTCGATCGGCTCGATGTCGGCCTGCCGCTGCTGCGCTTTCTCGAAGGCAGCCGCGAAGGCCGGCCGGTCGCGTTCGTGGATCACCGTGTCGAGCCTTACGCGACGGTCGACGGCGTCGCGATCGACGACAGACGAAAACAGCGACAGGAACGGCGCATTGGTGCGCAGGATGCGCCCATTGTGGTCGACGCCGGCGATCGCCATCGGTGTCGAGTTGAAAAAGCGGGTGAAGCGCACTTCCGAAGCCCGCAAATCGGCAGAGGCATCCTCGCCTTGCGTGCGGTTGAGCACGATCGTGCGTGTCGGCCCGTTCAATCCTTCGCGGCTGGCCGAAACACGGTGCATGAAGCGCACCGGCAGCGCTTCGCCCGTCGTGGTCGTCAGGTCGAGATCGATCACCGCGTTGCGTGTGGTGCCGGGATCGGCCTTGACCGAGCGGACCAGCGCCATGCCGTCGCCGGCCACGATCTCCGACAGAGACACGGCGCCGGGCGTGAAGCTGGTGAGGTCGATGCCCAGCCATTCGGCGAGCGTGGCGTTGATATAGGTGACGCGGCCCTCCTGGTCGGCCGAAAAGAAGCCGGCCGGCGCGTGGTCGAGGTGATCGATCGCCTTCTGCAGGTCGAGGAAGAAGCGCTCCTGCTCGGCCCGTTCCTGCGAGATGTCGGCAAGCTGCCAGGCCAGCATCGGCAGCCGCTGGCCTGGAACGCTGAAGGCGCGGGCGCGTGCCCGGTACCAGCGGGCGCCAGGCTCGGCACCGGGCCGAATGGACTGTGCGAGCCTAAACTCGCCGTCGCCCGGCTGGCCGTCGCGCAGGCCGGACGCCAGGCGATAGATCGTCACCGAGGCTTCGGGGACATCCGAGAGCAATCCCTCGACGGTCTTCAGGTCGGCAGCGGACGATGCTCCGGTCATATCCGCATAGGCGCGATTGGCGTAGACGACGCGGCCCTTGGTGTCGGTGACGAGAAGTCCCTGCGACATCGAATCGACGAAGGATTTCGACAGTTCGTCGCCTGTCGAGCGTGGCGTGACCTGCACGAAGCCGATCGCCGTCGCGAACAGGAAGCCGACGCCGATCATCGCCAGCACGCCGAGCATGCCGAGCAGGAAAGGATCGCCGAGGCGCTCGCGGAAAAGCCCGAAGACGATCGCCGCCCCCGTCAGAACGACGATGAAAATGATAAGCCGGGTGACCGCGCCGGGTCGCGTATTCTGGTCGACGATCGGTACCGGATAGAAATCGCCGCGCGCTTCCTTGGCCATGTGCCCCCTGCTCGTGAATTCCGGTGTTCCGACACCCGCCCCTAGCGGGTTGAATCACATTCTCCTAGTCCGGAAAAGGCCTGGGCGGCAAATGTCGGATAAAAATGATGTCTTCCGGGCTTCGGAGTTTTTCTAGCTGTTCACCGGCGTGAAACGCAACTTGCGGTGGCCCGCTGCAACGGTCTAGTGTCTCGTCACTTCCAAGGGCGATCAGGGGAACCCAATGCAATGGCTCGATAGCGTGGCAGGTCCCGGTTATGCCGCAGCATTGCTGTGGACGTTTGCAGCGCTTGTCTTGCTGGTCATCGTTCTCGTCATCATCAAGCTGGTGCGCAACCTGACATTCGGAACCTTCGTCGCCGGCGGCCGGAACCGCAAGACGCGACTGGCCGTCATGGATGCCACCGCCGTCGACAGCCATCGCAGGTTGGTGCTGATACGCCGCGACGATATCGAGCACCTGCTTCTGATCGGCGGCCCGACCGACGTCGTCGTCGAACGCGATATCCGACTTTCGGCGCTACGCCGGCCGGCATTGACCGGAGACGGTGGCTTGCAGCCGGTTCCGGCCACCGCGGCCCCGGCAGCAACAAGGCCGCGTCCGCCGCTACCCGCTCCGCCGCCGGCGAGACAGGCACCCGCTCCACAGCCGGTGAACACGACGCCCGCCCGCCCGCGTCCAACAGCGCCGCCGGCACCTGCACCGAAGCCGGCAACGCAAAGCTATCAGCCGACCAATGTCACGCCGTTGCCGGCCTACGGCTCCGCCAATGCCAACACCGCCCGGCACGCGCCACCACCGCAGCCGGTGCAAGACAGCATCGACGACACGCTGATGAGGGAACTCGAAGTGTCGCTGGACCAGCCCCGTTCGGGCGGCCCGGTGGGTAAGCCGGCGGCGCCGCAGTCGCTCGACGACGAGATGACCAAGCTTCTCGGCGAACTCTCCAGTCAGAAGAGATGAGCGGCGGCCGGGTCGCTATCCCGCGAAACATCGCCGCCGGTCCGCTGCCGAACCACCTCGTCCAAGCGCCAAATATCAAGGGTTTGCGGCCTTCACGCGCCCCCGAGCGGTGGATGCCGCACCAATAGAAATGGCCGGAAAACCGGCCATTTTCAGGATCGAGTTCGTTCGGGACAGCCGGCCGTGCGCCGCCGGCCTTGACCTTCAGTCGTCGCGATAGACTTTTTCGCGGCGCTCATGCCGCTCCTGCGCTTCGATCGACAATGTCGCGATCGGACGCGCATCGAGCCGCTTCAGCGCGATCGGCTCGCCGGTCTCTTCGCAATAGCCGTAAGTGCCTTCGTCGATGCGCTGCAGGGCGGAGTCGATCTTTGCAATGAGCTTGCGCTGACGGTCACGGGCCCTGAGTTCGATGGCACGGTCGGTTTCCGAAGAGGCGCGGTCGGCCAGATCGGGGTGGTTGGCGTTTTCTTGCTGCAGGATTTCCAGTGTTTCGCGCGCTTCGCGCAATATGTCATTCTTCCAGGTGACGAGCTTTGAGCGGAAGTAGGATTTCTGCCGCTCGTTCATGAACGGCTCGTCTTCGGAGGGTACGTAATCGGCGGTAACGATGTCGTTCATTCGACTCACCCAAACTGCCCCAAATTTGGCGCCTATATATTCGTCGTCCGACGCCTGCACAAGCGCAATCGGCCGCTGTTTCACGCAATTGTTAAAGTACCCCGCCACGGGTCTTTGCAGCCGCGTACGGTCGCTTCGGTACAAACTCCGCCGAGACACTTTGGATCCGGTGGCACATGCTTTCCGAGATCGGCCGTGATCCCGGGGCGATACGCAAGCGCCTTTGCAGCAAGCAGCATTGGGTGATTCGCTGTGTTTGAAGAGCACGGGCATTGTGCGCAACGCCGTTCTCGTGGCTAATCCCGGGAGGCTTCGGCATTCGGAGGTTGGGTGAGCAGGCTTTATCTGTTGCGACATGCAAAGGCTGGCTGGGCACTGCCCGGCATGCGGGATTTCGATCGCCCGCTCGACGCGTCCGGCCGTTCCGATGCCGAAATGATGGGCGCCGCCATGCGCTCCCGCCTCTATGTTCCGAACCGCACGCTCTGCTCCAATGCCAAACGCGCCAAGGAGACGCTGGAAAGCCTGGCAGGCCAGACCGACACCGGCCGGGTCCTGTTCTTCGACGCGCTCTACAGCGCGGACGCGGCCGGTTACCTCCACCTTATCCGCGACAATGGCGGATCGGGCTCATTGCTGGTCATTGGCCACAACCCGATGATGGAAGACCTCACCATGGCAGTTTCGGGCGACGGCGACGAAACCGCGCGGGCCACGCTGAACCACGGGTTTCCGACCGCGGGCCTGGCGGTCGTCCGCTTCGACGGCGATCTTGCCAGCGCCGCCCAAGGCGCCGGCTATCTCGAAGCGTTCCTGACGCCGGCCGATCTCTGAAGCCATTTCAAAGCCTGGTTGTAGAGCCTATATCGGGCGGACCGAAGTCCGAGAGAGCATATTTTGGCATCATCGCTGACCACCTTCACCGACGAGGCGAGGATTGCCCTCGACACGCTGTCAGGCCGCGCCACCGGGCTTTTTTCCCCATCGCTGCGCCTCGGCGTGACCGGATTGTCCCGCGCCGGCAAAACGGTGTTCATATCGGCCCTAGTCCACAATTTGATCCATGGCGGCCGCCTGCCGCTGTTCGAGGCGCAGAAATCTGGGCGCATCGCCCGCGCCTTCCTCGAGCAGCAGCCCGACGACGCGGTGCCGCGTTTCCAGTACGAGGACCACATTGCCGCCCTGGTCAACGATCGTGCCTGGCCCGATTCGACGCGCGCCATTTCGGAACTGCGGCTGACCATCGAATATGAATCGGCTTCCGGCTGGAGCCGCATGTTTTCTTCAGGCAGACTGTCGGTCGATATCGTCGATTATCCCGGCGAATGGCTGCTCGATCTGCCCCTGCTCGGCAAATCCTTCGCCGATTTTTCGCACGAAGCCTTTGAAATGGCCGTTCTGCCGGTGCGCGAGGACCTGTCGCAGGCCTGGCGGGCGCTGTCGGCTGGGATCGATCCGGACGCGGATGCCGACGAGATGACGGCGCGCCGCCTGGCCGAAAGCTTCGCCGCCTATCTGAAGGCCTGCAAGCTCGACGAGCGGGCGCTTTCGACCTTGCCGCCCGGCCGTTTCCTGATGCCGGGCGATCTCGAAGGCTCGCCGGCACTGACTTTCGCGCCCCTGGCCGGGATTCGCGACAGGCGTCCGCGCGCAGGGTCGCTGCACGCCATGATGGACCGGCGCTACGAGGCCTACAAGACCCATGTCGTCAAACCCTTCTTCCGCGAACACATCACCCGCCTCGATCGCCAGATCGTGCTGATCGACGCCATGCAGGCGCTGAACGCCGGCCCCGGCGCCATGGCCGACCTGGAACGCGCGGTAACGGAGATCCTCAGCTGTTTCCGACCTGGCCGGGGCAGCTTCCTCACCGACCTGTTCTCGCGGCGCATCGACCGCATCCTGGTTGCCGCGACCAAAGCCGACCATCTGCATCACGAAAGCCATGACCGCCTGCAGTCGATCGTGCGGCGGCTTGCCGACCGCGCCGTGGCACGGGCGAATTTCACCGGCGCCGACGTCGATGTGGTCGCCATGGCGGCGGTGCGCGCGACGCGCGAAGGCACCGTCAAGCAAGGCCGAGAGACGTTGCCAGTCATTATCGGCACGCCGATCGCCGGCGAGAAGATCAACGGCGAAACCTTCGATGGAAAAACTGAAACAGCCATATTTCCTGGTGACTTACCGGAGAAAATTGATGCGGTTTTTGATCTTTCGGGAGCCGATCACAAGCAGGATGCCGCGGACCCTGCAATCCGCTTCGTCCGTTTCCGTCCCCCAAAGCTAGAACGCACGGCCGAAGGTATCACCCTGTCGCTGCCGCATATCAGACTCGACCGTGCCTTGCAGTTCCTGATTGGAGATCATTTGGCATGATCGCGCCCCGCAAGCCGGCGGCATTCCGCATCGAGCCGGAAGCCACATCAAGACAAATGCACCCACAACCGCGCCCCCAGGCCGATGCCCAGCGCAAACCGCGCGCGATGAAGACCGATGTCGCGATGGTCCTCCCGGCGGAAGTCGATGTCTTCGACGAGCCCGACATCATTGCCGCGGAGCCGCCACCGGCCATTGCCCCCAGGAAACGCTCGCTGCTCGGCAGCATCTTCTTCGGCGCCTTTGGCGTGCTGGTTTCGCTGGCTGTCGGCTTGTGGACCGACCAGCTCATACGCGACCTCTTTGCGCGCGCCGAATGGCTGGGCTGGCTGGCCGCCGGCATGGCTGCCATCGCCGTGCTGGCGCTTATGGTGATCCTGATTCGCGAATTCCTGGCGATCGGCCGCCTCGCCGAGGTCGAGAAGCTGCAAAAGCGCGCGCTTGATGCGATCGCCCGTGACGATCCCAAGGCGGCACGATCGGTCGTCGACGAATTGTCGGCCTTTGTCGCGGCCAAACCCGAGACCGCGGCCGGCCGGCGCGCGCTGGCCGAACTGCGCGGCGAAATCATCGACGGCGGCAATCTCGTGCGCCTGGCCGAGGCAGAAATTCTGGGCCCTCTCGATGCCAGGGCGAAGGTGATGATCCTCGAGGCCGCCAAACGCGTTTCGCTGGTGACGGCGGTCAGCCCGCGCGCACTGGTCGATGTCGCCTATGTCGTGTTCGAGGCGGGACGGCTCATTCGCCGCCTGTCGGAGCTCTATGGCGGACGGCCCGGAACGCTGGGTTTCTTCCGCCTGGCGCGCAGCGTGCTGGCGCATCTGGCGGTTACCGGCTCGATCGCGGTCGGTGACAGTTTCGTCCAGCAGATCGTCGGCCACGGCCTAGCCGCGCGCCTTTCGGCCAAGCTTGGCGAGGGCGTCGTCAACGGCATGATGACGGCGCGCATCGGCATCGCCGCGATGGAGACGGCGCGACCCCTGCCCTTCAGCGCCGCCAAGCGTCCCGGATTGGGCGACTTCCTCTCGGCGCTGACATCGTTCGCAACCAGGAAAGATGGTGAAACGACCCCATCCGGCAAGTGAGACGGGCTGGAGTGTCCGGACATTCGGAATCGTTACCGGACTGCTCTGCGGCGGCCCCTCGGTGACGAAGCATTAACCAATCTTGTTCATGGTCAGACGGGTTCCAAACAGCATCTTTGTTGCCGGGTGTCGTCGATGAAAAGCGTAATTCTATCCAGCGTCCTGCCCTTGGCAACGGTGATTGCGGCAGTCGTCGGCATTGCCGGAGTGGCCTCTGCGGCGGAGCCGGACAAGCAGTTCTTCCAGTCCGCTGAAGGCAAGTGGATCGGTCCCGGCGAAATCGTCGCCGGCAAGTACAAAGGCACCAAGTTCAACTGCAGCTTTACCGGCTCGACGCCCGACGGCAAGGTCGGCATGTCGCTCGACGGCGGCTGCCGGGTTGGCATGTTTACCCAGCAGATGTCGGCCAAGATCGAGCGCAAGGGCCGTGAGGGCTACAAGGGCAGCTTTATGGGTGGCGCGACCGGTTCCGGCCTCGACATCATCGGCGGCAACGTCGTCGATCCCCGCAAAGTGGTCTTCACCATCAACCGCAACCAACTGCGCGGCGTCATGCAGGCTCGCATCCCTGACGACAATTCGATGACAGTGACCATTGCCGTGCGCGTCGACGACCAGCTGGTCCCGGTGATCGGCATGAGCTTGAAGCGCGTCGATGCAGTCGAAGTCGGCTCCATCGCGCCGAACTGAAATCGCGCCGAACTGAAAAATCCGAAAAAAAGGCGACGACCCAACGGTCACCGCCCTCTCCCTTGACCCATCGAATCAGGCGCTTAGGCCTTGATCTCAAATCAGGGCGTTAGCCTTTGATTGTGGCCGTCAGTTCGTCATAGGCCTTGCAGGCGTCGGCCAATGTCGTAGCGCCCTGATACTTGGTTGTCACCGCCTGGACCTTGGCCGTCAGATCAGCCGCTTTGGACGGGTCCTTGGTAATCGCTTCCTGCAGCGCGGTAGCCATGTCCTGCGCCTTCTTGGTCGCGATTTCCGCCGTGCACTCGGGCGCCTTCGAGCAAGCCGAACCGGCAAGCACCGCCAGGCCGACGGCAACAAACAAAAACTTCTTCATGTCAGTCATCTCCTCAAAAAGGGCGCGACTTGATCGTCGATCACCCTCCAATGGCCGAAGCCGAGCGTCCTTAGCCTTCGATTGCGGCAAGATGCAACGTGTTCCCGGCCTCAACTTGTGTATCGCGCCTGCAACATCGGCGGCGGCCCGGATTCAGGCTATTTTGTCAGCGGCAGCAAAGTTCAGCTGCGTGGCTGCAGCAGCGCCAAGACGGCGGTCGATGCGGCAAGGACAGCAGTCAGAGTCAAAGGCCCGGTCGCGCCATAGGTGTCCACGACATAGCCGCCGACAACCGCGCCGATGGTGATGGCAATTTGGAAAGAGGTGACCATCAGGCTACCCGCTGCCTCCAGCGCATCAGGCGCCGCGCGCGACATATTGGTCGGCAGCACCACCGGCGCCATGCCAAAGGCGAAACCCCACAGCGTAACGAAGCCGAAGGCAACGCCGATATGCGAGCCCCAAAGCACCAAAGTAAGTGCCGCAACCGCCATCAACGCTGCGGTGACTGCGAGGGCCATGTGGATGTTGGTGTCGGCCATGCGGCCGCCGGCAACATTACCGATCACGGCAGCGATGCCAAACCCGAGCAGAGCCAGGGCAATCGGTCCGGTTGTAAGGAGTGTCACCTGTTCGAGGAAGGGACGCACATAGACCGAGCCGGCAAAATGCCCCGTCATCAGCAAAACAATAGCCAGCATGCCGAGTTGGATGCCGCGCCGCCGGGTCAGCCGAAATACATCTGCAAGGCTGTTGCTAGCCGTTGCAGGCAAGGTCGGCAGGCTGAGAAACTGCAGCAGCATGGCAAGCGCGGCCAGCCCCGCCGTCATGGCCATGGCACTGCGCCACCCTATCCAGTCACTGATCAACGCGCCCATCGACGGTGCGGCAATGGTGGCAAGCGAGACGCCGAGGGTGACGATCGCCATGCCCCGACCTGTCGCATTGGCGCCAACCAGCCTCGCCACGACGGCGACCGAAAGTGCCCAGAAAGCGCTGAGAGCGATGCCCAGCCCGGCCCGGCCCAACAGCAACAGCCAGAAATCGGTCGCCAGCGCCGCCAGGATATTGGAACCGACCGCAAGAGCGCTGAGACCAACCAGCACCGCCTTGCGGTTCAAGCGGCCGATGAGAACATTGCTCAACATGGCCGTCACGGCGCCGACGGAAGCGGTGGCGGTGACGACCTGGCCGGCCGTCCCCTCGCTGATGCCGAGATCACGTGCCATTGGCGTCAGCAGACCTGCGGGCAGGAATTCGGCCGACACCAGGGCAAAGCTGGTGGCCGCCAATGAAATGACCGCGAACCAGGTGGCTGAACTCCACGCGGCTGGTGCATCGGCATCAAGGCCAATCGCGGCGTCTTCAATCTGTAATGTTGTGTCAGTCACGGAAAGATCTCCAAAGTTTGGAGGTCTTAAATAGGCGAGTCCGCCCGGATGATATGTATCTTAGAATCCGAAATTCATATCCATTCGTCCGGGAATTGTGCGGCGCACAACGCCCGGCGAGACATTGGTGATGCGCTTGAACGCGCGCGCGAAGGATGCCTCGGAATCATAGCCCAAACGGGTAGCGACTTCGGCAACCGACAAGCCGTTTTGGCCCAGCAATTCGCGGGCAAGCTGCATACGCAGGCGGGCGAGATAGTGTGCGGCACCCTCCCCCAATACCGCACTGAAACGCTCGGCGAAAATCGAACGCGATTGGCCTGCCACGCCGGCCAGGCTTCCCAGCGTCCAGTTGTGGCCGGGGCTGCGGTGCATGGCCGCCAAAGCGCGGCCTATATGGGGGTCGCGGATGGCTGCGAGCCAACCGGTGGTCGAGGCTCCGTTGCAATTGACCCAGCAGCGTATGAGCCGGGCCGTCAGCAAGTCGGCCATACGCGACAGAATCGTGGCGCTGCCCATCTGCGGTTGCGAGGCCTCCACCGTCATGGCCGCCAGCAAAGGACCGACGACCGGGTCATTGCCGGCCACGTCGCAACCCTTGATGACAGGCGGCATCAACGTTATCAATGGGTTGAGTGCATAGGAGTCCAAGGCCATGGAGCCGCAGAAAAGGGTGCTCGTGGCGCCCGTTCCTTGCCGTACCACTTCGCAGACGTTGCCCCCCAACTTGATCACCTTGCAACCTTCGAGCGAGTCCCCTGCAACGTCCGGCGCGCTCGCCAGCCGATGGGCAATGCCTTGCGGCAGCAGCACCAGATCGCCATCGCGCAACTCCTGCCAGCCTTGCGATTCAGTATGAATCCAGCACGGGCCCTGGCCGACAAAGTGAAACCGAAGCAGCTGTTGTTGCGGAAAGTCTATGCTCCATGGGTGCCGGAGCTCGCAGCGGCCGTAGTTGACACCACTCAAGCGAAAGTCTTGTAAAACTTCGCTGAGCGCATCCATCGGGATATGTGGCGTCGAAGGCGGTCGGGACGAATAGTCAGGCATGTGCCTGATATAGATGCCGAACGTCCGGCAGGCAAGCGGGGACCGTTGTTCCACCAGGTGAATCGTTGCAGCGGCGCCCTACCCTTCCCGGCAGATTTCTCGCCTTGCCTCCCACTCCAACTGCATGCAAGGAGTTTCTGCTAGACACAGGGACAAGAGGCATGGCGGCGGAAGCATCGGGCAGTGATCTGATTCAGGTGGTGGCACTGCTTGCTGCCGGCGTCGTTGCCGTTCCGATCTTCAAGCGCATGGGCCTTGGCTCGATCCTCGGCTATCTGGCCGCCGGCGTGGTGATCGGTCCGTTCGGCCTCGGCGTCTTTTCCGAATCGGAAGCCATTCTTCATGTCGCCGAGCTCGGTGTGGTGATGTTCCTGTTCATCATCGGGCTGGAAATGCAGCCGTCGCGGCTGTGGGGCCTGCGCCGTGAGATCTTCGGCCTCGGTGCGCTGCAGGTCGGCGTCTGCGCGCTTCTGCTGACCGGTGTCGGCATGGCTGGAGGGTTTCCGATCGCGCAATCCTTCGTCGCCGGCGCCGGCTTCGTGCTGACCTCGACGGCGATCGTCATGCAACTCCTGGAGGAACGCGGTGAAATCGCCGCACCGAAAGGCCAGCGCATCGTATCGGTCCTGCTGCTCGAGGATCTTGCCATCGTGCCGCTGCTGGCCCTGATCGCGTTCCTGGCGCCCGGCGGTACCGACACCAGCCTGATGGAGCGGCTGACCGAAATCGGCATCGGCCTTGCCGCGATCATCGGCCTGGTGGTGGCCGGCCGCTATCTGCTCAACCCGTTCTTCCGCATCCTGGCGGATGCCCGTGCCCGCGAGGTGATGACGGCGGCGGCACTTCTGGTCGTCCTTGGCTCCGCCCTCGCCATGCAACTCAGCGGCCTGTCGATGGCGATGGGTGCCTTCCTGGCCGGCGTGCTTTTGTCCGAATCGACCTTCCGTCACCAACTCGAAGCCGACATCGAACCCTTCCGCGGCATCCTGCTTGGCCTGTTCTTTCTCGCGGTAGGCATGTCGCTCGACCTGCATGTGGTCGCGGCGAACTGGCGGCTGATCGCCATCTATGTCGTCACCTACATGGTGATGAAGGCATTCGGTATCTACATCGTCGCCCGCATCCTGAAATCAGGCCACCGCGAAGCCCTGGAGCGCGCGGTCTTCATGGCACAAGGCGGCGAATTCGCCTTTGTCCTTTACTCGGCGGCCGCGGCGGTCGGCATCATCGATGGCCAGGCCAACGCGACGCTGACGGCGATCGTCATCATCTCCATGGTGCTGACGCCGCTGGCCATCATCGCCTTGCGCTATCTGACGCCGCGTGACGAGCAGTCGCTCGACGGGGTCGATGTCGCCGATGGCCTGACCGGCAGCGTGCTGGTCATTGGTTTCGGCCGCTTCGGCCAGATCGCGAGCCAGCCGCTGCTGCTGCGCGGCATCGACGTCTCGATCATCGACAATGACGTCGAAATGATCCAGGCGGCGGCCGATTTCGGCTTCAAGGTCTATTATGGCGACGGCACGCGACTGGACATCCTGCATGCCGCCGGCGCCGGCCGTGCGCGTGCCGTGCTGATCTGCGTCGACAAGGCCGATGTGGCTGTTCGCATCGCGGAGCTCATCAAGGCTGAGTTTCCTTTGCTCACCGTGCTGGCCCGCGCTTTCGATCGTGGTACCGCGCTGCAGCTCATTCGCGCCGGCGTCGACTACCAGCTGCGCGAAACCTTCGAATCCGCACTTGTTTTCGGCGGCTCGGCCCTGGAATCGCTGGGCGTCGATCCCGAAGACGTGGCTGAAACGATCGAAGACGTCAGGCGCCGCGACACCGATCGCTTCGAAACCCAGCTTGCCGAAGGCATTCGCGCCGGACAGCGCTTCCTGAGAGGCAATATCGGTACGCCGATTCCGACACCGCTCTCCACGCCGCGCCGGCCTGGTCAGGCACTCAATGAAGAAACCGCGGGTGTGCTGCACAAGTCCGAACCCGCCGATTGAGCAAGGAATTAGGCATGGAATTGGACAGCAGGGCCCTGTCGGTCACCAAATTCTGGCGCGATGCCGGCGAGGATGCCTGGTTCGAGAAGAACGAGGCATTCGATGCCGAGTTCCGCGACCGCTTTCTCGGCCTGCACTACGCCGCCGCGCGGCGTGAATGCGACGACTGGCTGGAACATGCCGAAGGCGCGCTGGCGCTGATGATCCTGCTCGACCAGTTTCCGCGGAACTGTTTTCGCGGCACCGGCCATATGTACGCGACCGATCCGCTCGCCAGATATTTCGCGGAGAGGGCGATCGCGGCTGGTCATGACCTGGCACTCGAGGAAGAACTCCGCGTTTTCCTCTACCTGCCTTACGAGCATTCGGAACTGCTGGCCGACCAGGACATTTCGGTCGAGCTGACGCAGGCCTGGGCCGAGCCATACCTGAAGTACGCTGTCGAACACCGCGATATCATTCAGAATTTCGGCCGTTTTCCGCACCGAAACAAGATGCTTGGCCGCGAAACCACCCCGCAGGAGCAGACGTTCCTGGATGGCGGCGGTTTCTCCGGTTAAAGACCCCGCTCCAAGGTGTGTTGAGATTCAGGTCAGGCCGAGTCGAAAACGGTGGGTTCCGAGAACCGGGGTGCGTACATTTGGGTACGTGAGCACCGGAAGCGCAGGAACTCGCCGTTTGCAGGCCGGCATCACCTGAATATCAACGCACCTAGGCCAACCACCAATCCCGGCCGGAGGACAATCGCTCGATGCCTGAGGTATCGACGGCGACCAGACGGTCGGTGATGCTGCGACCGCTGACAACCAGGCTGGGCGCGATCTCGGCCAGCGGCGCCAGCACGAAGGCGCGCTCCAGCATGCGCGGATGCGGTACCTCCAGCCCGGTCTCGTGGATGACGCGGTCCCCGAACACCAGAATATCGATGTCGATCAGCCGCGGCCCCCAGCGCTCCTCCCGCACCCGCTTCAGCTTGCGCTCCGCATCGAGGCAAAGGTCGAGCAAGGCACGCGGTGCAAGCACGGTGGAAATTTCGGCGGCCGCATTGAGAAAATCGGGCTGATCGAGCTTGCCCCAGGGCGGCGTGCGATAAAGCGAGGAGACGCCGGTGACACGCGTATCCGCGTCGGCATCCAGCATGCGCAGCGCCGCGCCCATGGATTTCGCCGGATCGCCAAGATTGCCGCCAAGGCTGAGATAAACGGTACTATTCGGGCCAGACAACGGTCACCTCGACATAATCGAGCACGCCGGGCACCGGTGCGTTCGGCTTGCGCACCGTGATCTCGGCTTTCTTAATCTGCGGAAAACGCGCCGTCAGCGCACGGGCCACTTCGAGCGCCAGCGACTCGATCAGAAAACGGCGCTGCCCGGTGATGATCTTCTCAATGACGGTGAATGCAATGCCGTAGTGGACTGTATCCTCGATCGAATCCTCGGCAAGTGCGCGGCCTGGATCGACGGTGAGAACAGCATCGACATAGAAGCGCTGGCCGAGCCTTTCCTCCTCGTCCAGCACGCCGTGCCGGGCAAAGAAAGCGCAGTTCTTCATGCGGATGACATACATCGCTCAGTTTCTCGCCCGGTCCGTCCGACGCGCCAGCATAGCATCCGCGAGCGCCAACGCGTCCACGTTGAATGCGACATCGTGGACGCGAAACAGATCGGCGCCCTGGAGCCTCAATATAACGCTGGTCGCCGCTGTTCCGACCCCTCTGTCGGCGGCATCACGGCCGGTGACCGTGCCGATGAAGCGTTTTCGCGACGTACCGGCCATCAGCGGCAGGCCGAGGGCATGCAATTCCGAAAAGCGTGCCATCAGGTCGAGATTTTCCTCCGCCGTCTCCTTGGCGAATCCGAAACCAGGATCGAGCACGATACGATCGTCGGCGATGCCGTTCTGGCGGGCGATTTCCAGCGACCTTCGCAGGAACGTCAGTTGATCGGCAATCACATCCGGCAGCTTCTGGCGATCCCGCCCAGTATGCATGATGACAAGCCCCGCGCCGGTGTCGGCGGCGACACGCGCAATATCGGGCTCGCGCTGCAAACCCCAGACATCGTTGACGATATGCGCGCCGGCGGCGACCGCCAGCCGCGCCGTGTCGGCACGATAGGTGTCGACCGAAATCAGCACCTCGCTCACGCCCGCCAGCGCTTCGATCACCGGCAGGATGCGCTCCTGTTCCTGGCTGGCCGATACCGCGGCAGCACCTGGGCGCGTCGATTCTCCCCCGACATCGACAACCAGTGCCCCTTCCCCGATCATGCGGCGCGCCTGGGCCAGCGCCTTTTCAGGGGCGTCGAACTGGCCGCCGTCGGAAAAGCTATCGGGCGTGACATTGAGGATGCCGACGACCACGGCCTTGCCGCCAAGGTCGAGATGGCGTCCATGCGCCAACTGCCATCGCCGGGCCGTCATTGCTCATCGACCATGGAGTTCATCAATCATGTGTGATCCCTGGCGGATCAATTTCATTGCGCCGGCAACGGCCGTAAAGCAAGGTGATCGAAGAGGCAACATGATGAAGCGAGCCATGCTTGGCATGAAAAGACGGTCCCTGGGCGTGAAACGATCCTTGGCTTGCGCGCTGCTGCTCGCCATGACCCCGCTTCCGGCGGCGACCGCCAATCTCGTCAAGACGTACAGCTATTTCGCCATCGGCGGCAGCACCCTCGACGACATCGAGGCACAACTCTCCAAACGCGGGCCGGAGGTGAAAAGTACCGGCAACCGGCACCCGGGCGCCACGCAAATGGCCTTCACCACCCGTGTCAGCTATGCGCAGACGCCGAGTTCCTGCCGGATCGCCGACGCGGCGGTGACCGTCAAGGTGAAGGTGATCCTTCCCGAGTGGCGCCGCCCGCGCAAGGCCGATGCCGATGTCAGGCTGTTCTGGGATACGCTGTCCGCCGACATCAAGCGCCATGAGGAGCGCCATGTCGAAATCGCCAAGAACCATGGCGGCGAACTCGAAGAGGCCTTGAAGGCCACCTACCCGCAAAGGAACTGCGATGCCGCCAAGGCCAAGGCGGCAGCCATCACCGCGGCTGTTCTGGCCAGGCACGACCGCGCCCAGCTTCAGTTCGACCGCGTCGAAAGCGTCAATTTCGAAAGCCGCATCTTGCGGCTGCTGCGCTACCGCATGGAGCGCATCGGCAACGGCCGACTGCCGCCGGCCTGAACGCACCCGAACTGAAAGTCAAATTCGCTGGAGGTAGTGCCAGATTCGAAAAACTTTCGAGCCCCTGTCGAAACCGGCCTATATGGGACGACATATGTCAGGCTCGCCAGACGCGAGCTTAAAACACCAATGCGATCCAAACGGTCAAGAAACCGGAACGGCTGAACAGGGCCGGTCAAATCGCAAGCTTATGGATGAACGATCATGGACCAGGCTGTCGATAACAAAACGATGGCGGAAACCGGCACGCCGATAACAGAGAGCGAAAAGAACGCCATCATCGGCGGCGTGCTGTTGTCGATGCTGTTGGCGGCACTCGATCAGACCATTGTCGCACCGGCCATGCCGACCATCGGGCATGCGCTCGGAAACGCACACTATCTGCCATGGATCGTCACCGGTTATCTCCTGACCGCTACCGCCGTGGCCCCGCTCTACGGCAAGATTTCCGACGTCTACGGCCGCCGGCCGACCGTCTATGCCGCGATCCTGATCTTTTTGGCGGGATCGCTGGTCAGTGCGATGGCTCCCAACATGTTTGTGCTGGTTGTCGGGCGGGCGATCCAGGGCGCCGGCGGCGGCGGCTTGTTCGCTTTGACGCAGACCGTCGTCGGCGATCTCGTTCCGCCGCGCGAGCGGGCACGCTATGCCGCCTGGTTCTCCGGCACATGGGCTGTCGCCAGCGTTGCCGGTCCGTTGCTCGGCGGCACTTTCGCAGAGCACCTGCACTGGTCCCTGATCTTCTGGATCAACATTCCGCTTGGTGTTCTTGCGATGGCGATCATCAACAAGCCGCTCAAGAAGCTGCCGGTTGCCGCAAAGCGCCACCGCATCGACGGCCTGGGCGCGTTGCTTCTGATCGTTGCCACGGCGCTGCTGCTGCTCGCATTGAACTGGGGCGGCAGCGCCTATCCCTGGATTTCGCTTGAAGTCATCGGCGTTCTCTGCGGTTCGGCGATTTTCTGGGGCGCTTTTGCCTTGCGGCTTAGGCGAGCCGCAGAGCCGCTCATTTCCCTCGAAGTGCTTGGCAATCCAATCGTTCTGGCGGGGACGCTTTCGATGTTCCTGCTTCAGGCCGCAAGCGTCGGCATGGCTGTGTACCTGCCCGTCTATCTTCAGGCGGTGCTCGGCCTGTCGGCGGCAGAGTCGGGCATCGCGATGCTTGGGCTTTTGCTGGGGACCGTCGGCGGCGCGGCATTCAGCGGCCGTATGATACCGCATTTCACCCACTACAAGCGCATTGCGATGGTGGGCGTCGTCTTCAGCATGCTGTGCCTCTGCCTGCTGGCCGTCGTCGCAGGATATGCAACGCTGCTGGAGGTAGAGGTCTTGACGATCTGCATCGGGTTTGGAACCGGAACGACGTTTCCGGTCACCACCGTGTCGGTCCAGAACGCCGTCGATCGCGTGCATCTCGGCGTCGCGACGGGCGTGCTGACATTCCTGCGTTCGCTTGGCAGTGCGCTTGGTGTCGCGATGCTCGGCGCGGTCGCTCTGGGCTACGGCTTGCCACTTGCCGGTGAAGGCGTGCGGATCGTGGGCCATAGCGCGACGGTCGAGCCGTTCGTGATGATCTTTGCCGTCGCCGCCGTTACATTGCTGCTGGGGCTGATCACGCTGACGCTGATGCCCGAAAAGGAGCTTCGCGGTTACGCCGACAATGCGGCGCCCATCCTCGCCGAGTAAGCTTCAGCCGGAGACGCCGAGCTTCTTCTGCAGGCTGGTCGAGGAGGTCGTGTACTGGAAAACGATGCGCTCGCCGGGGCTGATGATGCGCTTGGCGGCCTGCGCCATCAGCGCCACTTCGTGGAAGCCAGACAGGATCAGCTTCAGCTTGCCCGGATACCAGTTGATGTCGCCGACCGCGAAGATACCGGGCACCGATGTCTGGAACTTCTCGGTATCGACCGGAATAAGGTTCTCGTGAAGGTTGAGACCCCACTCCGCGATCGGTCCGAGCTTCATGGTCAGGCCGAAGAACGGCAGCATGCGCGTGCAAGGCACCTCGACATCGCCGTCAGGTCCCTTGATGGTGGCCGATGACAGTTGGCCGTCGGCACCGGTCAATCCGGTCACCTGCCCGACCTGGAACTCCAGCTGCCTCATCTCCTGCATGGCATACATCTTGTTGACGCTGTCGGGGGCGGCACGGAACTCGGGCCGCCGGTGCACCAGCGTCACGCTCTTTGCCACCGGCTGCAGGTTCAGCGTCCAGTCGAGTGCCGAGTCGCCGCCGCCGATGATGACGAGGTCATGGCCGCGAAAATCCTCCATCCGGCGCACCGAATAGAAGACGCTCTTGCCTTCATAGGGCTCTATGCCGGGGATCGGCGGACGCTTGGGCTGAAAGGAGCCGCCGCCGGCGGCAATCACCACCACCTTGGCCTCGAACACCTCGTTTTCGTCGGTGGTGACGCGAAAACTGCCGTCCTCCAGTTTTTCCAGGCTGGAAACCATTCGGTTGTAGCTGAAATCAGGCTTGAACGGCGCGATCTGCTCGAGCAATTTGTCGACCAGCCCCTGCGCCGAGATCGAAGGCCAGCCTGGAATGTCGTAGATCGGCTTTTCCGGATAGAGCTCCGCGCACTGGCCGCCCGGCCGATCGAGAATGTCGATCAGGTGGCACTTCATGTCGAACAGGCCGAGCTCGAACACGGCAAACAGGCCAACCGGCCCTGCCCCGACAATAAGCACGTCTGTCCTGATAATGTCGGTCATGCCTGTGCCTCGCTGCGCATGACCCCGAAAATCGGATCGATTTTCGGAAAGGATCATGCGCAAATAAAAGTCCTACAGCGTCCTTTGCGCGTCCAGGAGGACGCGCGGCGCTGGAGTGAAACAGCAGGACACTGCATGACCATCGCTCCGCTGCCAAGCCACAGCGGGAAAAATCAGTTGGCAAAGATACCGCTTATCCCTGGCGGGCAGGCACCCGCACAATGAGACCGTCGAGCGCGTCTCGCACCTTGATCTGGCACGACAGCCGTGAGTTCGGCTGGACGTCGTAAGCGAAGTCCAGCATGTCCTCTTCCATCGCTTCCGGCTCGCCGACTTCAGCCGTCCAGGCTTCGTCGACATAGACGTGACAGGTGGCACAGGCGCAGGCGCCGCCGCATTCGGCTTCGATCCCGGGCACGGCGTTGCGGATCGCGTTCTCCATGACCGTAGAGCCGTTCTCGGCGTCCATGTCGAAATGCGTGCCGTCATGGGCAATGAAAGTCAGCTTGGTCATTTGTCACCTGAAGGGAGTTCCAGCCGAGATAATCACTCCGGCTGACAAGTCAACTGCCGCACGAGAGCGCCGCCCGATGACGTTTTTCCGCAAATCGGGTTCAGCGCGGATTCAGCGGTTGATGGCGGCGATGAAATCGCGCACTTCGTCGATCAGCATGCCAAGCCGTTTGAGCGTCTGGCCGTCTTCCGGCCGGTGCTCGATCTCGGTGGCGCAATCGGCGATGGCAAAGGCGCCGACGCCCCGTGCCGAACCCTTCAATCCATGGGCGAGCAGAAGCCGGTCCTTGATGTCGGCGTCGACTATTCTGTCGCGCACGGACAGCGCCTGCTGTACAAACAGCGCCAGCACCTCTTGCTCAAGGCTGCGGTCACCCATCGTCTGGCGGGCAAGGTGTGCCAAATCGACCGGCCGTGACCGCCTTGGTCCGGATACGTCGCCCCCGGGCATTGAGAAGGCAATGCCGCTTTCGCCACGCATGAACTCGAACTCCGTTTCTTCGATTCGCCCAAAAACCTAGGCGAATCCAATGGACAACGGGTTAATGAATGGCCGGGAAAAATGTTGCCAAAGCGGCGCCCAAATCACAGTTCCGTTAACCTTATATTTAAAGTTTTACGTATCCCGCGGAATGCATGTTTTCTTTACCCCCCTGTGTCATTACGATACGAGGGGTCCATTTTCAGCCTCCTGCGCGGGGCAAGACAAACAGAATTATAAGCCCGCGGCAGCTAGTACAGGGTAGCGAAGGCATGGCAAAGAAACCAACGACGACGAGAACTCTCGACAGCGACGTGGCCAGGGAACTGGAAAAGGCGCTCGATCTCGACCTCAGCAGCGAGATCGGCAACGGCGACCTCGACATCGCGGCTTCTATGGAGGATCTGGAAGCTCAGATATCCCAGGCGGCCGACGAGTTGGCGCGCGAGGGACGCAATCATAAGCCGGAACAAAACCCGGAGCCCGTAGTCAATCAGAACCACGCCGCGAAACCCGCGCCGAAGGCAAAGCCTGCCGAATTGCGCCCCGTGGGACCGCGCAATGGCGTCCAGCCCGCGGGTTTCGCGCCGGCCAATGACGATCGCCAGAAGGACTATAAGACGCTTCTGCACAGCCTCAACAGGCGTGCCTCGAACACCATTTACTGGGTCGTCGCCTTCGTTTCGCTCGCCTGGTTCGCCGGCGCCGGCGGTTTGGCCAATCTGCTTTTCGGACCGAGCATCTGGAGAATCCGTACGCTCGACCAGTTCCTTGCCCGTCCGGAGTTGATCGGCCTTGCGGTCGCGGCCATCGTGCCCGTCATCCTGTTCTGGGCCTTCGCCGCCATGATTCGCCGCGCCCAGGAAATGCGCATCGCCGCACAGTCGATGACCGAAGTGGCCTTCCGCCTGACCGAGCCGGAAAACCTTGCCCAGGATCGCGTCATGATGATCGGCCAGGCCGTTCGTCGCGAGGTCGCGGCCATGGGCGAAGGCATCGAACGCACGCTTGCCCGCGCGGTCGAACTGGAAACGCTGGTCCACAGCGAAGTCAACCAGATCGAACGCTCCTATTCCGAGAATGAATCCCGCATCCGCTCGCTGGTCGACGGGCTCGGCAGCGAGCGCGAAGCCGTCGTCACCCATGCCGAGCGCGTCCGCGCCTCGATCACCGGCGCGCATGAGACGCTGAAGGACGAGATCGGCGCCGCCTCCGACATCATCCGCGACTCGATCCTCAATGCGTCGACCAAATTGTCGATGACGATCACCAATTCCGGCGACACGCTGATCGATCGCATCAACGAAAGCTCGATGTCGATCTTCGATTCCGTCGAAGGCCGGCTCGATTCGATCACCGACCGTCTGTCGACCTCAGGCGAAGCCTTCGCCAGCCTTCTCGACACCCGCATTGCCAAGCTGACGGACACCACTGACGGCCTGACACGGTCGTTGACCGATCTGCTCGACGATCGCACCACCGGCATGGTGTCGCTGCTCGGCGGCGCCGCACGCACCCTCAATTCCGAGTTCGAGGCCAGCCTCAACGGCATCGAGCGGACGCTCGCCGAACGCGGCCAGGCCCTGATCAGCGAGTTCCAGACCCGCGCCGAGGCGCTGGACACCGGAACGCAGAAGCTCAATGCGGCACTCGAGGCCCGCGCCCGCCAGATCAACGAAACGCTGGTCGAGCGCGCCCGCGAAATCGCGCACACCTTCGCCGAGAGCAAGGACACGCTGTCGGCAATGATCGATCAGGGCAAGACCCAGATCGGCGCCGACATGGCCGACATCGTCACCTCGACCTCCTCCATGCTCGAAGCCCGCGCCAGCGACTTCGCCGGGCGCATGGAGGCCGCCCGCCATGTCGTGTCGCGTTCGTTCGACAGCGACATCCAGCGGCTCGCCGACGCCCGCGTCGGCATCGAGGAAGCCGTCGAGAACCACAGCAGGAAACTGTCCGAAAGCCGCGAGCGCATGGCCGCGGCCATGGAGGCCGACCTGGCGAAGTTCGCCGAGGGCCGCGCCGGCATCGATGCGGCGGTAACCAACCAGGTGCAGAAGCTGGCCGAAGGCCGCAGCCTGATCTCGCGCGCTCTCGAAGAGGACCTGCGCAAGGTCAATGAATCGCGGGCGGCCATCGATGCATCGCTCGGCAGCCATCTCGAAAGGCTGGAAGAAGGCCGCAACAGGCTCTCCACTGCCTTGAACGAAGACTCCGGAAAACTGGTGCAAGCCCGTACGATTATTGATGAAATGGTCGCGGGCCATGTCGGTAAGCTCGCCGAGGGCCGCAACATTCTGTCACGCGCCCTGGAGGCCGACCTCGGCAAATTGTCCGACAGCCGCGCCAGCATCGACGGTCTGGTCGCCGGTCAGGTCGAGAAGATCGCCGAGGGCCGCGCCGTGCTCGCCAAGGCGTTGGAAAACGACATCGTCGGCATCAAGAGCCTCATCGAAACCCATTCCGCCAAACTGGCGGAGGACCGCACGCAGCTTTCTCATTCGCTCGACAGCGATCTGTCCGGAATACGCGGCCTGATCGAAAGCCACTCGGGACGGCTGGCCGAGGACCGCGGCCTGCTGTCCCAGACGCTTGAGGCCGACCTTGCCAAGCTGGCTGAAAGCCGTTCGAGCATCGACGGTCTGGTCGCCGGTCAGGTCGAGAAGCTGGCGGAAGGCCGCGACATTCTCAAGCGAGCCCTGGAATCCGATCTGAACACGATCAAGGGCGTCATATCGAGCCAGTCGGAAAAGCTGGCCGAGGATCGCGGTCAGCTTTCCCGGGTCCTGGAAGCCGATCTGCAGAATGTGAACAGCGTCATCGCCGATCACATGAACAAGCTCGTCCAAGACCGCTCCGCACTGTCGAGGGCCCTTGAGGATGACCTCGCCAAGCTGGCCGACAGCCGTTCCAGCATCGACGGGCTGGTTGCGGGTCAGGTCGAGAAGTTGTCCGAGGGCCGAGATATCCTGCGGCGTGCTCTGGAATCCGACCTCAATGCGATCAAGGGCACCATTGCCGATCAGTCGCAGAAACTGGTCGATGACCGGGCACAGTTCGCCCGGGCGCTCGAGGCTGATCTCGAAAGCGTCAACGGCTTGGTCAACAGCCATTCCGAAAGGCTCGTGCAGGACCGTTCGACGCTGTCGAAAGCGCTTGAAGCCGACCTCGAAAACGTCGGCGGCCTCGTCAACAGCCACGCGGAAAGGCTCGTCCAGGAGCGCTCGACCCTGTCGAAAGCGCTTGAGGACGATCTCGGCAAGCTGGCCGAGAGCCGCTCCAGCATCGATGGCCTGGTCGCCGGCCAGGTCGAGAAGCTCGCCGAGGGCCGCGATGTTCTCAAGCGCGCGCTGGAAGCCGACCTCGCCAAGCTGGCCGAAAGCCGCTCCAGCATCGACGGCCTGGTCGCCGGCCAGGTGGAGAAACTGGCCGAGGGTCGCGACATTCTCAAACGCGCCCTCGAAGCTGACCTGCAGAAGCTCACCGAAAGCCGCGGCGATATCGACAACATCATCGCCGGGCATGTCGGCAAGCTCGCCGAAGGCCGCAATATGCTGACCCTCGCACTGGAAGACGATCTCGGCAAGCTGGCTGAGACCCGCAAGGATGTCGACCGCTCACTGTCGGGCCACATCGACCAGATCGCCGCCAGAAGCTCGGACATCTCTGCCGCTATCGCAGGCGATGTCGAGAAGATCGAGCAGGCATTCAGCCGCCAGACCGGCATCATCGAGGAGCGTGCCGGCACCATGGAGCGTGCGCTCTCGACAGGCGTGGACAACGTCCGCGCCGTGCTTGAGAAGAGCGCCGTGTTTGTCGCCGGCGCCCTGCGCGAAAAGGTGCTGGAAGTCACCAGCACCCTGCACGAGCAGGCCGGTGCCGCTTTCAGCGACGCCGACCGCAAGATCGCCGAGCGCGCCGAGCAGACGTCCGCCGCCCTGCTGGCGCGGGCCGAAGACATCGCCCGCACCTTCGAGGATGCAGACCGTCGCCTCCACGCTCGCGCCGAAGACACGTCCAACGCCTTGCTTGCCTGTGCCGACGATACGTCCAGCTCGCTGCTGGCCCGCGCGCATGAAACCGCCGATCAGCTGGCCGCTCGCGCAAGCGAGATCGCCGGCACCTTCGACGCGGCGGATCAGAAGCTGGCCGCCCGTGCCCAGGAAGCCGCCGATCAGCTGACTGCCCGGGCTCAGGACACCGCGGATCATCTGGCCGCCCGTGCAAGCGAGATTGCCGGCACGTTCGATGCGGCCGACCAGAAGCTGGTTGCCCGCGCTATCGAGACCGCCCAGTCGCTGGCCGCGCGTGCCGGCGACATCCTGCGCAACTTCGAAGGCGCCGACCAGCGGCTCGGCATGCGCATCGGCGAATCGGCCGAAGCGCTTGCCGCACGCGCGTCGGACCTTGGCCGCATTTTCGATGCCGCCGACCAGCAACTCGTCTCGCGCATCGCCGAAGGTTCGGAAGCGCTGTCGAGCCGTGCCTCGGAAATCGGCCGTATCTTCGACGAGGCGGATCAGCGTCTGGTGTCGCGCATCGCCAGCAGCACCTCCACGATCGGCGAGCA
Source organism: Mesorhizobium sp. M7A.F.Ca.MR.245.00.0.0 (assembly GCF_003997415.1). NCBI lineage: Bacteria > Pseudomonadati > Pseudomonadota > Alphaproteobacteria > Hyphomicrobiales > Phyllobacteriaceae > Mesorhizobium > Mesorhizobium sp. M7A.F.Ca.MR.245.00.0.0. Next base: position 50,929 of record NZ_RZTE01000005.1, on the reverse strand, counting down.
TGCCGAGACAATCGTCGGTGCCTTTGCCGATACCGAGCAACGGGTTGCCGAACGCGCAAGGCGGACCGGCCAGGAAATGGCCGTGCATGCCCGCGAAATCGAGCAGGCGCTTGCCGGTGCGGACGAGCGTTTCGCGTCGAGTGCCGCGGCCGCGGCAGCCCGTGTCGAAGAGCAGGTCTCAGGCGTCGAGAACCGCCTCGCCTTCACAGCCGAGACGATGGGCCAGAAGCTCAACGAACAGGTGTCGAATGCCGAGGCGCAACTCGTCTCGCGCGCCAATGTGATCGCCGAGACCTTCACCGCGGTTGGCCAGCATATCGGCCAAAGCACCAACGATGCCGCCAAGACGATCGGCGCCAACACCCGCGAACTCAACACCATGCTCGCCGCACGTTCGGCCGAAATGTCGAAGATCCTCGACGAAACCGCACGGCCCCTGGTCGAGCGCTTCGCCCAGGGCGGCTCGGACCTGCAAAAGAGCATGGAAGAGGTCACCGAACGCGCCACCGAGAAGCTGCGCAGCGAGAATGCCGCGCTTGTCGACGCGCTCGCCAGCCGCACCGCCGAAACCTTGTCGGCGGTCGAAGGCGCCCGCTCGTCGCTGTCCGACAGCGTCGCTGATCTCATCGGCCGCATGACCAAGTCCAGCTCGCAGCTCGGTCAGCTGATCGACCAGGCCGCGGTCAATCTCGGCCAGGTCGATGAACGCCTGAGCGGCAGCACGCAAAGCTTCGCCGCCACCACCGAGAAGGCCGCGCAGACCTTTGCCAGCTCGGCACGTCTGGTCGATTCGAACACGACGAGGCTGACGGAACTGTCGTCGTCCACCTTGCGCGAGGTGGCGTCGATCGCCACCAAGTTCGACGAACACAGCCGTCTGCTGTCCAGCGCTTCGGACCTGCTGAGCTCGGCCCAGAGCAATCTCGAGCACACGCTCGAGAGGCAATCGTCGCTCGAAGACCTCGCCGTCGGCCTGGTCAAGAAGTCGGAAGATCTCGAAAGGGTCATGCGCTCGTTCGAAAATCTCGTCGGCCAGACGCTGCAGAACGCCGAAGGCAAGACGATGGAGTCGGCCGACAAGATCCGCAACGCCATCACCGACGTCGTCGATTCGGCAACCAAGCGCTTTGCCGATGCCACCGAGGAGATGCGGCGCACCGCCGGCTCGATCAAGAGCGAACTCGACCTGACCCGGGCCGAGCTCAAGAAGGGCGTCATCGAAATGCCGGAAGAGGCAAAGGAATCGACCTCGGCCATCCGCCGCGCCGTTTCCGAGCAGATCAACGCCCTCAAGGAGCTTTCGGACATCGTGGCCAAATCCGGCCGCGGCGGCGGTGAGGGATCAGAACCACGCAACCTGCGCCCGGCGCCGCAAGCGCCGGCCGCACGCGCTGCCGAGCCGCCGCGCCGCGCACCGGCACCGCAGCCGGATCTGCGCACGCCTCAGGCGCCCTTGGGCGGCCCTGCATTGCGCGGCACGCTCGACCTTGAGCGTCCTGCCGAGGCTGCACCGCGTCCGCGCGGCGATGCCAGCGCCCGCACGCCCCAGGGCGGCTGGGTGCGCGATCTGCTTACCGCGGCATCGAACGATGAGGACCTCAGGTCGGCAGCCCCTACGGCCCCCGTGGAAGCGCAGCGCGCTACCCCCGCGCAGCGCTCGCCCCTGCATGTCGTGGAATCGCTGAACTCGCTCTCCGTCGATATCGCGCGTGCCATCGACCACGAGGCTTCGATCGAGCTGTGGAACCGCTACCGGCGTGGCGAGCGTGACGTGTTCACGCGGCGGCTCTACACGTTGAAGGGACAGCAGACGTTCGACGAGATCCGTCGCAAGTATCAGGCCGAGGCCGAGTTCCGCGCCGCCGTCGACCGCTACTGCGACGATTTCGAGAAGCTGCTCAAGGATGTCTCGCGCAACGACCGCGACAACATCATGGCGCAGACCTACCTGACGTCGGACACCGGCAAGGTCTACACCATGCTGGCCCATGCGAGCGGCCGCCTGCATTAAGACAGGAATTGAACAGGCGGGGCTATGGTCCCGCCTGTGACTGCGCTGAACCTCCGTCACGCGCCGACCTGCCCGCAGCAAGTTTTCCGAGCCTATCGATGCGTTCGGGACTCGTCCAAAGTCGGATTTCCGACGCACTGAAATCCACCGACAATACCCGCTGCCCTGACGTTCGAAGGGTGTGATCGTGAAGACGGCAATTATTTTCGACTGCGAGTTTCTTTGCCTGGAGGGCTCGCAACGCCGATTCTGGTGCGCGGCACACGATCCTGACCCGGTGATCGCACAGATCGGCGCCGTCAGGCTTGGACTCGAGGGCGATTTTCCAATGCTCGGCACACACAAGGTCTACATCAGACCGGTCGACCGGTTTGGTAAGAGATACGCCCTCGACCCGTTCTTCACCAAACTGACCGGCATTACCGAGGAAGATCTGGAGACCGAGGGGGTGGCGCTAGGAGACGCCCTCGCCGACGTCGATCGTTTTTCCGGCGGGGCGCGTTTCTGGTCCTGGGGCAAGGACGAATTGAACATGATCGCCATCAGTTGCTATGTCGCGGACATTCAGCCTCCGATCCCGGCCAGCCGGTTTGACAATGCCGTCAAGCTGCTGATCGCGGCCGGAATGCCGATCGAGGATCTGGCGAGAACGCCGAGCAACAAGCTCGCCGATTACTACGGCGTCGAACACCCGCCATTGCAGGGGCACGACGCGCTCGATGACGCGCTGTCCGTCACCTATACCCTGCAGCACCTGATGAAGACCGGGAAGCTCCGCCCGGAAATCTTTGACCGCTTGTAGGCAGAGAAGCCTGGAGGGATGAAGCTTTGTGGGATTCCGGCGCGCCCCGCGCTCAGATCACCGAATCCGTCCAGTGCACGATCTGCCCGGCGGCGTCGCCGAACGCCTTGTCGAGCGCGCTGACATAGGCAGGATTGCCGCTGCCCGAGACGGGTGCGGCTGCGGTGAAGCTCTTGGAGGCACGGACCTCGCCGTTGCGATCGTTCAGGATCCGCACGAACAGATCGACCTCGGCATGTTCGCCGCCGTCGACACGCACCTCGAAGGACCGGATTTCGACGATCACCTGATAGTCGATCGCCAGGCCCTCGCCCGGCTTGCCGACGCCGGCAAAGCTGCCTGAACGCTGGAAGGTCTCGGCCAGCCGCGCCTGCACGATCAACGGCAGCCGGTCGGCCCATTGCGCGCCCTTGAGATACTGGATCGACCGATCCGACGGCTTGATGACGATATTCTGGCTGTCCAGCGCCTTGAGCGCCGACGGCTGCGCGATCAGGATCTGGCGGCGGCTATGGCCATGCGCGTCGACCGAAGGCGCTGACAGTTCGAACGTATCGAGCGGCGCGGGCTTGCCGCCCAACGCCGCGCAGCCGGCCAGCGTCAAGGCAAGCAGTGCCGCAGCCGAAGTCAACCCGCCCGTTTTCACCCATACAGACTTCACGCGCGATCCCCGTTGTCCCCGGATCGTAAGATCGACCCGCTTTCGCGGCTCATGTTTCTGGGGCGCGCCGTCGCCGAAGTCAACGCCGCGCCCTGCCATCGAATTGCCGAACCTCGCCGTCGCCACCCGAAAGGATGCGCTGCGGATTGCGGCTGAGATCGGTCACCGCCTCTTCGATGCGGCTGATCGAACGGCGGCTGTCCTGCACCAAAGCCTCGACATTCGAAAGCCCCTGTCCAGAGAAGCGCGCCAGATTGTCGGTGATGACGCCAAGGCGGGCATTCAGCGTGTCGGCAACCTGCTTGAACGACTTCAGCGTCGCCCTGGCATCCGCCATCACGCCGTCGGCCTGCCCCGACCCGAGCAAGGTATCGACCCTGGCAAGAATGCCATCGACGCGCACCGAGGCATCGTTGAGCCGTTGCGCGAGCTGCTTTGCGTCCTTGATCGTCTGGTCGATGTCGTCGGCCCGGTTGGCGAACTTGTGGGTCACCTCCGCGATGTCGGCGGCGGCCTTGTCGGCGCTCTCGCTGGCCTTTTGGATGTTGGCGAGCGCCGAGCGCACTTGTGCGGGATCGATACCGTCGATCACCTTGTCGACCTTGGCCAGCGTGCCTTGCGTCCGTTTGGCGAAGTCGTTGACCGATCCCACGGCTGTATCGACGTTCTTGATCACGCCGTCGAGCTGCTTCGACGTCTCCTTGAGGTTACCGGTTACCGCGTCGACATTGGCGACGATGCTCTTGATCTTGTCCTTGTCGACGGCGTTGAGAAGGCCTTCGGCTGCTTTCAGCGTGCCGTCGAGTTTGCCGGAAACGCCTTTAAGCTCCTCCGCCAGCGTGCTGGCGGCGGACAGGAATTTGTCGATGCCATCCGAATTCTTGGCCAGCGCATCGGAGAAGGTCTGAACATTCTGGACGGTCTGCGTCAGCGGCCCGCGAACGTCCCTGGTGAAGCCTTCGAGCTCGGTCAGCACCTTGTCGGCGCGGGTGAAGATATTCTGCGCCGTCTGCAAGAGGTTGGTCACCGCCGACGGGTTGGCGACGATCTCGGCGACCTTGCCTTCCTTTTCCGCCTGGTCGAGGAGTTTCACTTCCTTGGGGTCGGCGCCCTTGAGCTCGATGTTGGCCTGCCCGGTCAGGCCGGCAAGCCCGATATCGGCTTGCGTCGATTTGGTGATCGGCGTCATGCGGTCGATCTCGGTATCGGCGATGGCAACCGTCGGATTGTCGACGTCGATATAGACGCGCTTGACGTCGCCGACCTTGACGCCGTTGAACAGCACGAAACTGCCGCGGCCAAGCCCGGACGCAGAGCCCGGAATGCGCACGCGCAGCAACGTCGTCTCGCCCTTGTCGCCGATCGCCGCCGTCCAGTAGACGAAGGCAAACGCCGCCAGGATCGCAGCCAGCGTGAAGATGCCGACAATGACGTAGTTGGCTCTAGTTTCCATTGTCCCACTTATGGCTATGCGCGCGCCGCAAGATCAAGTTGCCGGGCGCGTTTTCCGCGGAAATAGGACTTTACCCACGGTTCCTCGCTCTTCAGCATGTCGTCGATGGTGCCTTCGACCAGCACTTTCTTCTTGCCGAGCACGGCCACCCGGTCGCAAGCGGTGAACAGCGTGTCGAGATCGTGCGTCACCATGTAGACGGTCAGATCCATCGTATCGCGCAGTTTGACCACCAGCTCGTCGAACTCCGCCGCGCTGATCGGATCGAGGCCCGATGTCGGCTCGTCGAGGAAGACGATGTCGGGATCGAGCGCGAGTGCCCGGGCCAGCGCGGCGCGCTTGATCATGCCGCCGGACAGTTCGGACGGGAATTTCTGCGCCGCATCGGGCGGCAGCCCGACCAGCTCGATCTTGAGCATCGCCAGTTCGTCCATCAGCTTTCGCGGAAGGTCGAGATATTCGCGCATCGGCACCTGGACGTTTTCCAGCACTGTCAGCGCCGAGAACAGCGCGCCGTGCTGGAACAGCACGCCAAGCCGCATGTCGATGCGCAGACGCTCGGCATCATCAGCTTTCTCGACATCGACGCCGAACAGCTTGATCGTACCCGACTGCTTGCGCGTCAGGCCGAGAATGGTGCGCAGCAGAACGGATTTACCAGCACCCGAGGCGCCGACAAATCCAAGGATTTCGCCGCGCCTTATGTCGAGCGACAGTCTGTCGAGGATAAGCTTGTCGGCGAAGGACACGCTGATGTCGTGCGCGGATAGCACGATGTCGCCCTCACCCGCGTCATCCGCCAATGCGCCCGCCCTTTTCCTGTTTCGCAGGTTCATCTCAGAACTCGATCGCTGCGTAGAACATGGCAAAAAGTCCGTCGAGGATGATGACGACGAAGATCGACTTCACAACCGAAGCGGTAACATGCTGGCCGAGCGATTCGGCGCTGCCGCCGACCTTCATGCCTTCGACCGAGGCAATCGTGCCGATGATCATGGCCATGAACGGCGCCTTGATCAGGCCGGCAAAGATGGTGCTGAGATCGATGGCGACGCGCAACCGGTCGATGAAGGCGGCGGGCGGGATGTCGGAATAGAGCCAGGCAGCCAGTATGCCGCCGCCGAGTGCGGCGAAATTGGCGATGATGGTCAGGCACGGCAAGGCGATGACCAGCGCCACGAGCCGGGGAAAGACCAGGACGCCGATCGGGTTGAGCCCGATGACCTTCAGCGCGTCGACCTCCTCGCGCATCTTCATCGAGCCGATCTCGGCGGTGATCGCGCTGCCGGAGCGGCCGGCGATCATGATTGCCGTCATCAGCACGCCGAGTTCGCGCAGGATCAGCACGCCGACCAGGTCTACGACGAAGATATCGGCGCCGAAATAGCTGAGCTGATAGGCGCCTTGCTGGGCAACGATGGCGCCGACGATCGCCGACATCAGCACCACCACCGGAATGGCGCCGACGCCCATGCGGTCGATCTGGTTGAAAATCGCCGCCGGGTTGACGGCATGGCCACGGCCGAGCTTCATCTGCGCGCCACGGATGGTGGCGCCGAGGATGTTCATCGAGGCGAGAAAATCGTCGCGCATCTCGTAGACGCGGCGGCCGACCGCCTCGAGAGCGCGAATGACGATGTTGGGCGGCCGCGCCGGGCCGGATTCGGGTTCGCGCCGCACGGCCTCGCCGACAGCTTCGAGCAGGATCGAAGCGATCTCGCTCTGGCCTTGCATCTGGATCTCGACGCCCTTCTTCTCGAAGGCGCTGACCAGCCGGTCGATCAGCCAGGCGCCGGCGGTGTCCATCTTCTCGATCTTGGAAACATCGAGCGCCAAGGTTTTGAAGCCGCTTCGCTTCTCGATCTTGCGCATGTCGGCGTCGATGAGCGCGACGGTCCTTGTGGTCCAGATTCCGGAGAAAGCGCAGCCAAGAACGCCGTCCTCCTCGCCGATCGCCACGCGCGGTTCGTGGTCAGCCTCCCCTGCGGTCGTGCCGCTTGCGTCGCGCTTGCCGATGGTCAACATGGCGTCCTGTTTAGCCTGACGGGTCTGACCTGTCGATTTGCCGACAACGCTTGTCGCACAGCAGGAGCAGAAAAATATGGCGCGTGTCATTTCGGTCGAGGCCGAGCGTTTTCCCATCGCCGGAACCTTCACCATTTCGCGAGGTTCCAAGACCGAAGCCGAAGTGATCTCCTGCACGATCGGCGAGGGCGGCCACCTCGGCCGCGGCGAATGCGTCCCCTACAAGCGCTATGGCGAGACCATGGAGGGCGTGCGCGACGCGATCGAGGCCATGCGCGGCCGGATCGCCGGTGGCATCGGCCGGACCGCCTTGCTCGATGCTATGCCGGCCGGAGCCGCCCGCAACGCCATAGACTGCGCCCTGTGGGACCTGGAGGCAAAGCTCAGCGGAACCTCGGTAGCAGTCGCGATAGGTGCTCTTCCCTTGCAGGCGCTCGAAACCGCCTACACGCTGTCGCTGGGCGAGCCGGAGGCGATGGCGGCGCAGGCTCGCGCCAATGCGGCGCGGCCGCTGCTCAAGGTCAAGATCGGCGGCGACAACGACATCGCCCGCATCCGCGCGGTCAGGCAGGCAGCGCCAGACAGCCGCATCATCCTCGACGCCAATGAGGGCTGGAGCGACGACAACATCGTTGCGAACCTCGCCTTTGCCGCCGAACAAGGTATCGCGCTGATCGAGCAGCCGCTGCCGGCCGGTCATGACGAAATCCTGCGCCATATCGCCCATCCCGTGCCGATCTGCGCCGATGAAAGCGTGCACGAGGCTGAGAATCTCGAAGCGCTTGTCGGTCTCTACGATGCCGTCAACATCAAGCTCGACAAGTCGGGGGGCCTGACTGCGGCACTGGTGCTGCGCGATCGCGCCCGCGAACTCGGTTTCGGCGTGATGGTCGGCTGCATGGTCGGCACGTCATTGGCGATGGCGCCAGCGGTGCTGCTTGCCCAGCATGCCGATTTCGTCGACCTCGACGGTCCGCTGCTGCTTGCCCGCGACCGGGTACCGGGCCTTGTCTACCAGGGATCGATGGTGTCACCGCCCGATGTGGCGCTGTGGGGCTGAGCACGCTGCAAGGCCGATCAGCACGAGGCCGATCAAGGCGATCGGGATCATGGCAAAGAAGCCGTCCACGCCGAGATGGTCGTAGAGCGGGCCGGACGCCAGCGTCACCACCGCCATGAAGAAGCCGTTGGAGAAATAGGCAATGCCTTGCGCGGCACCTGTCCGCTCCTCGGAGACGGTTTCGCCGATCATCTTCTGCAGGCCGGATCAGCCCAAGCGCCACCGAGACCGAGTGCAGCGACTGGACACCGAAGAAACCGGGAATGCCGAGGCCGAGCGGCCAGACCAGCGGAAAGGCGATCCAGCGCACGATGGAGCCGATCCCCGCCATCACCATGATCGACACGACGGAGAACCGGTCAAAAAAGCGGGTGAACATCATGAACATGCAGACTTCCGACACCACGCCCCAAGCCCATAAGAGACCGACAACCGAATCGCTGAGGCCGATCGATTTCCAGTAGATGGAGACGAAACCGTAGAGGAATGCGTGGCTGGCGGTTATGACGCCGACGCCGACGGAAAAATACAGGAAATACGGGTTGAGAAGCTTCGGCGCCGAATGCTGGATGTCGGTGGCCGACAGCGGTGAGGCGCGCCGCGGACGGCCTAGACGCGCCGCCAGCAGGCCGGCGGCAAGGGCCGCGGCAAACGCCGCCAGAATGATAACCGGAACGGCCTGCGAGCCGGCTGCCGACAGAATGAAGCCGCCGGCGACATTGGCGCAGAGATAGGAGATCGAGCCCCATTTGCGCATGCTTGTGTAGTTCGAACCGAAGCGGCGCACACCCGAAAGCGCCAGCGAATCGGCGATCGGCGAATGCGGCGTCCAGACAATGGTCAACGCCAATGAGACCGCCAGCACCATCGCATAGGTCGGCGGCAGGAAATAGCCTGCCGACAGGAGCAGTGATGCAGCCATCAGCGCGACATAGACATCGGCGCGGTCCCTGGCACGGTCGGCCAACGCGGTCAGTAACGGCGTCGTCACCACGCGCAGGAACATCGGCGCCGCCAGAATGACGGCGATCTGCTCGGCGTGAAAACCCTTGGCCTGCAGCCACAGTGGAAAATAAGGCAAATGCGTTCCGAGCGGCACGTACAGCGTCGCGAAGATCAGGCTCATGCGCAGTTCGAAATGGCGCGGCTTGACGAGTTGTTCGGGCGAGAGCTGCGGCAGGGCCATGAATCGATCCAATCGCGCTGTATTCGACCGGACGGCAACGCGTATCGATCCCTTAACATGGACGAAAACCGGACGAAACCGGTTGGACTAATTGATCGATTCCGAAGCCTGAAAAGACTTCGGACTATGCCGCCTGCCCTACCCGGTCCTCGATGAGCAACGGGACAAAGGGCTCGTCCGGCGCTTCTGGCAGCACCTGCGCCCAGGTCAGGATTTCCATGCGGCCGTCAAAATGCTCGACCACGGCCGTGCAGCTTTCCACCCAGTCGCCGGTGTTGATGTACTGGACATCGCCAAAATTCTCGATGACGGCATGATGGATGTGGCCGCAAATGACGCCGTCGACGTGTGAACGACGCGCCTCATCCGCAAGCATGGTCTGGAACGAGCCGATGAAGTTCACCGCCTTCTTGACGTTGTGCTTGGCCCAGGACGAAAACGACCAATACGGCAGGCCGAGCAGTTGCCGCAGCCGCGTCACCACGCGATTGACCAGCATGGCCGCGTCATAGGCGTGATCACCGAGATAGGCGAGCCAGCGCGCATTGTGGACCACGGTGTCGAACTGGTCGCCATGGATGACGAGCAGGCGCTTGCCGTCGGCAGTCTCGTGGATGGCGCGGTCGGCGACAACGATGCCGCCGAAATGCACGCCCTGGAACTGGCGGGCGAACTCGTCATGGTTGCCGGCGATGTAGGTGATGTTGGCGCCCTTGCGCGCCTTGCGCAGCAGTTTCTGCACGACGTCATTGTGGCTTTGCGGCCAGTGCCAGCTCCGCCGCAGCCGCCAGCCGTCGACGATGTCGCCCACCAGATAGATGATATCGGCATCGTGATATCGAAGGAAATCGATCAGGAACTCGGCCTTGGCCGCCTTCGAGCCCAGATGGACATCGGAAATGAACATGCTGCGGAAAGTGCGGGGCTCTTGGCCGGACATCGCGATTTCACCGTTGCTTTCGCGAGCCTATGCCCCGATTCATGCAACAACCGTATGACGGTTGCGATTGGTCCAGCCGAAGGACTAGCTTGCCGGCCAAATCACAGGAGAAATCGTCATGGATCTCGGTATCCGCGGAAAGAAGGCCATCGTCTGCGCTTCGAGCAAGGGACTTGGGCGCGGTTGCGCCATGGCGCTGGCGGAAGCCGGCTGCGATGTCGTGGTCAACGGGCGCAATGCCGAGCTGGTGGCGAAAACCGCCGCGGAGTTGCGCGAGCGATATGGCGTCACGGTGACGGAAGTCGTTGGCGACGTTTCGAAGCCGGAGGTGCAGAAGGCGCTGCTCGCGGCTTGCCCCGAGCCGGACATCCTCGTCAACAACAATGGCGGCCCGCCGCTTCGCGATTTCCGCACGCTCGATCGCGAAAAGATCCTCGAAGGCGTCACCCAGAACATGGTGACGCCGATCGAGCTGGTCCAGGCTGTCCTTGACGGCATGGCGGCGCGCGGCTTCGGCCGCATCGTCAACATCACATCGCTGTCGGTCTATGTGCCCATTCCCGGCCTCGACCTGTCGTCCGGCGCGCGCGCCGGCCTGACCTCGTTTCTTGCCGGCGTGGCCAGAACGGTGATCGACCGCAACGTGACCATCAACAGTCTTTTGCCGGGCAAGCTCGACACCGACCGGCTGCGCGGCCCGCATGAAGCCGGCAGCGTCGAAAGCCCTGAGGCCGCAGCCGCGCGCAAGACTCGCATCAGCGCCGACGTTCCGGCCAAGCGGCTCGGCACGCCGGAAGAATTCGGCCAGATCTGCGCCTTCCTGTGCTCGGTCCATGCGGGCTATCTGACCGGGCAGAACATACCGGTCGATGGTGGTCTCTACGTCAGCGCCTTTTGATCAACTTGTCCGTGAAACTGCAGGAACTATCCATCAGAAAATCGGCATAAGCATTTGATCGTTCAAGGCTTTGTACGCGCCGCCGGGTAAAGCTGCCGGCGCGTCAATTAGCGTCGCGAAAAACCACGGCTGCATGCTAAAAGGGAATCTCCAGCCAGATTTCGAGGGAGCGGCCGCATGGAAGGCGAGAGCAAAAAGACGGTACGTTCGGACCTCGACGAAGCCGCCCTCTACTTCCACAAGCACCCAAGGCCGGGAAAACTCGAGATACAGGCGACCAAGCCGCTCGGCAATCAGCGCGACCTCGCGCTCGCCTATTCGCCTGGCGTCGCCGCCCCTTGCCTGGAAATCCGCGACGATCCGGCGACCGCCGCCGACTACACCGCGCGCGCCAATCTGGTCGGTGTCGTCACCAACGGGTCGGCGGTGCTCGGCCTCGGCAATATCGGCCCGCTGGCCTCCAAGCCGGTGATGGAAGGCAAGGCCGTCCTGTTCAAGAAGTTCGCCGGCATCGATGTCTTCGACATAGAGATCGACGCGCCCGGTATCGAGCGCATGGTCGAGACGATCTCGGCGCTCGAGCCGACTTTCGGCGGCATCAATCTCGAGGACATCAAGGCGCCAGAATGCTTCGAGGTCGAGGAACAGTTGAAGGCGCGCATGAAGATACCGGTGTTCCACGACGACCAGCATGGCACCGCCATCATCGTCGCTGCCGCCGTGCTCAACGGGCTGGAATTTGTCGGCAAGACCATATCGGAAATCAAGATCGTCACCTCCGGCGCCGGGGCTGCCGCCCTTGCCTGTCTCAACCTGCTGGTCTCGCTCGGCGCCAAGGTCGAAAACATCTGGGTCACCGACCGTTTCGGCGTTGCCTACAAGGGGCGCACCGACGAGATGGACCGCTGGAAAGACCCTTATGTGAAGGACACCGAGGCGCGCACGCTGGCCGACGTCATATCGGGTGCCGACGTCTTCCTCGGCTTGTCGGCGGCAGGCGTGCTGAAGCCGGAACTGCTTGAGCACATGGCGCCAAAACCGCTGATCCTGGCGCTGGCCAACCCCAATCCGGAGATCATGCCGGAAACGGCGCGTGCGGCGCGTCCCGATGCGATGATCTGCACAGGCAGGTCCGATTTTCCCAATCAGGTCAACAACGTACTGTGCTTTCCTTACATCTTTCGCGGCGCGCTGGACTGCGGCGCCAGCGCCATCAATGAGGAGATGAAGATGGCGGCGGTGCGGGCAATCGCAGCGCTGGCACGCGAGGAACCTTCAGATGTCGCGGCCCGCGCCTATTCCGGCGAGACGCCGATCTTCGGCCCTGAATTCCTGATCCCTTCGCCCTTCGATCCACGCCTGATCCTGCGTATAGCGCCCGCGGTCGCCAAGGCCGCCTGCGACACCGGTGTCGCGACAAGGCCGATCACCGACTTCGCCGCCTATATCGACAAGCTGAACCGCTTCGTCTTCCGCTCCGGCCTGGTGATGAAGCCGGTGTTCTCGTCCGCCAAGGCATCGAGCGCCAAGCGCGTCATCTATGCCGACGGCGAGGATGAGCGCGTGCTGCGCGCCGCCCAGGTGGTGCTCGAAGAAGGCATCGCCGAGCCGATCCTGATCGGCCGGCCGCACGTCATCGAAGTGCGCCTGAAACGCTACGGCTTGCGCATCAAGCCCGGTGTCGATTTCGGCCTGATCAACCCGGAAGACGATCCGCGCTACCGCCACTATGTCGACCTTTTGATCGAACTCGCCGGCCGGCGTGGCGTCACGACGGAAGCCGCGCGCACCATGGTCCGCACCGACAACACGGTGATCGCAGCACTTGCGCTGAAACGCGGCGATGCCGACGCCATGGTCTGCGGCCTTGAAGGGCGCTTCGAGCGGCATCTGCGCAACGTCACCTTGATCATCGGCCCGCGCACCGGCGTCAAGGATCGCGACCTGTCGACGCTCTCGATGCTGATCTCGCAGCGCGGCATCATCTTCCTGACCGACACCCACGTCTCCGTCGACCCGACGGCGGAAGAAATCGCCGAGATGACGGTGCTGGCGGCGGAAGAAATCCAGCGCTTCGGCATCGAGCCGAAGGCAGCACTCTTGTCGCATTCCGATTTCGGCTCGCGCGATTCGCCCAGCGCCCTGAAGATGCGGCAAGCAGCGGCGATCCTGGCGCGCATCGCGCCTGAGCTTGAATGCGATGGCGAGATGCATGCGGACACTGCTCTGTCGGAGCACCTGCGCCAGCGCGTCTATCCCCATTCGAGACTGAAGGGCGAAGCCAATTTGCTGGTGTTCCCCAACCTCGATTCGGCCAACATCACGCTGACGGCGCTCAGAACCATGACGGATGCGCTGCATGTCGGGCCGATCCTGCTCGGCACTGACATGCCGGCGCATATATTGACGCCGTCTGTCACCTCGCGCGGCGTCGTCAACATGACGGCGCTTGCCGTGGTCGAAGCCGCCCACAAGGCACAAGCGGTCGTCAATCTGGGCTGAACACGGATTTCGCGGTAAACTGCAGTTAACCGCGAACACGGTAGCCTATGCGGGGCTAACAGTCGGATTTGGAAGGTGGAGTTTGGGCGGATGGCAAGCGGAGGGTGGAAGCAGGCGCATGCTGCCGTGCTGCTTGGCCTGCTGTTGTCCGCAACCTGGGGGATAGCCGAGCCGCAGGCTGCTTCGCGGGTCTGCCGCCAGCTGGAAGCCGATCTTGCCGCGTCCTCGCGTGGCGGCGGTGGCGGTCCGGCGCTAGTCCGGAAATACGATTCCGCAATTGCCCGGCAACATGAGCAGATTTCGAAGGCTCGCGGCCAGGCGAGCCGGGCCGGATGCGGTTTTTCGCTGTTTGGTCGCAACCTCAATCAATGCGCCGGGCTAAACGCCACCATCGATCGCATGAATGCCAATCTCGACGCCTTGCAGAACAAGCGCGAGCGGCTGGCCGGCGGCGGCTCGCGCCGCGACCGCGGACGCATCCTGGCGGCGCTTGACGCCAATGGCTGCCGCGACGACGCCGTTGCGCCTCAGCGGGCGCCTTTGCAGGAAGCCAACCGCGAGGGCGGCAGCGCAAACCTGTTCGATCAGCTTTTTGGCGGCAACAGCCAGCAGCTCGATATGCTTGATGAGCCCAACCAGCCCGACGATCCCGGCGAGGAGCGCAATGTCCGCCGTGTGCTCAACCAGCCCGGCATACCCGATTTTCCGAGCGTCGGCGGTGAGTTCCACACTTCCTGTGTGCGCACCTGCGACGGCTACTTCTTCCCGATGTCGAACTCAGCCTCGGCAGGCGATTTCGAACGTGACCAGAAGAATTGCGAATCGAGCTGCCCCGGCACCGAGATGCAGGTTTTCTATTCGCGCGCCATGGGCGACGATTCGGCCTCGATGACGTCATCCGTCACCGGCCGGCCCTACAGCGAATTGCCGACCGCCTATCTCTACAAGCAGCCCGATATGTCGCGGCCGCCGGCTTGCGGCTGCAACGCCGCCGCGCAGGGTTTTCAGATCATCGCCGGCAACCCGCCGAATCCGGAACAGTTGCAACCCGAGACGGACTCCGCACCGTTCATTCCGGTGCCGATCTCCAAACCGGATCCAGGTGCCGATCCGGAAACTTTGGCCAATCTGGAAGGCGGGCTCGACCGCGAGGCGATCAAGCGGCTTTCCGCCAAGCCGGTGACGTCACCTGTGTCCGCGCTGCCTCCGGAACAGCGCAAGGTCAGGGTCGTCGGGCCAACGTTCCTTCCCGACCCATCAGCGGCAATAGATCTGCAAGCTCCGGCCCCGAAGGCAGTCCGGTAAGGGCTGTTCTGAGCGGCATGAACAACGCCTTGCCCTTGCGGCCGGTCGCTTCCCTGATCTTGCCCGTCCAGTCCTTCCAGATCGCCGCGCTCCAGGGTTCCTCCGGCAGCAGATCGAAGGCCTGTCGAAGGAAATCGCGGTCGTCACCGGAAAATTCCGGCTTCTCCTGCGGTCCGTCGCGCAGGATACGCCACCAGTTGACCGCATCGGCCAGCCTGTCGAGATTGCCGCGCACCGCCATCCAGAACGGTTCGGCCTGCTCGCCGGAGACGCCGAGCACGATCAGACGATCTTGTGCCTCGGTGAACGGCATGTGGTGCAGCAGCGACCGGTTGAGCACGAACAGCTCGTCGGGATCGAACTTGGCGGCGGATTTCGATGTCGCCGCCGGGTCGAAGCGTTCGGCGAGTTCGCCCATCGTCGGCACCGCCGCGACATTCTCCGAAGTGCCTACCAGGACGGCCAATGATGCGACGGCCATCGGCTCGATGCCGTCCTCGCGCAGGCTCTCGATGGAGAGCGCGCCGGTGCGCTTAGACAAGCCCTCGCCCGATGCGGTGGTCAGGAGATTGTGGTGGCCGAACACTGGCGGCTCCGCAGCCAGCGCCTGGAACAGGGCGATCTGCACGCCGGTGTTGGTGACATGATCGTCGCCGCGGATGACATGGCTGACGCCCATCTCGATGTCGTCGACCACGGAAGGCAGCGTATAGAGATAGGTGCCGTCCTCGCGCACCAGGACCGGGTCGGAAAGCGAGGCCAGATCGACAGTTTCCTCACCGCGCACCAGGTCGTTCCAGTGGATTTCGGTGCGTTCGGGCTGTTGTGGATCGCCTGAGAAATTGGGGAGGAGAAACCGCCAGTGCGGCCGGCGGCCATCGGTCTGGTATTCGGCGATCTGCTCGTGCGTCAGCGTCAGCGCCTCGCGACCATAGACCGGCGGCAGGCCGCGCGTGCGGCGCACCTTGCGCCTGAGATCGAGTTCCTCCGGCGTTTCATAGCAGGCATAGAGAACGCCTGCCGTCTTCAGCCTCTCGACCGCCGCGTCATAGACTTCGAAGCGCCGCGACTGGTACTCGGTGGCGTCGGGAAAAATGCCCAACCAATGCAGGTCGTAGAGGATGGCGTCGGAAAACTCCTGCTTCGAGCGCGCAATGTCGGTGTCGTCGAAGCGCTGGATGAATCGGCCCTTGTTGTTCATGGCAAACAGCCAGTTGAACAGCGCCGTGCGCGCATTGCCGATATGAATGCGGCCGGTCGGCGACGGGGCGAAACGAACGGTAACTGTCATGAACGGGGCGTACCGGATGCTTTTGTGGTTGACAAGACGCGCCCCCGCGCTGGCCGGCAGACATAGAACATGGCGGCTGGAATGAAAAGACCGGCGGTGGACGCTCCGACGGCGCCCAGGCCGGCGGTGCCCATTTTGTGCCGGCAGCTTTTCACGATAGGAATTTTTTCTTGACTCGGTGCCCTCAGCTATGGTACATATTTGGCTATGGTGCTGATTTGCGCCAGCGACCCGCCGCACAGGCGGGTTTTTCGTTTGATGCTCCGTCAGCCAACGCGTCGGCGAAGGCTCCGAAGGAACCCATTAACCCAAGTTTGTAGCGCTTGAAGGCGATCAGCGGCCGAAATCATCGGAACTGAGGCGGGTCCAGCGGTCGCCCACCAATCCACCGATAAAGATGTCGCCGGAGCGGACCGCTTCCGTGACCTCGGCGATCCGCGAGCGGACCATTGTTCCCCCGGCATAGCGGAAGAAGACATTCTTGTAGCCAAAGAGTTGAGGTATGAATTTGGTCTGCGTCTGTCCGGTGATGCCCACGCAGCCCATCTCCCATGCGGCGGCGACAAGCGCATCCAGCGTCGCGCCCCAGTGCAATCCGGATGCCTGGATCTGCAACAGGTTCGCCACGCCGCCGGCTTGACCATAGAAGGCATAACAACCGAGCATTTTGCCCGTTTCGTCGTAGGTCCCACCGAAATGAAGGGGGCCGTCGGCCCGCTTCTCGGCCGCCAGCGCAAGCAGCCGTGCAAGTTCCCCATCCTTCCAACTCGGCCGAAGAGCGTAACCAGACAGGAGGGTCGGCAGCTTCTCGGCAAATTGAACGGCATCGATCGGCTCACGGTGGGTGCGATGCGACGATGAATGGAGGACCGGTGGCTCGAACCTTTTCTTCGCGAGAGCATCGAATGCTCTTGCGCATGGATCGAGTACAAGGCGAGGCAGGCCAGGCCATTTACGGTGCAGTGCGGAGGCGGCCATCGCCGCCGGCCGGAAAACATATGTCCATCCCAGACAATGCACAGGAAGGAGTTGGTACTTCATCGGGCGCGCGAAGGCCAAGGATGTCCGGTTGGCCGAATCGGTCAGCTGCAGATCGAATTCGCCTTGATGCAAGGCACGCAGCAATTGGGGTCCGGCCGAGCCGTCATCGGTGCCGGGGTCGGCCATGAGCGGCCCGATGATCGCCGCATTCAATGCCGCTCCATTGAGCTCGTAGCGGGCTTTCAGAACGCCGAGGAATCCACCCAGACGACCGTGCCGGTTGATCTGGACAAGAGCGTTGCTTTCCCCGGACTGGCCGGCAGGGTCGAGGTAAATCTCTCTCATATACGCGGCCGTCTCCGCGATCGCGCGATCGAGGAGGTGACGCCGGCGCCGGCGAAACTTCGTCAGGAAGAGTGCGGCGACGCGCTCGAGATCTTCGGCAGCCAGTGGCCGAACCGAGCCATGCTGAGATTCCAGCACTGACGGCGCAGCGAACTTCTCCTCGGCATTTGCAGAAAGATGCATCGTGAAGAACATCCGTGGGTTGCCCTCCATCGGATATATATCAACCAATGGTAGAAACAACGTATCTCGGTCAGTATGATGAACAGAGGTCTCAAGACTTACTATCCGGACAGGGCTTCACAGGCAAATCAAGTCGGCCAGCATCGATGCGCTGATCGGCGGGTTGGCCGCGGCCTTGCGATCGCATGTCCTGCTCCAGCCCGCTGGGCTGACCGTACCGGACAGAGGCGGCCTCCGGCCGAAGCTGAAGGCCGCCTCAATTCAGCTCACAAGTCCCTTGGTCAGTTCCAATGCCTGGCGCTCGAACAGGCGGCGGTAGATGCCGCCTTTCAGCCGGATCAGTTCATCATGCGAGCCTTCCTCGACGATGTTGCCGCGATCGAAGACCAGCAGCCGGTCCAGCGCCCTCACCGTCGAAAGCCGGTGCGCGATGACCAGCGTCGTGCGGCCGACCATCAGCCGCTCCATCGCCTGCTGGATCAGCACCTCCGACTCCGAATCGAGGCTCGATGTCGCCTCGTCGAGGATCAGGATGCGCGCATCGGCAAGGAAGGCGCGCGCGATCGCCACGCGCTGACGCTCGCCGCCCGACAGTTTCACGCCGCGTTCGCCGACCAGCGTGCCGTAACCCTTCGGCAGGTTGGTGATGAAGTCATGCGCACTCGCCAGCTTCGCGGCATGCTCGATCTCCTCCTGCGTCGCACTCGGCCTGGCATAGGCGATGTTCTCGGCCAGCGACCGGTGGAACAGGATCGGCTCCTGCTGAACGATGGCGATCTGCCCGCGCAACGAGGCTTGCGCCACCTGCGAGATGTCCTGACCGTCGACCAGTATTTTCCCCGCATTCACGTCATAGAGCCGCTGGATAAGCTTGACGAAGGTCGTCTTGCCCGATCCCGAATGGCCGACCAGCCCGACGCGCTCACCCGGTGCGATATCGACCGAAAAGTCGCGGTAAAGCGCCGATCGGTGATGGCCATAGTGAAAGGTGACGTTGTCAAAGCTGATCCGTCCTTCGGTGATCCGGATCGGCTTGGCACCGGGCCGGTCCTCGATGCCGAGCGGTTCGGACTGGAAATCGACCAGCTCTTCCATATCGTTGATGGAGCGCTGCAGATTGCGAATATGCGTGCCGACATCCCTGAGATAGCCCTGCAGCACGAAGAGCGAGGTCAGCACGAAGGCAACGTCGCCGGCGCTCGCCTGCCCCCACGACCACAGCATCAGCGCCAGGCCGATCACCGCGGCGCGCATGACCAGCAGCAGCACCCCTTGCGTGGTGCCGTTGATGGTGCCGCGCACCCAGGTGCGCCGTGTACGCGCACGCCATTTGGCGACGACCTTGGCCAGTCGGCGTTCTTCGCGCTCCTCGGCGCCAAAGCCCTTGACCACGGCGTTGCAGCTGACCGCGTCGGCCAGCGAGCCGCCGAGGCGGGTATCCCAGGTGTTGGCGAGCCTTGCCGCCGGCGCGACATAGCCAAGCGACAGCAGCGCCGTCACCGTGATGAACAGCACCGAACCGGCAGCAACGACCGCACCCATCAACGGCCAGAACCAGCCAAGCAGCAATGTCGAGCCGACCAGCATGACGACCGACGGCAGCAGCGCGATGAGGATGGTGTCGTTGAGCAGGTCGAGCGCCCACATGCCGCGCGTCACTTTGCGCACGGTCGAGCCGGCAAAGCTGTTGGCATGCCAGTCGGTGGAAAAGCGCTGGACGCGATGGAAAGCATCGGCGGCGATGTCGGCCATCATCTTCAACGTCAGCTCGACGATCCCCATGAACGCCAGGTTGCGCAACACGACGCCGGCCAGCGCGAGCGCCATCAGCATCGAGAACGCCGTCATCGCGGCATTCCAGGCAATCGCGTCGGCGCCGGCGCTGCTGGCGACGGCGTCGACCAGCCGGCCGGAGTAGAGCGGCGTCAGCACATCGGCCAGCGTCGACAGCAGGAAGCTGCCCATGATGAGCGAGAGCCGCCAGGGCTGACGCCGCCAATGAGTGAGCGTGAAGCCAAGAACGCTGCGAAAGGCGCTCGCGCGCAAATCGATCTTGAAACGAGCCATGATGTCATTCGGGCACAAACGAGCCCGATCCCAGTAGGTCGAAAATTGAAGAAGCCGCGCAAGGAGCCAATGAGTGCCCGGAAGCGGAGTGGCATATTTGGCGTATCGCCCAAATCGGGCGGCGATCGGCATCGGCATAAGCCTGTGCTCGGTCCGGCATCGGCACGAAGGGGAAACCTTCGCGGAGCGCCGGATGAGACCTAGGCTTCGCGGCCTCGCATTACCATGTGAAATACTGCCATTCGGACCTCCCGCAAGACAATTGCGGAGGGGTCCTTATAGAGACGCTCCTATAAATCGCCAAGACGGGCTGACGCCAAAAGCGTATCTGGTCCAACCACTGCGATTATTTTGCAACAATGGCGGGCAAGCCGCGCCTCATTCAGGAATGCGATCCAAGCGCATGTAGCGGCCATCGGTCGATGGCTTGAACCCGAGCTTTTCATACATTCCATGGGCATCGCTGGTCGACAGGCTCCAATGGAAAACGGTCCTGACCTCCGGATGATCGATCAGGGCCTGAACAAGCCGGCTGCCTATGCCTTGCCCGCGATTCTCCGGCCAGATGATGATATCGGCGAGATAGGCGAACACCGTGCGGTCGGTGATCGCGCGGCCGAAGCCGACTTGCCTGCCATCGACATAGGCGCCGACGCAAAGCGAATTGGCAAAGGCGCGGCGATGGACTTCGTCAGTGCGTCCGGCGCCCCAATAGCTTGCCATCAACAGGTCCGATGTCGCGCGGAAATCGATCCGTGACATGTCGAAGCTGATCTCACAATCGGGCATGGCTGTCTCCGACCGCACCGCCGCGCGCGCTTTCGGTACCTAGCTGCGATCCCTGAACCGGTTGGTGATGGGATAACGGCGGTCGCGGCCAAAATTCTTTTTGGTGATCTTCACGCCCGGCGCCGCCTGCCGTCGCTTGTATTCTGCGATGTAGAGCAAATGCTCGATGCGCGTCACCGTCGCCCGGTCATGGCCGCGCGCGACGATGTCGTCGACACCCATCTCATTCTCGACCAGGCATTCGAGGATGTCGTCCAGCACCGGATAGGGCGGCAGCGAATCCTGGTCGGTCTGGTTCTCGCGCAATTCCGCCGATGGCGCCTTGTCGATGATGTTTTTCGGGATCACCTCGCCCGAGGGGCCAAGCGCGCCCGGCGGCACGTGGCTGTTGCGCCAGCGCGACAGCGCGTAGACCTGCATCTTGTAAAGGTCCTTGATCGGGTTGAAGCCGCCATTCATGTCGCCATAGAGCGTGGCGTAGCCAACCGACATCTCGCTCTTGTTGCCCGTGGTGACGACCATCGAGCCGAACTTGTTGGAGATCGCCATCAGGATGGTGCCGCGCGCGCGGCTCTGCAAATTCTCCTCGGTGATGCCTTCCTTGGTGCCTTCGAACATCTGCGTCAGCGCGTGCAGAAACCCTTCGACCGGCTCGAAGATCGGCACGATGTCATAACGGCAGCCGAGCGCCCGGGCGCAATCCTCGGCATCCTTCAGCGAGTCCTTCGAGGTGTAGCGATAGGGCATCATGACGGCGCGCAGGCGTTCCTCGCCGAGCGCATCGACGGCGAGCGCCGCGCAGATCGCCGAATCGATGCCGCCGGACAGACCAAGCACCACATTCTTGAAGCCGTTCTTGTTGACGTAGTCGCGCAGGCCCAACATGCAGGCGCGATAGTCGGCCTCCTCCCGGTCCGGGATTTTCGACATCGGCCCTTCCGAGCAGACCCAGTGATCCCCTTGTCTTTTCCAGGTGGTGATGTCGACCGCTTCCTCGAACTGGCTCATCTGGAAGGCAAGCGTCTTGTCGGCGCCAATGGCAAACGACGCGCCGTCGAAGATCAACTCGTCCTGCCCGCCAAGCTGGTTGGCATAGATCATCGGCAGCCCGCATTCGATGACCTGGCGGATGACGACCTGGTGGCGGACATCGATCTTGGCGCGATAATAGGGCGAGCCGTTCGGCACCAGCAGGATTTCCGCCCCGCTTTCGGCCAGCGACTCGCAGATATCGACGTCGCCCCAGATGTCCTCGCAGATCGGAACTCCGATGCGCACGCCGCGGAAATTGACCGGCCCCTGGATCTCGGGTCCGGCCTGGAAGACGCGCTTCTCGTCGAACTCGCCGTAGTTCGGCAGATCGAGCTTGTAGCGTTCGGCGATGATCTTGCCGCCATCGGCGAAGACGATCGAATTGTGCGTGCCGCTCTTGCGCTTCAACGGCGTGCCTATGATGACGCCGGGACCGCCATCCGCGGTGTCGGCGGCAAAGTCCTGTGCCGCCTTTTCGCAGGCTTTCAAAAAGGCCGGCTTCAGCACCAGATCCTCCGGCGGGTAGCCGGCGAGGAAAAGCTCGGTATAGAGCACGAGATCGGCGCCCTGACGTGCGGCATCCGCCCTCGCCTCGCGGGCCTTGGCGAGATTGCCTGATATGTCGCCGACAGTCGGATTGAGCTGGGCGACGGCGATGCGCAGGATGTCGAGCTTCTTGGTCATGCCTGCTGACTTAGCGCGGCAAAATTGCCCGGGCAATGGCGTTCGTTTGGACCAATTCGGACCGATTGACATACGTCAATCGTGTGCGAACCGATCGACGTGCTTCAATCGTGGCGAGACGACCAGGTATCAATCGTCGCCCATATATTCGCGCAACGCTTGCGGCGAATGATTCTCGCCGATCGACATCGCCAGGATGCGTGAAATATGCCGGCGCGGCAGATGCGTCTCCGCTGCCCATTGGTTGATTTGCCTCTGGATCTTGTCCAGGTCCTTCTTCGAAGTCGGGCTTTCGGCGATGTCGAGGCCAGCGTCGCGCAACGCCGTGGCCATATCGCCCGAGATGACGAACGCATCCCAACCCAGCCAGCGCAGGAAATACTGGCCCGTATTGCCGCCCAACCGGCTGCCATGCTTGCCGAGCCAGGCCATCAGCCCGACCTGGTCGTCCGCCGGCCAGTTTGCAAGGAATTGGCCGAAGCCGCCATATTCCTTCGACACGCGCTCGACGAAGGCGGCGTTGTCGCGCACGGATCTGATCTTCTGCGGGTTGCGCACGATGCGCTGGTCGGCCGTCAGATCGTGCCAGAAATCATCGGGCTGGAACAACAGCCGCTTCGGCTCGAAGCGCAGAAACGCCTCCTCGAAGCCCGGCCATTTCTGCTCGATGACCCGCCAGACGAAACCGGCGGCGAAGACGCGTTCGGCCATAACAGAGAGAATGCGGTCATCGGCCATGTCAGCCACGGCGGCATTGTCAGGCGCCGGACCCAGCAGCGACGTCAGTTCCTCTTCGCCGCCCTTGCGTTTTGCGGCGCGTGCGCGAATTTTCTTGAAATCGGCCATTGGTCCCTCGGCAACTGGAATCAATCTAACACTTCCCGTGTGAGCCGGCAGCCTCTACCTCTTACGGCAAGCCAAAGACCCTGGAGATGGCCATGAACAAGACGATCGACGACCTGGCGAACCGCTGGCTCAAGCGGCGGCCGGACGGCCTCAGCCAGCTCGAAAGCCGGGTGCTGCAATCGACGCTCGAACGCACCACCATCTCGCGCGACACCAACAAGGCCGTCGCCTTCCACCAGACCTTCGGCGACCGGCTCGCCGACACGATCGCCCGCATCGGTGGGTCATGGTCCTTCATCCTGACCTTCATCGCCTTTCTAATCCTGTGGACATCAGGCAATGTCTGGCTGCTGTCGCGTGGCGCCTTCGATCCCTACCCGTTCATCTTCCTCAATCTCGTTCTGTCGATGGTCGCCGCCTTGCAGGCGCCGGTGATCATGATGGCGCAGAACCGCCAGACCGAACGCGACCGCATCGACGCCGCCCACGATTACGAGGTCAACCTGAAAGCCGAGATCGAGATCATGGCGCTGCATGAAAAGCTGGATGAACTGCGCCACGGCCAGATTCTCGGTATGCGCGACGAGATCGTGCAACTGACCGAAATGATCAAGCGGATCGACGAAAGGCTGTCTTCGCAGCAGTCGGCTTCATGACCGACGCGATCCATCATTTCATCGAACAATACGGGCTGCTCGCGGTCTTTATCGGCTGTGTCGCGGAGGGCGAAAGTGCCGCCATTCTTGGCGGTTTCTTCGCCCACCAGCAGGTCTTCGTCCTGTGGCACACGGTTCTTGCGGCGGCGCTCGGCGCCTTCGTCGGCGATACTTTCTTCTTCATCCTCGGACGAAGCTTCGCCGACCATCCCTATGTCGTCAGGTTGCGCAAACGGCCCGGCTTCCGCCGCGCCTTTCGTCTGCTCAATACCCATCCCGACATTTTCGTGCTGTCCAACCGCTATATCTACGGCATCCGCCTCGTCGGCGGCATTGCAGCCGGGCTTTCCAACATCGCTGCGCCGCGCTTCGTCATCCTCAACGCGCTTTCATCGGCGGTCTGGGCGGTGCTGTTCGGTACGATCGGTTATGTCTTTGGACTTGGCGCCGAGCACGTCATCGGCCAGGCGTTGATGCATCACGAACGGTTGCTGATCGGGCTTGGCATCGGCTTGACCGTGGCCGTTCTGGCATGGCTCGTCGCCCGTCACATCGCCAGCAAGGAACGCGCCAGGGAGGGCTGATCGTCAATCCACGCCGAGCGCCCGATCCCCCCGATCGAGGATAAGCGGGATGATCAGGTCTTCCTCGTCGGCAAGATGCCTTGTCAGCATGGCGATCAGCCGGCTGTTTTCGTCGGCATAGGCGTCGGCGGCAAAGCGCTGTCTGTCTTCGCTCTCCTGAAGCGTCTTGATGAACGCATTGGCCGCCTCGGCATTACGCTCCAGCCCCTCATGGATGGTGTGATGGTCGGCATCGAGTATCTCGAAGCCGTGCTTCAAACGGGGCTCGGCCTTGGCGAAGACCGGGAAATATTGATAATCCTCGACGTTGTGGTGACCGTCGAGGTTGCCTAGAAAATGATTGAGGCGGGGCGCGAACCAGCGCGCGAAATCAGGCGCCGTCAGCCGTCCCTCACGGTAGTCGCCGATGCCGTTGGCCAGCATGCCGCCAAGTTCGCGGAACATGTCGTGCCGCTGCAGCCACATATTGGCGATGCCGTGGATGTTGGCATGGTCCTGCCAGTTTTCACGCGGATATTTCTCGGCCAGCCAGCGCAGATCATCCGGCAGGCCCACGCGTTCGAGAAGCAGAAAATTGGCGGCCCCGGCCATGACAGTCTCCTTTGGTGACTGGCATATAGGCATCGAAAGGCTAGATCGGTAGCCCGGTGATCCGCTCGATAATGGCAATGCCCCAGACGCCGGCGACGATGAGTACCGAAATCAGCACCGCCAGCGAACCGCAATCCTTGGCCAACTGGATATCGACATTGAACTCGCGGCTGAAAGCGTCGCATGCCGCCTCGATGCCGGTGTTCAGCACTTCGACCATGATCAAGAGCAACACGGCGCCGATCAGCAAGGCATAACCGCGCCACGAGATCGAAACGAACCAGCCGAGCGGCAAGGCAAGCGCCAGCAGCATCAGCTCCTGCTGGAAAGCCTTCTCGCTGGTGGCCAGCTTGCGAAACGCCCGCACCGAATTGAAATAAGCATCGATCAGCCGCTGCATGCCAAACCCCTTTGCGAATCACCGGCACGGGATAATGCAATGGCTGGCCAGATCAATGGAATAAGGTGACTTGTCCAAGATTCATTCAGCAACCGGTATGGACGGTGTCGACTTTTCAAACTGTGGCAGCCCGTCGTCGATCGAATAATAGTCGCCCTTGTCACCGACGAAGATATGGCATTCGCCCTCAAGACCTGTCGGCTTGTCGAACGATCCCGCCATGACCGAAACGTAGTCCTGGTCTCGCGGCTTCCAGAACAGCACCGATCCGCATGCCTTGCAGAACCCACGCCTGGCGAAGGTAGAGGCTTCGTACCAGGTGATACTTTCCGTGCCCTCGATCACGATGTCGGCGTTGGCAACATTGGTCGCGGCATAGAAATGTCCGCTCTGCTTGCGGCATTGCGAGCAATGGCAATAGACGACGCCACGCAGCGCTCCGTTCGTGCTGAAGCGGACGGCTCCGCACAGACACGATCCCTGGTGACCATCACTCACGTCGATCCTCCTTGAAGAAAAGTGCCGGGCATGGCTTAGGATTCCAGCTTTGCCGCGCAAGCACGCAAGCAAATGCGACATGTGCTGGCGTGGAGAATCCGAAATTCGGTTTCATTTTCAAGAGTGCGATGCGCGAATCGCGAATTCAAGCCGCCGCACCGGCGTTGTTTCCAACTGTTGGACGCACGGACCAAGGCTTTTACAGCCCGCAGACAGAGAAAACCCGCTGAACCTCTGCCAGTTAAGGAAACTTTAGCGACGGCGCATTTATGGTCACCTGCAAGCGAAGGCCGTGGGTGGGGACGCATCCCTTCGCAAGTTGTTCGAAGCGTCGGTCGCATTCCCCAGGGCTCGGCGACAAAGGAAACCGCGAATTCCGCGGAGGATCCGAGGGGAAGAACCAAGATGCAGCCGGCAGCTGTCCCGACCGAACGAAGCACCGACATCGCAGCCACTGTTGTCGCGACAATGCGCCAATTGGGCGTGCTCGGCCTGCCGCGCAATTACGAGATCTTCTATGAGGCCCTGAGCGGCACCAATCGCGAACTCAGCCTGGCCGTCGTTTCGCTGGCCAGCCGGCCGACACAGGATGAACTGGACCAGATCGGGCGCACTTTCTTTGCCCACAACCATGGCCCTGGCATCGTCGAGCATGCCAGAGACGTCATTGCCAGGGAGCTCGAGGAGGTTGCTTCGCTGCTGCGGAGCGAGCGCAGCCACATCGAGAAATACGGCAGGATCCTCGATGAGACATCGAGCGGCCTCAGCGGACGCAGCCTTCTCTCCCAGGATCTCCTGCAGAAGATCGCCAACGCCATGGCGGTTGCCACCAATTCGACGATCGATCACGGCCGGCAGGTGGCCTCGACGCTCAGCGACAAGACGGCCGAACTCGAAAGCGTCAAGTCGAAGCTTGAGGAGTACAAGCGGCTGGCCGACACCGATCCGTTGACGCATATCTGGAATCGGCGCGCCTTCGACAAGGAGATCACCAGGATCTACAACAGCAACAGGGGTATCCTGTTCAACGCCCTGGTTCTTGTCGACATCGACCGCTTCAAGGATATCAACGACCGCTATGGCCACCCGGTCGGCGACAAGATCATCCAGAGCATCGCCGATATTTTCCAGACCAGCATTCGCGGCGACATGTTCGTCGCCCGCACCGGCGGCGAGGAGTTCGCGCTGATCATCGAGGGCGCCAGCGAGGACGCCACCTATGACGTCGCAGAGCGCATTCGCGCCCTGATCGAGCAGACGCCGTTCACCAGCAGCCAGACCGGTACGAATTACGGCACCGTCACCGTCTCGATGGGTATCTGCATGGCGTCCGAAGCCGAAGGACCCGAAGATCTCTACACCAAGGCCGACCGGGCGCTCTATCGCTCCAAGGTCAGCGGCCGCAACCGGGTCACCAGGCACTCGACGATGGCAGGCCGGGCCGGCAAGAGCTGGCTGCTCTACAAGAAGGACTGACAGTCCCTGCCCGCTGGTGCCGGGAACACTGGACTAGCGCAGACATAAAAGGCGCCCGATTTCTCGGACGCCCTTTCATGGATCTTATTCGGACTGCGCGAAAATCAGCCGTTGACCGCCTGCTTGTGCTGCACCGGGTGGCTCTTCTTCAACAGATCCGAGACCAGGAAGGCCAGTTCGATCGCCTGGTCGGCGTTAAGGCGCGGATCGCAATGGGTGTGGTAGCGGTCCTGCAATTCCTCGGCGGTGATGGCGCGCGCGCCACCGGTGCATTCGGTGACGTTCTTGCCGGTCATTTCGACATGGATGCCGCCCGGATGCGTGCCTTCGGCGCGGTGCACCTCGAAGAAGGTCTGGACCTCCTTCAGGATGCGGTCGAACGGCCGCGTCTTGTAGCCGGCGGCCTCGATCGTGTTGCCGTGCATCGGGTCCGACGACCACACCACGGAGCGGCCTTCCTTCTGCACCGCGCGCACCAGCTTCGGCAGATGGTCGGCGACCTTGTCGGAACCGAAGCGGGCGATCAGCGTCAGCCGGCCGGGCTCGTTCTCGGGATTGAGCAGGTCGATCAGCTCCAGCAAGCCGTCCGGCGTCAGCGAAGGACCGCATTTCAGCCCGAGCGGGTTCTTGATTCCACGGCAATACTCGACATGGGCATGATCGGGCTGGCGGGTGCGGTCGCCGATCCAGATCATGTGGCCTGACGTGGCGTACCAGTCGCCGGAGGTCGAATCGACGCGCGTCAGTGCCTCCTCGTAGCCGAGCAGCAGCGCCTCATGGCTGGTGTAGAAATCCGTCTCGCGCAGCGCGTAGTTGGTTTCCGAAGTGATGCCGACGGCCTTCATGAAGTCCATCGTCTCGGTGATGCGGTTGGCGAGAGACTCATATTTTTCGCCCTGCGGGCTGTCGGACACGAAGCCGAGCATCCAGCGGTGCACGTTCTCCAGGCTGGCATAGCCGCCTTGCGCGAAAGCGCGCAGAAGGTTGAGCGTCGCCGCCGACTGGCGGTACGCCATTTCCTGGCGAGCGGGATCCGGAATGCGCGACTTCGGGTCGAATTCGATGCCGTTGATGATATCGCCGCGATAGCTGGGCAGCGTCACCTCGCCCTTGGTCTCGTTGTCGGACGATCGCGGCTTGGCGAACTGGCCGGCAACGCGGCCAACCTTCACCACCGGCTGCGCGCCGGCGAAGGTGAGCACCACGGACATCTGCAGGAAGACGCGGAAGAAGTCGCGGATGTTGTCCGCGCCATGCTCGGCGAAGCTCTCGGCGCAATCGCCGCCCTGCAGGAGGAATGCGTCACCGGCGGCGACAGAAGCGAGCTGCTTCTTCAGCTTGCGCGCCTCACCGGCAAAAACCAGCGGCGGAAAGGTTGCGAGCTGGGCCTCCGTGTTCTTCAGCGCGGCAAGGTCCGGATAGGCAGGAACCTGCTTGATCGGCTTTGCTCTCCACGAATTCGGCGACCATTTCGTCATCGCTGCACCCAACGCTCTTTCCGGCAAGCACCCTCGCCTGCCATTTCCCGCCCCTATATGGGATGGCGGCTCCATACACGAAGCCGATTTCCTATTCTAGACCGGAATTCAAGCGCTGGCGAATGGCCTGGGCCGGCTACGCCGCCTTCTCCACCAGCCGCGCCAACTGGGTCATGACGACCGCCGAGCCCGCCAATCGCTTCTCGGGGGTTGGCCAATCGCGCACGAAGACGACGCTGTGGTCCGGCCGGATCTTGGCCAGCGAGCCCTGCTCGCCGATGAACCGGACGAGCCCGACCGGGTTGGAGAATTCGCGCTTGCGGAAATGGATGACGACGCCCTTCGGCCCGGCGTCGAGCTTCTCGACATTGGCCTTGCGGCAGAGCGCCTTGATGAAGACGATCTTGAGCAGATGCTTGACTTCGTCCGGCAGCGGGCCGAAGCGGTCGATCAGCTCGGCGCCGAAAGCGTCGATTTCCTCGGTGTTTTCGAGATCGCCAAGCCTGCGGTAGAGCGCCAGCCGGAGCTGCAGGTCCGGAACATAGCTTTCCGGGATCATCACCGCCGTGCCGACGGCAATCTGCGGCGACCAGCCGCCATCCTGCACTTCGCCGGAATCCTTCACCTCGGCGACGGCCTCTTCCAGCATCTGCTGGTAGAGCTCGAAGCCGACCTCCTTGATGTGGCCGGACTGCTCTTCGCCAAGAAGATTGCCGGCGCCCCTGATATCGAGGTCGTGGCTGGCGAGCTGGAAGCCGGCGCCCAGCGTGTCGAGCGATTGCAGCACCTTCAGCCGGCGCTCGGCGGTGTCGGTCAGCTTGCGGTTGGCCGGCAGCGTGAACAGCGCATAGGCGCGCACCTTGGAACGCCCGACGCGGCCGCGCAACTGATAAAGCTGCGACAGGCCGAACATGTCGGCGCGATGGATGATCAGCGTGTTGGCGGTCGGGATGTCGAGACCGGATTCGACGATGGTCGTCGACAACAGCACGTCGTACTGGCCGTCATAGAAGGCATTCATGATATCGTCGAGTTCGCCCGGCGGCATCTGGCCATGTGCCACCGCCACCTTCAACTCCGGCACGGATTCCTTCAGGAAATCATGGATTTCCGAGAGATCGCTGATGCGCGGCACCACATAGAAGGAATGGCCGCCGCGATATCGCTCGCGCAGCAGCGTCTCGCGGATGACCAGGGGATCGAACGGCGAGATGAAGGTGCGCACCGCCATTCGGTCGACCGGCGGCGTGGCGATCAGCGACAGCTCGCGCACCCCGGTCAACGCCAGTTGCAGCGTGCGCGGGATCGGTGTCGCCGAGAGCGTCAGCACGTGCACGTCGGTCTTCAAATCCTTCAGCCGCTCCTTGTGCTTGACGCCAAAGTGCTGCTCCTCGTCGATGATCAGCAGGCCAAGGTTCTTGAACGAGATCGCGGAACCAAGCAGCGCGTGCGTGCCGATGACGATGTCGACCTGGCCCTCGGCGATGCCTTTCTTGGTCTCGGCCAGTTCCTTGGCGCCGACCAGCCGCGACGCCTGGCCGACACGGATCGGCAGGCCGGAGAAACGCTGCGAAAAGGTCTTGAAATGCTGGCGCGACAACAATGTCGTCGGCACCACGACCGCCACCTGAAAGCCTTCCATCGCCGCGATGAAGGCGGCACGCAGCGCCACTTCGGTCTTGCCGAAGCCGACATCGCCGCAAATCAGCCGGTCCATCGGCTTGCCGGCAGCAAGATCGTCGCGCACTGAATCGATGGCCGTCTGCTGGTCGTCGGTCTCTTCATAAGGGAAGCGGGCGGCGAACTCGCCATAGAGGCCTTCTGCCGGCACCAGTGGCGGTGCGGAGCGCATCTGCCGTTCGGCGGCGATGCGGATCAGCTGCCCGGCCATGTCGAGCAGGCGCTTCTTCAGTCGCGCCTTGCGCGACTGCCAGGCGCCGCCGCCAAGCTTGTCCAGCGTCGCCTCGGCTGTGTCAGAACCGTAGCGCGAAAGAAGCTCGATGTTTTCCACCGGCAGGAACAGCCGGTCGTCACCGGCATAGTGGATTTCCAGGCAGTCATGCGGTGCGCCGACCGCTTCGATGGTGCGCAGGCCGATGAAACGGCCAATGCCATGATCGGCGTGGACGACAATGTCGCCGGCCGACAGCGCCGAGGCCTCGGCGATGAAATCCGAGGGACGCTTCTTGCGTTTCGAGCGCCGGATCAGCCGGTCGCCCAAAATGTCCTGTTCGGCGACGACGACCAGTTTTTCGGTCTCGAAGCCGGATTCGAGCGGCAGTACGGCCAGGGCCGCCTGCCCCGGTTCGAGCTTTTCGGCTTCCGCCAGCGTCGCCACCTTCTTGAGATTGCCGAGATGGTGTTCGGCAAGGATCTGGCCAAGCCGGTCGAGCGAGCCTTCGGTCCAGCCGGCAATGACAATGCGGCGGCGCGCCGCGCGCTCATCGGCGATGTGTTTGACGACGACATCGAACACATTGGCGTTCGGATCGGCGCGCTCCTCGACGAAGCTGCGGCCGTGGCGCGAGCCGGCGTGATAGACCTTCTTGGCGCCAACGTCGGGCGCGTCGAATGGCGTGAAGTCGATCGCTTCACGCAGTCCTAGCGAGGCGATCAGGTTTTCCGGGGAGAGATAGAGCAGGTCCGGTGCGACCGGCTTGTAGGGCACGGCGTCCTTCAAGGCACCGTCCGCCTGCTTCTTGCGCGCCTCGTAATGGTCGAGGATCAGCGTGTGGCGTTCGGCCAACGCCTCATGCGCCAGATGGTCGAAGATGACAGGCGTGTCAGGCAGATAGTCGAACACCGTCTCCAGCCGCTCATAGAAAAACGGCAGCCAGTGTTCCATGCCGGCAAACCGCCTGCCTTCGCTGACTGCTGCATAGAGCCCGTCATCGCGCTGTGGAGCGCCAAAGGCTTCGATATAGGAGCGGCGGAAACGGCTGATGGTTTCGGGCGTCAGCGCCACTTCGCTCATCGCCTGCAGCGCCATCGACTTGCGCTGACCGGTGGTGCGCTGTGTGGCGGCGTCGAACACACGGATCGATTCCAGCGTGTCGCCGAAGAAGTCGAGCCTGAGTGCTTCGGTCCAGCCGGGCGCGAACAGGTCGAGAATGCCGCCGCGCACCGCGAACTCGCCGATGCCACGCACGGTCGGCACGCGCTCAAAACCGGACGTTTCCAGCCGCGACACCAGTACGTTCATGTCGATCTGGTTGCCGGGCCTGGCGTGGAACGTCTGTGCCTCGACGAGATCCGCCGGCGGAATGCGCTGCAGCAGCGCATTGGCGGTGGTGAGGATGACGGCGCGGTGCGGCTTCTTCGCCAGCGCGATCATGGCGGTCAGCGCATCGAGGCGCTTGGCGGCAGCATCCGAACCGGGCGAAACGCGGTCGTAAGGCAGACAATCCCACGCCGGTAGTTCCAGCACCGGCAGGCCGGGGGCAGCGAAAGACAGCGCCTCAACGATCGCCGGCAGGCGCTGACCGTCGCGCGCGACGAACAGAACCGGCTTGTCCGGCGCGATCTCAAGTGCCGCCTGCACCAGCGCAAAGGCTTCGTAGCCATCGGCGACGCCGTCGACGATGAACTGGCCGGCGCGGTCTTTCGGCAGACCGATGGTGGGAATGAGGCTCATGAAATCACGGTCTTGTTTTATCGCAATTCACTAGGGGAAGCGCTTTGCACTTTTCCTGGAATTGCTTGTGTTCAGAATGTCAGAGAATGGCGGAAAGCCAGGATCTTTTGCAGGACGACACAATCGATATCGGCCGGCACCGGGCGTTCGCCGGTGACCATGGGCAGGAATTCGGTATCGGGAACGTCGAGGAGCCTCTCATATTGGTCGATTTCCTCGGCCGTCAAGGCGCCGATCTCAGCGTCGGCGAAAGTACCGAGAATCAGGTCCATCTCGCGCATGCCGCGATGCCAGGAGCGAAACAGAAGCTTGCGGCGGCGGACGTCGAGCCCCTCGCTTGATCTCGTCGTTCCGGTCATCGTGTGCCGCATCCTTGCTTGCTGCGGCGCATATAGCGTGGATAGAAGGGGCTGTCAGCCTTGCGCTGCCGCCATCGCAACATAAGCTGACATCATGCGCCCGACCATCCTCGATCCCTTGTTTGTACCGATCACGTCGCTTGCAGGCGTCGGACCGAAAGTCGGCGCGCTGATCGAGAAGGTTGTCCCGGCCGATCTGGGTGACCGCCCCGCCCGCGCGGGCGACCTTCTGTTCGTGCTGCCGCACACCGTCATCGACCGGCGCAGCCGCCCGGGCATCGCAGGATCCGCGGAAGGCCAAATCGTGACGCTGGAGGTGCGCATCGACCGCCACCAGCCGCCGCCGCGCGGCAACAGGTCGGTGCCTTACCGCGTCTTCGCCCATGACGACACCGGCGAGATCGCGCTGACCTTCTTCCATGCTCACGCTTCCTATCTCGAAAAGGCGATGCCCGAGGGCGAGCATGTCGTGGTCTCGGGCCGCATGGAATGGTTCAATGGCCGCCCGAGCATGGTCCACCCCGACCATATTGCGCTGGCCAGCGAGGCGGAAAACCTGCCGCTGGTCGAACCGGTCTATCCCCTGACAGCCGGGCTCTCGGGCAAGGTGCTGCGCCGGGCGATCGGCCAGGCGCTGGCGCGTGTGCCTGAATTTCCCGAATGGCAGGACGGCGCCTTCATGCGCCGCCACACGTCTCCCTC
>NZ_RZTE01000005.1:0-17481 GCF_003997415.1 Mesorhizobium sp. M7A.F.Ca.MR.245.00.0.0 | reverse complement strand
CGCTTGCCCGCATCCACAATCCGGCCGACCCGATCGATGTCTCCATCGATGGCGCTGCCTGGCGGCGCCTGGCCTATGACGAGCTGCTGGCGGGCCAGGTCTCGCTGGCGCTGGTGCGGGCAAAAGTCCGCCGCCTGTCCGGCCGTCCCCTGGTCGGCGACGGCCGCATCGTCGAAAAGCTGCGAGCCGCACTGCCCTATTCGCTGACATCGAGCCAGGAATTTGCGCTGGCCGAAATCAATACCGACCTCGCCGATCCCGAGCGCATGCTGCGGCTTCTGCAGGGCGATGTCGGCTCCGGCAAGACGGTCGTAGCGCTGCTGGCCATGGCACGCGCCGTCGAGGCCGGCGGCCAGGCAGCCTTGATGGCACCGACCGAGATCCTGGCGCGTCAGCATCTGGCGACCATCACGCCGCTTGCCGCCAAGGTTGGGCTGGGCATCGCCATCCTCACCGGCCGCGAGAAGGGCCGCGAACGCGCTGATACGCTGGCCGGCCTGGCAAGCGGCGAGATCGACATCGTCGTCGGTACCCACGCGCTGTTCCAGGAGACGGTCATGTTCCACGATCTGGTCTTCGCCGTGATCGACGAGCAGCACCGTTTCGGCGTCCATCAGCGGCTTGCCATCACCGCCAAGGGCGACGCGCCCGACATGCTGGTGATGACGGCCACTCCCATCCCCCGCACGCTGGTGCTGACCGCTTTCGGCGACATGGACGTGTCGAAACTGACGGAAAAACCGGCCGGCCGCCAGCCGATCCGTACCGTTACACTGCCGCTCGAGCGGCTCGACGAACTGGTCGACCGCATGGTGGACGCCGTCGCCGGCGGCCAGAAGATCTACTGGATCTGTCCGCTGGTCGAGGAATCCGAAGAAATCAAGCTGATGTCGGCCGAGGACCGCTTCGCGTCGCTGAAACCATTGTTCGGCGACCGTATCGGGCTCGTTCACGGCCGCATGAAGGGTGCCGAGAAGGACGAGGCGATGCGTGCGTTCAAGCAGGGCGAGACACGCATCCTGATCGCCACCACCGTCATCGAGGTCGGCGTCGACGTGCCGGACGCCACCGTCATGGTCATCGAGCACGCCGAGCGCTTCGGCCTGGCCCAGCTGCACCAACTGCGCGGCCGGGTCGGGCGTGGCGACAAGCCCTCCTCCTGCGTGCTGCTCTACAAGGACCCGCTCGGCGAGACCGCAAAACGCCGGCTGTCGGTAATGCGCGAGACCGAGGACGGGTTCCTGATCGCCGAGGAAGACCTGAAGCTGCGCGGCGAAGGCGAATTGCTGGGCACCCGCCAGTCCGGCACGCCGGGTTTCCAGGTGGCGCGCATCGAGGCGCATGCCGACCTTCTGGAGGCCGCCCGCGACGATGCCAGGCTGATCCTGTCGCGCGACCCGGAGCTGCAATCGCAGCGTGGCGAGGCGTTGCGCCTGCTGCTTTATTTGTTCGGTCGCGACGAGGCCGTGCGGCTCCTGCGCGCCGGCTGAGCCAGGGCGGCAACCGACGGGTTGGCGAGCATCCCTTCGATCGGCTCGCCATTCACGACAACCATTTGCTTGACCTCGGGCGCCACCAGCCCGGCCGACACAATCAGCTTGGCGCCGTCCTCAATCGTCATGTCGAGCAGCACGATGTCCGACTTCGGCACATACATCAGGAATCCGGTGGTCGGGTTTGGCGTGCACGGCATGAACACGGCAATCAGCGGATCGCCTTCCTGGTCGAGCTTCTGGTTGATCTCGGTTTCCTTCTCGCTGGCGACGAACACCAGCGACCACACACCCTTGCGCGGATATTCGACCAGTCCGACCTGGCGGAACATGTCGCCCTTGTTGGACAGCACGGTCTCGAAAATCTGTTTCAGCGAGCCATAGATGCCGCGCACCAACGGCATGCGGCCAAGCAGGCGCTCGCCGAAATTGACGATGGCGCGGCCGACGATGTTGGCCGTCAGGAAGCCGATCAGCGTGATCAGGATGAGCGCCACGATCAGCCCGAACCCCGGCACAGGAAACGACAAATAGGTGTCAGGGCTGTAGCGGGCCGGAATATAGGGTTTCACCCAGGAATCGACCCAACCGATGAATGACCAGGCGATGTAGGCGGTGATCGCCAGCGGCGCGCAGACGATGAAGCCCGTGAGGAAATAGTTCCTCAGCCGGGTCACGCCGGAAGTCTTGGGAGCGTCGGACATGATTCACCGGAGGCCGCTATTGCGACGCGACATTAGTGAACCGCCGTCCAGTTTGGAACTGCGAAGTTTTTAAAGAGCCGATTATGCCGCTACTTCCAGCGGCTCAATCTTGTCGAGTTCCGGCGCCAGCTTTCTGGCTTCGGTTTCAAGCTCATAGGCCTGTTGAAAATTCATCCAGAATTCGGGCGTGGTGTTGAAAAATCTGGCGAGGCGAAGAGCCGTATCGGGAGTCAGGCCGATCTCTTCCTTGGCAATGCGTTCGATACGGGTGCGCGGAAGGTTGAGCTTTTTCGCCAGCGCGCCTGCACTCATGCCGAGCGGGACGAGATATTCTTCACGCAGGAATTCTCCAGGATGAACTGGACGTGCGAACTTGAGCATAGTTCAGGGTCCTCAAGGGTTCAGGGCAAGTGCCCGCTCAATGGTAATCGACGATCTCCACGTCTTCAGCGCCAGCAGCGGTCCATTTGAAGCAGATGCGCCACTGGTCGTTGATGCGAATTGAATGCTGTCCGGCTCGGCTCCCTTTCAGGGCTTCAAGATGATTTCCGGGCGGCGATCGAAGGTCATTCAGTTGGGCAGCGTTGGCAATTGCGCGAAGGCGGCGTTCGCCACGGGCAACCAAATCCGGCGGAAAGCCCTTTGGCGCCTTCCCTTCGGCAACCGCTTCGACCGCCTTGCCTCTGAACGAAACGATCAATAACGCGCCCTCTAGATTGTATCATACACTGATACATGTCGACGCGCAAGCAAATGTATCATCGGCCGATACAAATTTGCTATCGGTTGATCGGCGGCAAGATTTGACGATACCTATTCCACGGTCACCGATTTCGCCAGATTGCGCGGCTGGTCGACGTCGGTGCCCATGAACACGGCGGTGAAATAGGCGAGCATCTGGATCGGCAGCGCGTAGATGATCGGCGAGATGATTTCCGGCACGTCCGGCAGCACGATCGTCTCCATCGTCTTGACGCTCGTCAGCGCCGCACCCTTGCTGTCGGTGATCAGGATGATCTTGCCGCCGCGCGCCGCCACTTCCTGCATGTTCGAAACGGTCTTTTCGAAAATGTGGTCGTGCGGCGCAATGACGATGACCGGCATGTTCTCGTCGATCAGCGC
The DNA here is from genome assembly GCF_003997415.1 of Mesorhizobium sp. M7A.F.Ca.MR.245.00.0.0. Lineage (NCBI taxonomy): Bacteria > Pseudomonadati > Pseudomonadota > Alphaproteobacteria > Hyphomicrobiales > Phyllobacteriaceae > Mesorhizobium > Mesorhizobium sp. M7A.F.Ca.MR.245.00.0.0. The sequence goes on along the minus strand of NZ_RZTE01000005.1, from coordinate 14,162 downwards.
GATCGGTCCATGCTTCAGCTCGCCGGCGGCATAGCCCTCGGCGTGGATATAGGAGATTTCCTTGAGTTTCAGCGCGCCTTCCATGGCCAGCGGAAAGTTGGTGTCGCGGCCGAGATAGAGCACGTCCTTGTAGCGTGAGAGTTCACGCGCGATCCGTTCGATCTGCTCTTCAAGCTTGAGCACCTGATTGGCATAGCGCGGCGCTTCCGAAAGCGCGCGCACCAGGGTCTTCTCTTGTTCTTTCGAGATTGTCCCGCGCGCCACGCCGGCCCGCACGGCAAGCGATGCCAGCACCGAAAGCTGGCAGGTGAACGCCTTGGTCGAGGCAACGCCGATCTCCGGCCCGGCGAGCGTCGGCAGCACGACATCGGATTCGCGCGCCATGGTCGATTCGCGCACATTGACGATCGCGCCGATCTTCATGCCGGCCTTGCGGCAATAACGCAGCGAGGCCAGCGTGTCGGCAGTCTCACCGGACTGCGAAATGAAGAACGCCGCGTCGTTCTTCGACAATGGCATTTCGCGGTAACGGAATTCGGAGGCGACATCGATGTCGACGGGCAGGCGCGCGTAGCGCTCGAACCAGTATTTGCCGATCAGGCCGGCAAGATAGGCGGTACCGCAGGCCGAAATCGCCAGCCGGTTGATCTCTGCGAAATTGAACGGCAGATCCAGCGGCTTGGAGACGCCGCCGACAAAATCGAGATAATTCGCCAAGGTATGCGAGATCACTTCGGGCTGCTCATGGATCTCCTTCTCCATGAAATGGCGGCGATTGCCCTTATCGACCATGAAGCTGGTCGACAGCGACTGCTGGCGCTTGCGGTCGACCTTTGTGCCGTCGATGTCGAAGATGGTAACGCCGTCGCGGCGCACCACCGCCCAGTCGCCATCTTCGAGATAGGTGATCGAATTGGTGAACGGTGCGAGCGCGATGGCGTCGGAGCCCAAAAACATCTCGCCATCGCCATGGCCGACAGCCAAAGGCGGACCATTGCGCGCGCCGACGATCAGGTCCTCGTCGCCCTTGAACATGATGGCCAGCGCGAAAGCGCCTTCCAGCCGCTTCAGCGCCTGGTGCGCGGCCTCGACCGGCTTCAGCCCTTTGGCGAGTTCGCGCGCCACCAGATGGGCGACGACCTCGGTGTCGGTCTGCGAGGAGAAAGAATAGCCATCGCGGATCAGTTCTTCGCGCAATTCGGCGAAATTCTCGATGATGCCGTTATGGACGATGGCGACACCGTCGGAAAAATGCGGATGCGCATTGGTCTCGTTGGGCACGCCGTGTGTCGCCCAGCGTGTGTGACCGATGCCGATCGTACCGTCGAGCGGCTCGTCCTTGAGCCGGCGCTCGAGGTTGATCAGCTTGCCTTCGGCGCGGCGGCGAGCAAGCTGGCCGTGCTCGATGGTGGCGACGCCGGCCGAGTCATAGCCGCGATATTCCAACCGCTTCAGCGCATCGACGATGAGCGGCGCAACCTGCGAGTGGCCGACGATTCCAACGATACCGCACATGCAGACAGCCCCCGATTCCCCGTGGAAAACCAGCGCTATTTAGGGATGGCCGGCCTGCCGCGAAAGTCACATTGCATTTCGTCCCGTGTAACGGAACGCTCATTCTTGTCGATGCACCATGACAGACCGCTCTTGCAATCCGGTTACTGCAATCGTTCGGTTTTTTGCGGGCTGGTCTTACTTTTTCTTCGCAGCCGCGGCCGAAGCAAAGCGTTCGCGCAATTCCTTGCCCTTGCCCGGGATCGTCTTCTGGCGAGCACGGCCGAAGGCCAGCGCATCGTCGGGCACGCTTTCGGTGATCACGCTGCCCGAGGCGATGTAGCCGCCCTTGCCGATGGTGACAGGTGCCACCAGCGACGAATTGGAGCCTACAAAAGCGCCCTCGCCGATGTCCGTGAAGAATTTCGAATAGCCGTCATAATTGCAGGTGATGGTGCCGGCGCCGATATTGGCTCCCGCGCCGACGCGGGCATCGCCGATATAGGTCAGATGGTTGACCTTGGCGCCCTCTTCGATAACCGCCTGCTTGACCTCGCAGAAATTGCCGACCTTGGCCTTGTCCCGGAGATCAGCACCCGGCCGCAGTCGCGCGTATGGCCCGACATCGCAATTGGACGCAATGGTGGCGCCTTCGATGTGGCTGAACGCATGTATCTTGGCGCCCGTCGCAATCTTCACACCCGGACCGAACCAGACATTGGGCTCGACGATCGTGTCAGTGCCGATCTCGGTGTCGTGCGAGAAATACACGGTCTCCGGCGCGATCAGCGTCACGCCCGACAGCATCGCTTCATGCCGCCGGCGCGCCTGCCATATGCCCTCGGCTTGCGCAAGTTCGGCGCGGTTGTTGATACCGAGTGCGCTTTCGAAGCTGGCTTCGGTGGCGACGACATCGAGGCCTCGCGCGCTGGCGATCTCGACAATGTCGGTGAGATAATATTCGCCTTTGGCGTTGTTGTTGCCTACCTGATCGAGCAGTTTCAGCGCGTGATCACCGGCCACCGCCATCATGCCGGCATTGCAGAAGGCTATTTTCCTCTCCTCCTCGGAGCAGTCCTTCTCTTCGCGGATGGCGATCAGCTTGCCGTCCTTTTCGATCAGCCTGCCATATCCGGTCGGGCTGGGCGGGCGGAAGCCGATCACGACGACGGCGGCGCCCTCGGCCAGTTTCAGCCGCGCCACGGTCAGCGCATCCGCGTCGATCAGCGGCGTGTCGCCAAACATCACGAGAATATCATCATAACCCTTTGATATCGCATCGCGTGCGGCCAGCACGGCGTGCGCGGTGCCAAGGCGCTTTTCCTGCACGAAGGTCTCGGCCTTCGGCGCGAACTTTGCCGCGGCCTTGCGCATCTCGTCCGCGCCATGGCCGATCACCAGCGCCTGGGTGCCGGCGCCGGCGGCTTCGGCTGCCTTCACCACATGGGCGACCATCGGCAGGCCGGCGATCTGGTGCAGCACCTTCGGCAGCACGCTCTTCATGCGCGTGCCTTCGCCGGCGGCGAGAATGACGGACAGGCAGGATCTCTGGCTCATGGAAGGGACAACCATATGAAAAGGGTTGGGAATCAAAGCATGCTAGCAGTGGCGCCTTGCTTCACCAATGCGGTTAAATTTCGGTGAGATGGCGGAGCAGCTGACTCTTAATCAGCGGGTCTTAAAACGGAATTCGGCAGTCAGCACACCTACAACAGGCCGTGTTTCCTGAATTCCGCCTGCACGTCACCTGATATCCAGCCAAACACCTTCAGCTTGCCGTCGCGCTTTTCGACGAGATAGTTGACCGCAAAGTCGATGGTCACGGGACTCCCATCCTTGCGTTCATAGTCACCGGCCCAGTTTACCTCAGCCACGCAATGGTCCTGGTTGACAGGTGTCACAGAGACCTCCTTGCAGGTCATCCTCTTGCTGCCGAGGGCACGATAGGCCTCAAAACCCTTTGTCATGATGGCCTTCAACTGCGCGCCATTCTCGCCAACCATGACCGCTGCCGGCGTCACCGAGACAAAACCGGCCGAATACATGTCCGCGACGTCGTTGAGATCGACGGTGTCGGCGATCGCGTCATTGTAGATTTTCTCATAGACCTTGAAGAATTTTCGCACATCCGCCTTGGCTACCATTCTCGCCTCCCGGCTCGAAAAAGTGTTGATCAACGGTACTGCAAATGCGGGCTGCCTTGCATCGTTCCGCCGACGCGACCTACCCCAGCCGCCCCAGCACCGGGAAATTTTCCAGCAGCCAGTAAGACACCGTCTGCACGCCGCCGGTGAGGAAAAACACGCCGGCGACCACCAGCAGCGCGCCGATCGCTTTTTCGACGCGGCCGAGATGGACGCGGAATTTGCCAAGGAAGCGCATGAAGGCGCCGGAAAACAGGGCGGCGATCAGGAACGGGATACCCAGCCCGAGCGAATAGGCGGCGAGCAGCAGCGCGCCCTCGCCCACCGTCTCGCGGCCGCCGGCCAGCGTCAGGATCGGACCGAGCACCGGACCGATGCAGGGCGTCCAGCCGAAGGCGAAGGCCAACCCCATGACATAGGCGGCGACGGCGCTTGCCGGCTTGCCTTGCGACTGGAAGCGCGCCTCGCGTGAAAGCAGCGGAATGCGCAGGATACCTAGGAAATTCAGGCCCATGAGGATGATCAGCACACCGGCGCCCATCGCCAGCGGCTCCTGCCAGATACGCAGCAGCCGGCCGATGGTCGAAGCGCCGGCGCCAAGCGCGACAAAGACGGTCGAGAAGCCGAGCACGAAGGCGATCGAGGAATAAAGCAGCGCGCCGCGCGCGCCTTCCCTCGCCGTAGTTCCCGCATTGCCACGGAAATCGTCGACCGACACGCCGGCCATATAGCAGAGATAGGGCGGCACCAGCGGCAGCACGCAAGGCGACAGGAACGAGATGGCTCCCGCCCCGACCGCGCTGACATAGCCGATGTCCAATGCCATTTCCAGGAACTCCACTGTCGTGCCGCTGATATAGCGACGCGCAGCCTTGTCCACCAATCACCATTGTGTTGGCAAGATCATGCTTGCCGGGGAAGAAACGGCAGCCCCTGGGCGTTGACACAGCGAGGCCGCGATTTCCCGCGCGTCTCCAGATACCAGTCAGGGAGATTTCCATGAAAACCATAACCGCAGGACTGGCAGCGCTTCTGCTCAGCACCGCCGCATCCTTCGCCGCCGACGCGTGGAAGGAAGCCGAGGTCAATGGCACCAAGATCTACACCGACGCCAATGGAATGACGCTCTACACCTATGACAAGGACGAGAAGGGCAAGAGCAATTGCTACGACAAATGCGCCACCAACTGGCCGCCACTGAAAGCCGAAGCCGGCGCCAAGGCGGACGACGAATGGACCGTTGTCGACCGCACCGACGGCACCAAGATGTGGGCCTATGACGGCAAGCCGGTCTACACCTTCATCAAGGACAAGAAGCCCGGCGATGTGACCGGCGACGGCGTCGGCGAGGTCTGGCATATCGTTAAGGCCGACTAAGTACGTCAATCCCGCTTGCTGGCGGGACAAGGGCTGGTCGCCGGGCATCTCCATGCACCCGGCGGCCGGCATCGAACAGGCCCTTATAAATGTAGCCCTTCCGGTTTGGGCAGCATTTCAACGACTCGGCGGAAAAATGAAACGGGTCGTTTCCGCTCACTCGGGGACCACCATCTCCCTTTCCCAAATTCTGTGATTTTCTCCATACACTCTAAGAGTGTATTGCCGCGGGCCGGCCCGCAATTTGGGCGCTTCCCCTTGACCGGATGCAAAAGCGCGGCCATGTGAGCGACAAATAGAACGAGATTTCGTCGCGCGCAGCGGAATTCTTCTGCCGCACCACAGCTGATATGAGACCTCATGGACGTCGTCGTCGTCGAATCGCCGGCCAAGGCGAAGACAATCAACAAATACCTCGGCAAGAACTACAAGGTTCTGGCCTCGTTCGGCCATATCAGGGATTTGCCGGCCAAGGACGGCTCGGTGCGTCCGGATGAGGATTTCGCCATGTCCTGGGCGGTCGACACGGCCTCGGGCAAGCGGCTTGCCGACATCGCCAAGGCGGTCAAGGATGCCGATGGCCTGATCCTCGCCACCGACCCGGATCGCGAAGGTGAAGCCATCTCCTGGCATGTGCTGGAGGTGCTGAAGCAGAAGCGCGCGCTGAAGGACAAGCCGGTCAGCCGCGTCGTCTTCAATGCCATCACCAAATCGTCGGTGCTGGAGGCAATGGCCAATCCGCGCCAGATCGATGCGCCGCTGGTCGATGCCTATCTCGCCCGCCGGGCGCTGGATTATCTCGTCGGCTTCACGCTGTCGCCGGTGCTGTGGCGCAAGCTGCCGGGCGCCCGCTCGGCCGGCCGCGTCCAGTCGGTTGCGCTGCGCCTGGTCTGCGACCGTGAATCCGAGATCGAGCGCTTCATCCGCGAGGAATACTGGCAGATCGCTGCACTGCTGGGCACGCCGCGCAACGAGAATTTCGAAGCGCGGCTGACCGCCTTCGATCGCAAGAAGCTGCAGAAGCTCGACATTTCCAACAAGGCGCAAGCCGACGACATCAAATCGATGCTCGAAGGCGCGACCTTCAAGGCGGTGTCGGTGGAAGCCAAGCCGACCAAGCGCAATCCCGGCCCGCCCTTCACCACTTCAACGCTGCAGCAGGCCGCCTCATCGGGCCTCGGCTTCTCGGCCAGCCGCACCATGCAGGTGGCGCAACGGCTCTATGAAGGCATGGAGATCGGCGGCGAGACCACAGGTCTCATCACCTATATGCGAACCGACGGCGTGCAGATGGCACCCGAGGCGATCGACGCCGCACGCGACGCCATTGCCAAGGAATTCGGTCCGAAATACCTGCCGGAAAAGCCGCGCCAATACACCGCCAAGGCCAAGAATGCCCAGGAAGCGCACGAAGCGATCCGCCCGACGGATTTCATGCGCACCCCGGCATCGGTCAGGCAATATCTCGATTCCGACCAGATGCGACTCTATGAGCTGATCTGGAAGCGCGCCATCGCCAGCCAGATGCAGCCAGCCGAGATCGAGCGCACCACCGCCGAGATCGAAGCGGTCAACGGATCGCGCACCGCAGAGCTGCGTGCCATCGGTTCGGTCGTTCGGTTCGACGGTTTCATCGCCGCCTACACCGACCAGAAGGACGACGATGCGGAAGACGAGGAAAACCGCCGCCTGCCTGAAATCCGCGCCGGCGAGCAGCTTGCCCGCCAGGCGATCAATGCCACCCAGCACACCACCGAGCCGCCGCCGCGCTATTCCGAAGCTTCGCTGATCAAGAAGCTGGAAGAACTCGGCATCGGCCGGCCTTCTACCTATACGGCGATCCTGAAGACGCTCGAGGACCGAGACTACGTCACCATCGACAAGCGCCGGCTGGTGCCGCAGGCCAAGGGCCGGCTGCTGTCGGCCTTTCTTGAAAGCTCCTTCAAGCGTTATGTCGAATACGACTTCACCGCGTCCCTCGAGGAAAAGCTCGACGAGATTTCCGACGGCAAGCTCGCCTGGAAGGACGTGCTGCGCGATTTCTGGAAGGATTTTTCCGGCGCCGTCGCCGACATCAAGGAACTGCGCGTCACCGACGTGCTCGACGCGCTCAATGAAGAACTGGCGCCGCTGGTGTTCCCGACGCGGGAGGACGGCTCCAATCCGCGCATCTGCCCGAAATGCGGCACCGGCAATCTGTCGCTGAAGCTTGGCAAGTTCGGCGCCTTTGTCGGCTGCTCCAACTATCCCGAATGCTCCTTCACCCGCCAGCTCGGCGATGCCGCCAATCCCAATGGCGAGAATGGCGGCGGCGAGGACGGCACCAAGGTGATCGGCAAGGACCCTTACACGTCAGAGGAAATCACGCTGCGCAGCGGTCGCTTCGGCCCCTATCTGCAGCGTGGCGACGGCAAGGAGGCCAAGCGTTCCAGCCTGCCCAAGGGCTGGACGGCCGAGTCGATCGACCACGAAAAGGCGCTGGCGCTGCTGTCGCTGCCGCGCGATGTCGGCCAGCATCCGGAAACCGCCAAGATGATCTCAGCCGGGCTTGGCCGCTACGGCCCCTTCGTGCTGCATGACGGCACCTATGCCAATCTCGAAAGCATCGAGGACGTGTTCTCGATCGGCCTCAACCGCGCCGTATCGGTGATCGCCGAGAAGCAGCTGAAGGGCAAGGGCGGCCGCAATGGCGGTACTGCCGCAGCGCTGAAGGAGCTTGGCGACCATCCCGATGGCGGCGGCAAGATCGTCGTGCGCGACGGCAAATACGGGCCCTACGTGAATTTCGGCAAGGTCAATGCTACGCTGCCCAAGGGCAAGGATCCGCAGTCGGTGACGATCGAGGATGCGCTGGCGTTGATTGCCGAGAAGGAAGCCAAGGGCGGCGGCGGCAAGAAGCCGTTCCGAAAGGCAGCCGCGGCCAAGGCCCCGGCGACCAAGAAGGCGGCAGCCAAGAAGCCGGCTGCGAAGAAGCCGGCCGCGAAGAAAAAAGGATAGGACAGCGTGGCGCGCAAGATCACCGGCAGAACCCACGGCGATCCGCGCACCGCCGACACCAGGGCCAAGGTCAAGGACGACTACCGGCCCTCGCGTGACGAAATCCTGCGCTACATCGCCGAAAATCCCGATCGCGCCGGCAAACGCGACATCGCCAAGGCGTTCGCACTGCGCGGCGACGACCGCATCTGGCTGAAGGATATTTTGCGCGACTTGCAGGACGAAGGCGTCCTCACCAAGGAGCGCAAGGGGCTGGCTCGCGTCGGTGCCCTGCCCCATGTCACGGTCCTCGATATTTTCGACCGCGATGCCGATGGCGTGCTCTTGGCGCGCCCAACCGAACACACGGCCAACGGGCCGCCGCCCATCGTTTCCATCCGCCTGTCGCGCAGTGGCAGTGGACCGGCGCCCGGCATTGGCGACCGCGTGCTGGCCAAGACCTTTCCGGCCGACGACACGAACGTCGCCCTGGGCGGCCCCGCCTACACCGGGCGGGTGGTGAAGATTTTCGAAAAACGTACCGATGCCGTGCTCGGTGTCTTTCGCATCTTGCAGGACGGCACCTTCCGCATCGAGCCGGTGGAACGGCGCCAGCCCGAACTGATCGTCGACAAGGAATTCCAGAACGGCGCCAAGAACGGTGATCTGGTGGAGGTCGAGCCGGCGCGGGCTTCCCGCTATGGGCTGCCGAGGGCCAAGGTGCTCAACGTGCTGGGCTCTCTGACCAGCGAAAAGGCGGTCTCGATGATCGCCATCCACGCGCACGACATTCCGCATATCTTCCCGGCCGACGTCATCGCAGAATCCGAAGCGGTCAAACCGGCGACGTTGGATCACCGCGAGGATTGGCGCGACCTGCCGTTGATCACCATCGATCCGGCCGACGCCAAGGACCATGACGACGCCGTCTTCGCCACGCCGGATCTCGACGAGAAGAACCCCGGCGGCGTGGTTGCCACTGTCGCAATCGCCGACGTCGCCGCCTATGTGCGCTACGGCACGGCGCTCGACCGCGAAGCATTGAAGCGCGGCAATTCGGTCTATTTCCCGGATCGCGTCGTGCCGATGCTGCCCGAGCGCATCTCCAACGATCTCTGCTCGCTGCGGGAGGGCCAGGACCGTCCGGCGCTCGCCGTGCGCATGGTTTTTTCAGCCGAGGGCCGCAAGCTCAGGCACTCCTTCCATCGCGTCATGATGAAGTCGGCGGCAAAGCTCGCCTACCAACAGGCTCAGGCGGCAATCGACGGCGCGCCGGACGACAAGACAGGTCCGATCCTCGAAACCGTGCTGAAGCCACTGTGGGACGCCTATGCGATCCTGAAGCGCGGCCGCGACGGCCGCCAGCCGCTCGAACTCGACCTGCCCGAGCGCAAGATCGTGCTCAAGCCGGACGGCACCGTCGATCGCGTCATCGTGCCGGACCGGCTCGATGCCCATAAGCTCGTCGAAGAATTCATGATCCAGGCCAATGTCGCGGCGGCCGAAACGCTCGAGGCGAAGAAACAGGAATTGGTCTATCGCGTCCATGACGCGCCATCACTGGCCAAACAGGAATCGCTGCGCGAGTTCCTGCAGACATTGGGCCTGTCACTTGCGCGCGGCGCGCAGATGCAGCCAAGCCAGTTCAACGGCATTTTGGAGCGCGTGCGCGGCGCCGACAATGAAGGCCTGGTCAACGAAGTGGTTCTGCGCTCGCAGAGCCAAGCCGAATACTCGCCAAAGAACATCGGCCATTTCGGTCTCAACCTCCGCCGCTATGCGCATTTCACCTCGCCGATCCGCCGCTATGCCGATTTGATCGTGCATCGCGGACTTATTGCCGCACTCGGCCTGGGTCCGGGCGGGCTGACGCAGGACGAAGCGGCACGGCTCGAAGATGTCGCCGTGCTGATCTCCGGCACGGAACGCCGTGCAATGGCGGCCGAGCGGGACACGGTCGACCGTCTGATCGCCGCCTATCTCGCCGAACGCGTCGACGACCGGTTCGATGCCCGCATCTCCGGCGTCACCAAGTCAGGACTATTTGTCCAATTGCCGCAGTACGGCGCGGATGGTTTCATCCCGGTGTCAACATTGAACGGCGATTACTATATATACGACGAAACGGCCCGCTCCCTGTTCGGAGAACGCTCGGGCAAAGGCTACCAACTCGCGGACCGCGTGGAGGTCCGTCTCATCGAGGTGGCGCCGATGGCCGGGGCGATGCGCTTCGAGATGTTGACCGACCCGAAGCCTCTGCCGGGCTCCAAGCGGTCGTTTCACAAGGCCAAGGGCCGCGCTCGCGCGTCGCAATCGCGACCGGGTTCGCGCGGCAGGAGACGATGATGACAACAGCCATGGAAGAACAGGTTTTCGGCGGAGAACATCACTCGGGCCGGACCGCGCGCCCGCTGTGGACGGCGATGAAGCGCGGCCTGCTCGGCCGCTGCCCGCATTGCGGCGAAGGCAAGCTGTTTCGCGCTTTCACCAAGACCGTCGACACATGCAGTGTCTGCGGCGAGGAATTGCATCACCACCGGGCCGACGACCTGCCCGCCTATCTGGTCATCGTCATCGTCGGCCATGTCGTGCTGGGCGCCTTCATGGGCGTTGAGGCCACGTCGACGCTGTCCACATGGCAGCACATCGCCATCTGGGTTCCGCTGACCATCCTTTTGTCGGTTGCGTTGCTGCAGCCGATCAAGGGTGCCGTCATCGGACTGCAATGGGCCTTCTATATGCACGGCTTCGGCGGCGAGCACGACGTGATCGAGCCGCATCCCGGAGCCTAGGCCGCAGCCAAGAATGCTGCCTGGCGCAACATACCGACCGTGAAAGGCCACTTTCGCTTGCCAGAAGTTTCCGCTAGGTCCTGCGCATGGACGGTATGACCAAGGCGGAAGTCGACAGGATCGAGCGGAGCATGATCGCTCATAGCGACCGGCCAATTCGCCCGCGCGACGCGGCAACCCTCATCCTGCTCGACCGCAAGGACGATGACGTGCTGGTTCTGATGGGTCGCCGTCATGCCGGCCACGCCTTCATGCCGGGCAAGTTCGTCTTTCCCGGCGGCCGCACCGATCCGGCCGACAGCCGCATACCGGTCGTCGCCGCATTGCACCCGGAGCAGGAAGCCAGGCTGATCGCCGGACCGGGCCGCACAAGCGCCGCACGAGCCCGCGCCATCGCCCTGTCCGCCATCCGCGAAACCTATGAGGAAGCCGGGCTGCTGATCGGCCGCAAGGGTGCTTTCGCAACCCCCAGGCCCGATTGGCAAGGCTTTGCCGAACACGGCGTGCAACCCTCTCTCGACATGCTGCGCTTCGTTGCGCGCGCCATCACGCCGCCCAACCGGGTGCGCCGCTTCGACACCCGCTTTTTCAGCGCCTGGCGTGACGACGTCGCCGTCGAACTGCCCGGTGGCGGTCCCACCAACGAGCTCGAAGAGCTGGTCTGGCTGCCGCTCGCCAAGGCCAGGGAAGCCGACATACCCGACATCACCCGATTGATCCTGGACGAGCTGGAAAAGCGCCTCGCCCATGATCCACTGTTGCGTCCAGGCGGACCCGTGCCCTTCTACCGGCTTGTCCGCAGCCGCTTCACCCGCGAACTTCTCTAGAGCAATTCCAGGAAAAGTGTGACGCGGTTTTCCCGGGAAAAGCGCTCAGCACTTTCCTTAGATCAAACAGGCAGAGTATTCAGCATCCCATGACGGTCGATACCCAACCACAGGGCGACGAACGCGTACACTGGCTGCCGATGGTGGCGGCGATCTCGTCGATCAGCGTCGTCGGCATCGCCATCGGCCTCGGCATGCCGCTGCTCAGCGTCATCCTTGAAACGCGCGGCCATTCGGCTTCGATGATCGGCCTCAACACCGCCGTTGCCGGCCTCGCCTCGATCGCCGGTGCGCCGCTGGCGACCCCGCTCGCCATGCGGTTCGGCGTTGCCTGGACGATGATCGCCATGATCGCCGCCGGCGCGCTGGCCTTTGTCGGCTTTCATTTCGCACCCGATTTCTGGATGTGGTTTCCGCTGCGCATCGTGCTGCACATTGCGCTGACGGTGCTGTTCATCCTGTCCGAATTCTGGATCAGCACCTCGGCGCCGCCGCACCGGCGCGGCCTTGTGCTGGGCATTTACGCCACTGTCCTGTCACTCGGCTTTGCCGCCGGACCGTGGCTGTTCGCCCATCTCGGCAGTTCCGGCTTCAGGCCGTTCGGCGTCATCATCGCCTTGGTGACGCTGGCGGCGATACCCGTGCTGGCAGCACGCAACGAGAGCCCCTCGATCGCCTCGGATGGCGAAACCAGCAATTTCCTGCGCTACATCTGGCTGGTGCCGTCGGCGACCGCAGCCGTGCTGGTGTTCGGCGCGGTGGAAACCGGCGGCTTTGCGCTGTTCCCGATCTATGGTAGCCGCATCGGCTATTCCGAGGCCGATGCGGCCCTTCTGCTGACCATGATCGGCCTCGGCAATGTGTTGTTGCAGATCCCGATCGGCATGATCAGCGATCGCGTCAGCGATCGCCGCTACCTGCTGATTGCCTGCGCCACGGTCGGTCTTATCGGCACCGTCTTCATGCCCTTCTTCGCCCAGAATTGGCATTTGATGGCCGCGCTTCTGTTCGTCTGGGGCGGCGTCGTCGCTGCCATGTACACGATCGGCCTTGCCCATCTCGGCTCGCAGCTTTCCGGCCATGAACTGGCGTCGGCCAACGCCGCCTTCGTGCTGTGCTACGGTGTCGGCATGGTGCTCGGCCCGCAGGCGATCGGCATCGGCATGGATGCGTTCGGCCCGTCCGGCTTCGGCTGGTCGCTCGGCCTGTTCTTCGCCGCCTATATCGCTTTGGTCGCCGTCAGGTTGGTTCGCAAGATCCTGCTGTAGCGCAACTGCCGCCAGCCCTGCATTTGGCACGCACGGTGGCAGGCTGCTGACAGAACCGTGTCAGGAGCACAGGGCTAAAAGAGTGTCCCAAAACACTTGAGGACACTTCCATGATCGACAGCGGCTTTGAAACCACATCGCTACGAATGACACTGCTTCTGCTCGTGACCTTCCAGGCTCCGGCCGCCGACGTCGACCGCATCATGGATGCTGTGGTGGCGATTGCGCCGCTGGCCATGGGCAAATATGACCGCAATGCCTATCAGTCGGCGCACGGCATCGAACGCTACAGGCCGCTTGACGGTGCGGCCGCCGGTGCCGAAACCGAATTGCGGCGGCGGCCCGGCACGGTCGAGGTTTCCTTCGAACTGCCGGACGATCAGGTGCTGGCCGCCCGCGTCGTCGAGGCGATTTTCCAGGCCCATTCCTACCAGGAACCGGTGATCCGCATTCAACCGATTCTCGCCAGCCGTTCCAAGGGACTGGACGACCGCGCCAATCCGAATCGCTGGTGGAACACGACCGGAGACTGGAAGAAGGTTGCGTCACCGGCGACAGAAACCGCATGATTTCCGTTCACCAGCAGGCTCAGGCGGGTCGCACCAGGCTTGCCGGGCTTGACTTTCCGGGCGCGTTCTTTATGTGTCGCGCCAAGTTTCCCGCGTCCGGGTGTTTCCCCGTGCTCCAGCGGCCAAAACCCCACGAACAAACGGACTGATATCATGGCCAAAGCCGCAAACATCAAGATCAAGCTTCTGTCGACCGCCGACACCGGTTTCTTCTACGTGACCAGCAAGAACAGCCGCACCAAGACCGACAAGCTGTCGTTCCGCAAGTACGACCCGGTCGCCAAGAAGCACGTCGAATTCAAGGAAACCAAGATCAAGTAATCTGGTTTCCCGCTGCAATGCCGAAACGCCGCCCAATGGGCGGCGTTTTTCGTTTGTAACCAGTTGATTTCGTTGCACGTGAGCAGAGACTGCAGCCAAAAGGATTGACCCTTCGCCAAGGTTGCGGCACCCTTCGCCGTGGGTTGGGTGTCATGAACAAGGCGCCTATGGATGTCGAAGAAGGTGAAAGCTGCAATCATTGCAGCCCTTGTCGCTCTGGTTGCTGGCTTCGCCGTCAGCAACGGGCTGATAAGCCAGCAGACGGCCGATGAGATCAAGGCCAGGACTGACCAGGTTCTGAGTGAGGAAGAGGCCGCACCGCCTGCACCTCAGCCTGACAGTCCCGCCGCGCCTTCCACGGAACCCCCACCGCAGGCTCCGACCCCTCCCGCCG
>NZ_RZTE01000059.1:0-30695 GCF_003997415.1 Mesorhizobium sp. M7A.F.Ca.MR.245.00.0.0 | reverse complement strand
CTTGCGACAGAATGAGGTTAGCGCTCTACGTGTGGCGACCCCCTCTGTCGCCTTCGGCGACATCTCCCCCTCGAGGGGGGAGATTAGCTCCCGCCATCCCCTTCAATCATACGTCAAATCCGTCGCCTTGCCGCCGAACACCCGGTAGGCATAGAACGAATAGAAGATGATGACCGGTAGCACGACCACGGTGCCGGCCAGGATGATGGCCAGGCTCTCCGGCGCGGAAGCCGCTTGCCAGATGGTCAGGCGATCGGGCACCACGAACGGGTAGAACGACCAGGCGAGACCGGCAAAGCCGAGCGCGAAGATGGCGGCCAGCGTCAGGAACGGCATCAGCGAATGGCGGTCGTCGGGCTTCGGCAGATGGAAGGTCTGCCGCCACAGCCACAGGAACAAAAGCGCCGACAGGATCGGCAGCGGCGACAGATAAAGCATTTCCGGCCAGACGAACCATTTGTCGAAGATGCGCGGGCTGGCGAAGGGCGTCGCCAGCGACACCGCCGCCATGCCGAGCGCGGTCAGCACCAGCGCGGTGCGCAGCCAGCGCACCGCGCTCTTCTGCAATTCGCCTTCGGTCTTGTAGATCACCCAGGCGGCGCCCATCGCCGCGTAGGCGGCGGCAAGGCAGAACGCCACCAGCACGCCGAACGCCGTGCCGCCGAGGCCGACGTCGAGCCCGAGCACATAGACGCCCAGCATATAGCCCTGCGCCAGCGAGGCGATGAGCGAACCTAGGAAGAAAATACGGTTCCAGCGATGCTTGCGGCCAGCTGGCACCTTGGCGCGGAAATCGAAGGCGACGCCGCGCAGGATCAGCCCGAGCAAAAGCACGAAGACCGGAATGTAGAGCGCCGTCAGGATGACGCCATGCGCCAGCGGGAAGGCGACCAGCAGCAGGCCGACGGCCAGCACCAGCCAGGTCTCGTTGGCGTCCCAGAACGGGCCGATCGCGGCAATCATCGTATCCTGTTCGGCGTCTTCAGCGGCGGCGAACAGAATGCCGATGCCGAGATCGAAACCGTCGAGAATGACGTAGATCAGGATGGCGAGGCCCATCAGGCCGGCGAAGATGAGGGGAAGCGCGGTTGGCCAGTCGAAGCTCATCTTTTTCTCCTCACTCACCAGAGCCGGCTAATCGCGATGTGATCGGATGGGGCTCTATCGAGGCTTCAGATCGATTGCCGAAGTCGGCGCCGCCCCTCATCACCCTGCCGGGCACTTCTCCCCGTATAGGGACGGGGAGAAGGGGGCTGGCCCCAATCTCGGCGCTTTTCTTGCAACGCTGGTGATTGGCGAAACCGTCGATGCGAGCGCCCCTCTCCCCGTCCCTATACGGGGAGAGGATGCCGGCAGGCAGGTGAGGGGCCGCGCCGGCGCCTGGCTGGAGTGCCATATCAAATCACTCCCCCGCAGCCGGCTGCGACATCGGCGCGTCGAGCACGCCGGGCAACGGCGAGTTGTCGCCGTCCTTCGCCGCCTTCAGCGCCAGGTGCACCAGCACGCCGAGATAGGCGATCAGCAACAGCACATAGAGAACGAGGTATATGGCGAGCGTCAGCGCGACATGGCTGCCGGCCACCGGGCCGACCGCGTCGGCGGTTTTCAGCACGCCCGTCACCAGCCAGGGCTGGCGGCCGATTTCGGTGGTGTACCAGCCGGCCAGCGTCGCCAGCCAGCCCGACAGCGCCATCGGCACCATCAGCATGGCCAGCGGCTTCGGCAGGCTGTGCCGGCGCTTGAGGAAGAAGGCCGCCGACCATGAGACGAGCAGCATCAATATGCCCGTGCCGACCATGATGCGGAAACCCCAGAACACCGGAAAGACCGGCGGATGATTGCCGGGATAGTCGTTCAGTCCCGGCACCACGCCGCTGGTCGAGTGCCGCAGCACCAGGCTGGCCCCATCGGGAATGGCGATCTCGAATTTGTTTTCCTTCGCCGCCTCGTCGGGCAGCGCGAAGAGCACCAGCGGCACGTTGGGGCCGGTGTTCCAGTTGGCCTCCATGGCGGCGATCTTCTGCGGCTGATGCTCCAGCGTGTTCAGCCCATGCTGGTCGCCGGCGAAGATCTGGATCGGGATCAGGATCGCCGCGGTGAAGACGCCGGTGCGCAGCGCCTTCCACATCGATTCCGAGCGGTCGCCGGTGAGATAGCGCAGCGCCGACAGGCCAGCGATCAGGAACGACACCGTCAGCCCGGACGCCAGCAGCATATGGGTCAGCCTGTAGGGCATCGACGGGTTGAAGATGATTGCCCACCAGTCGACCGCATGCGCCACGCCGTCGCGCATCTCGAATCCGGCCGGCGTCTGCATCCAGGAATTGAGCGCGATGATCCAGAACGCCGAGACGGTGGTGCCGCCGGCGACCAGCACCGTCGCCAGCGTGTGGATGCGGTTGGAGACGCGGCGGAAGCCGAACAGCATGATGCCGAGAAAGGCCGCTTCGAGGAAGAAGGCGGTGAGGATTTCGTAGGCCAGCAGCGGCCCGGCGATGTTGCCGACCTTTTCCATGTAGCCCGGCCAGTTGGTGCCGAACTGGAAGCTCATGGTGACGCCCGAAACCACGCCCATGGCAAAGGACAGCGCGAACACCTTCACCCAGGTGAAATAGGCGCGCATCCAGGCGGAATCGTTGGTCGCGTTGTAACGCAGCTTGAAGAACAGCAGCACCCAGCCCAGCGCAATGGTGATCGTCGGAAATAGAATATGGAATGAAATATTCGCGCCGAACTGGATACGCGAAAGTATGAGCGGGTCCATGATGGGCTCCGGCTGCTGCAAATACTCGCGAAAGATAGGCCCGAAGCGAGTTCAGGTCAAAGCGGCGTCCTGCCGCGAGGCTGAACGCCACAGGACAATTTTGCCGGTTGCGTGCCGTGCAACTCCGGGCCTGTGCGCCGCACCTGCAACGGCCGGCCGGCACGATTGTCGAGAACTGTCAGCAGGGCATTGACTTGCGGTTGCAAGCACCGACATTCGGCCTATATCAGGGGACCTCTTTCAAGCAGCCGTTTTCATCCATGCCTTCCATCCTGTCCATTTCCGGGGTCTCCAAGACCTACGCCACCGGTTTCACCGCGCTCAAGGAAGTCAATCTCGACATTCAGCGCGGCGAGATCTTCGCGCTGCTTGGACCCAATGGCGCCGGCAAGACGACCCTGATCTCGATCGTCTGCGGCATCGTCAACCGTTCGTCGGGCACCGTCACCGTCGACGGCCACGACATCAACAAGGATTATCGCGCCGCGCGCGGTCTGATCGGGCTGGTGCCGCAGGAACTGACCATCGACGCCTTCGAGAGCGTCTGGGCGACGGTCAATTACAGCCGTGGCCTGTTCGGCAAGCCGGCCAACCCCGGCTTTGTCGAGAAGGTGCTGCGCGACCTGTCGCTGTGGGACAAGAAGGACGCCAAGGCGATCACCCTGTCGGGCGGCATGAAGCGCCGGCTGATGATCGCCAAGGCGCTGTCGCATGAGCCGCGCATCCTGTTCCTCGACGAGCCGACCGCCGGCGTCGACGTCGAGCTGCGCCAGGACATGTGGGCGATGGTGCGCCGGCTGCGCGAGGACGGCGTCACCATCATCCTCACCACGCATTATATCGAGGAAGCCGAGGCGATGGCCGACCGGGTCGGCGTCATCAACCGCGGCGAGATCATCCTGGTCGAGAACAAGGCCGAACTGATGCGCAAGCTCGGCCGCAAGCGGCTGGTGCTGGAACTGCGCAATCCGCTGACGGCCATTCCCGAGGCGCTCTCGCGCTATGCGCTGGAATTGTCGCCCGATGGCGGGCAACTGACCTACACCTATGACAATCAGGCCGAGAGGCCCGGCGTCGCCTCGTTGATGCGCGATCTCGAGGCGGGCGGCATCCAGTTCCGCGATATCGACACGCAAAACTCTTCGCTCGAGGAGATCTTCGTCAATCTGGTGAGGAGGGAACCATGAACCTTCGCGCCGTATGGGCGATCTACCGGATGGAAATGGCGCGTGCTTTCCGCACCGTGCTGCAGAGCATCGTCTCGCCGGTCATCTCGACATCGCTGTATTTCGTCGTCTTCGGCTCGGCCATCGGCTCGCGCATCACCGAGATCGACGGCATCAGCTACGGCGCCTTCATCGTGCCGGGGCTGATCATGCTGTCGCTGTTGACGCAGTCGATCTCCAACGCCTCCTTTGCCATCTATTTCCCGAAATTCGTCGGCTCGATCTACGAGCTTCTGTCGGCACCGGTCTCCTATCTGGAGATCGTCATCGCCTATGTCGGCGGTGCCGCGACCAAGTCGATCCTTCTCGGTCTGATCATCCTGGCCACCGCCTCGCTGTTCGTGCCGCTGACCATCCTGCATCCGTTCTGGATGCTCGCCTTCCTGGTGCTGACGGCGGTGACCTTCAGCCTGTTCGGCTTCATCATCGGCATCTGGGCGAAGAGTTTCGAGCAGCTGCAGCTGGTGCCGCTGTTGATCATCACGCCGCTGACCTTCCTCGGCGGCAGCTTCTATTCGATCAACATGCTGCCCGAGATCTGGCGCACGGTGACGCTGTTCAATCCGGTCGTCTATCTGATCAGCGGCTTCCGCTGGAGCTTCTACGGCAAATCCGATGTCTCGGTCGGTATCAGCCTCGGCATGACGATCGTCTTTCTGCTGATCTGCATAGCGATCGTCGCCTGGATCTTCAGGACCGGCTACCGGCTCAGGAACTGAGCGGCGAAAGCGCCCTGAGCGCCGCTAGGTCTGTTGAGATTCAGGTCAGGCCGAGTCGAAAATGATGGATTCCGAGAACCGGAGCGGAGCGTACTTTTCGTACGTGAGCACCGGAAGCGCAGGAAGCGCAGGAAGCCGCCATTTGCAGGCCGGCCTCACCTGAATATCGCCAGACCTAGATCGCCTTGATCAGCCGCAGCAACCCCAGCATCTCGACATACGTCCCCTTGCGGAAGGCGATGTAGGCCGGCTCCTCGACGCCGTGGAAGCGGCGCTTGAACGCCGCCTGGCCCTGCAGGTTGAACCTGCGGCGGTTGACCCAGGGCGAAGAATAGGCGCGCTGGAAGGCATTGCGCCAGAAATCGCTTTCGGCAAATCCGCTCGGGCCCACATCGACGAGCGGCGACAGGCCGAGCGTGACCACCGAGATGCCCTCTTCGCGAAAACGGTCGACGGCGAATTTGGTCAGGCCGACCTCGGCATGCGGTGAGGCGTCGAGATGCTTGCGCTTGAAGGCGGTGGTGTAGCCGATGACCTTACCGCCGGCAAACAACGGGTCGAAGTCGAGCAGAGCGACCAGTTCGCCATCGGGACCGTGCAGGACGAAACGGCGCATGTCGGTGCCGAGATGGTCGGCGAAATGGCGGTTGAGAAAGCCCATCTCCCAGCGCTTGACGATGCGGTCGCCGCGCCAGTTTTCCGAAAGCCGGGCGATCTCGTCGAGGTAGATCGTGCGCTTGTCCTCTTCGAACGAAAAGCCTTTCTTCAGCAGCCAGCGCTCGGAGTAGCGCACGGTCTCGTTGCGCTTCCCGGAAAAATCATGCTCGGGCAGGGAGAGGCGGGTGTCGATGCCGAGGCGATTGACCTTGTAGCCAAGGCCGGCCAGCACGCGTGCGGTGTCCTCGCCGACCTGCACGAACCATGGGCTGCCGGCGGTCTCGACGAAGCGCTTGATGTAATCGGCCCGACGCGCCGGAGCCGCCACCGGGTCGCCGAGCGCGAAATGGTGCTTCATCTTGGTACCGAAGGCGATGTAGCCGTCGGCGTCGCCGAAATAGGAAAGCTTGCCTTGCACGGCGGTGGAATAGGCGAGCGAGAAGTCGCCATAGCGGCGCACCAGTGCCAGGCGTTCGATATGGGTCAGCGCCTGCCGCTCGACCTCGGGCGCGGCGGCCTCAAGGATCTTGTCGAAATAGAACCGCAAGGAGGGCATGGTCGAGATTCCGCGTGCCGCCTACAGCGCCGGCCGTCCAGGACGCGCCAAGGTGCTGTAACACTTTGATTCTGCGCATGACTCGAAAATCGGACTCGATTTCGGGCATGCGCGTGGGGGATAACCGAGACCCGCCAGCCACCCAAGGCCTCGAATCAATCACATTGCCGCGACCTGATTACCGTTGATATCGCGCATATGCCATATAGAGCGCAACCGCGGCCCGGCGTGTGGCGCTAAATCGCATCGCTCGAAATTCGGCTGCGGTTTGCTGCAGGGGATCCTGCGCGCGATCAAACGGTTACAGCGTCCTGCGAGCATTGGGGCGGGACGTCCAACGGGATTCGAGTGAATGACTGATACGACAATCAGATCGGTTGCGGATTTGCCGGCCACGGTCGAGCCGGCAATCGTTGTCGGCGCCGGTGCTGCCGGGCTGGCCGCCGCGCATGCCTTGATGAACGCCGGCGTGCCTACGGCGATCCTGGAAAAGGAAAGCCGGCTGGCCGAGCCCTGGCACCGGCGCCACCAGCAATTGCATCTCAACACCCATCGCGATCTTTCTTCGCTGCCTGGTCTCGCCTTTCCCCCTGGCACGCCCGCCTTTCCGCAAAGAATGGTCGTCATCCGCCACATGAACGATTTCCAGAAGGAGAACCGGCTGCCGGTGCAGTTTGGCGTCGCGGTCGAAGAGATCACCTTCAAGGGCGATCACTGGGCATTGCGCACCAGCGCCGGACCGCGCTTGGCCCGCAATGTCGTCATCGCCACCGGCCGCGACAGGCAGCCGTTCACGCCCGAATGGAAAGGCATGAAGGATTTCGTCGGGCGCATCATCCATTCGGCGGATTTTGGTGACGCGCAAGCCTATGCGGGCCAAAAAGTGCTGGTCGTCGGCGCCGGCAATTCGGGCTTCGATGCGCTCAATCATCTGGCCGGCATAGACACGGCCGCCATCTGGCTGTCGGCCCGCAACGGTCCCGCCCTGCTGCCCAAGCGCATCTGCAAGATCGCCGTGCACCGGCTTTCGCCGATCATGGCGCGCTTGCCGTTGCGGCTCGCCGATGCGGTGATGGCGGCAACGCAGCGGCTGGTTTTCGGCGACCTGACCAAATTCGGCCTGCCGCCCGCGCCTGCGGGCGGCGCCAGCCGCCTGAGCTCGGATTACACCGCGATCGCCGCCGACGACGGCGCCGTCGGCGCCATCAAGGCCGGCAAGATCACCGTCGTGCCGGGCATACGGGAATTCACCCGCGATGGCGTGATCCTGGCCAATGGCAGCCTGATCCATCCCGACATCGTCATTGCCGCGACAGGCTACCGCACGGGGCTGGAGCCCATGCTCGGCAAGCTCGGCGTGCTCGACGCCAAGGGCGTTCCGCTCTTCAACGGTGGCGAAGCCGATCCAAAATTTCCCGGTCTGTGGTTCACCGGCATGCGGCCAAGCATTCGCGGCTGCTTCGCCAATGCCGGCATCCTGGCCAAGGCGATCGCCAAACGAATTGCAAGGTCGGCCTCGCACCAATCCAGCGCATCACGCTGATTTCGGTTCCAGCCGCCGGAAACCGACGGCTTCCATCAGCATGTCCTCTTCCACCATGCCGGCATTGTGCAAGGCGAGCAGGTTAAGCGCGATTTCCCGCGCGTCGGCGGAATCGGGATGTGCCTCGCGCCGCCGGCAGGCCTCGTCGAACACGCGCTGCAGCTTGGCGATATCGGCTGGCTTGAGCAAGCCACGGTCATAGACGGACTTCGACATGGCGATCTCCTGATAAAGACCTAGAGCGCCATGTTTAAATTGCCAATCTTTCCCGAGGCTTGACGGATTTCGCCCCGTCGCCTCGCCATCCTGAGGCGTAGCAAGGAGCGAAGCGACGCGGCGCAGACCCCAGGAGTTGCTCCGCAGCCCAAGGGATACATGCCGCGGCTCAAGGCGCAGCAGCGGTGCTAATTCTGCGCCGCTGCTGCCCATGCGAGTGGGCAATCAGACCGCGATCTTGCCGCCGCCCTGTCTGGTGATGGCGACCACCGACGGCCGCACCGGCATGTCGGGCTTGAAGTCGGGCCAGCGCGTCGACAGGTCCTCATAGTAGGACGGGCGCCCGAACGCTTCCCAGTCCTCTCCGCCGTCGCCCGGATGCTGGACGGCGACGAAGGCGGTCTGGTCGTCGGGCGCAAACAGCGGACCGCACATTTCGGCGCCGATCGGCACGCGGAAGAACAGTTTCGAGGTCGCCCGCGCGGCCCCCTCCGTGTCCACCGCCCATAAGCCATCGGTGCGGCCGGTGGCTTTCGGACCCTGGCCGTCGGTCGCGACCCAGAGACGCCCGGCCGAATCGACCGCGCAATTGTCGGGCATGCCGAACCAGCCATTGGCCGTCGTTGCCGTCGAGAAGGTGGCACCGACATCGGCAACCGAGGGATCGCCGCATTTCAGCAGCACTTCCCACTTGCCCTTGGCGGCCGTGAAATCACCGCCGTCCTCGGCGATCTCGATGATGTGGCCGAAGGCGTTTTCGGCGCGCGGGTTGGCAGCGTCGACCTGGTCGGCCTTGCGCTTCGAATTGTTGGTCAGCATGACATAGACCTTGCCGTTGACGCCATTGGGCTGAACGTCTTCCGGGCGGTCCATCTTGGTGGCGCCGAGCAGGTCGGCGGCGCGGCGCGTCTCGATCAGCACGTCGGCCTGGCCAGTGAAACCGTTTTCAGCCGTCAGCGGCCCCTGGCCGAACACGATCGGCAGCCATTCGACCGTGCCATCTTCGGCGAACTTGGCGACATGCAGCGTGCCATCATCGAGCAGGTCCTTGTTGGCGGCACGGTCGTTCGGATTGAACGCGGCCCTGGTCACGAACTTGTAGACATAGTCGAAGCGCTCGTCGTCACCGAGATAGAAGACGACGCGGCCGTCCTTGGCGACGATCGATTCGGCGCCCTCATGCTTGAAGCGGCCCATGGCGGTGCGCTTCCTCGGCGTCGAGGTCGGGTCGTTGACATCGACCTCGACGATCCAGCCGAAGCGGTTGGCTTCGTTGGGTTCCTTGGCGAGGTCGAAACGCTCGTAATGCGCCGCCCATTCATAGGCGCCTTCGGGAATGCCGAGACGCTTGTAGTTCGCGGCTTCCTTGTGGTCTTCCGGCAGCTCGCCGGAAAAATAGCCATGGATGTTCTCCTCGGCCATCACATAGGTGCCCCAGGGCGTGACGCCGCCGGCGCAATTGTTGACGGTGCCGAAAACCTTGGTGCCGGACGGATCGGCTTTGGTCTTGACGCGGTCATGGCCGGCGACGGGGCCGGACAGCGCCATTTCGGTGTTGGCGGTGATGCGGCGATTGAGCTTGCCGTCGCGCACCACCTGCCATTTGCCACCGTCCTTGCGGATCTCGACGATGGTGCCGCCATGGGCGGCCATCTCGACATCGACCTGCTCCTTCGAGAGGGGTGCGACTTCGGCCGACTTCTTGCCGTCCTTTTCGACGATCTTCACGATGCCCGGGAACATCAGATGCGGATTGGTGTATTCGTGGTTGACCACCAGCAGGCCATGTTCGGCCGAGCCGTCGATCGGAATGTAGCCGACATAGTCATTGTTGTAGCCGAACTGTTTCGCCTGGGCCTCGGCCGACTGTTTCGTCGGGTCGAAGTCGGGCGAATCGGCAAAAAGCGGATCGCCCCAGCGCAGCAGGACATCGGCATCGTACCCCGGCGCGACATGGTGCTTGTCGTCGATGCCGGCCTCGAGTTCGTCGAACGCGAAGACCGAGCCTTCCGCTGCCCTGGCCTCGTCGGCGCTGATCAGCGCCAGCGGGCTGACGGTGGCGGCGATGGCCGAGACGGCCAGCGAGCCCTTGAGGAAGCCGCGGCGCGAGAACCGCGCGGCGATGATCTCGCCCATGGTGCGGTTGTCGGAGGCGTTGATGGCCGGGCCGTCGTTTTCCTCGAGCAGGCTGGTGCGGAATCGGGTGTCGGGGGAGCGAAGGTCAGTCATGGTGGCTTGCCTCTGGCTGTTGGGTGGCTGGAGCGTGGGGTACCTGTTTGACCCCCCTTATAATCGCCGGGTCACATTTTCGTGACATCGGGAGACCTTTCAGACGCGACAGGCAGTACGCGCAGCGCTGGCTCAGCCTTCCCGAAGGTTGTGAACTGCTCCGGAATCGTCTTTTCGAGATGAAGGAGACCTTCGGCGGCATGTTTCGCCGCGCATCCTGCAACGGCGCATGACGTCAGTCTTGCAAACGGATCAACGGACAAAGCCGGCTCGACAAAGTCACCTCCGCCGCCCCCGGCGGAGGTGACTTGATGTTCGGCGTCTGCCGTCGTCAGGCGTAGGGAAAGCGAGTCTCCCATTTAGCGATGGCGGTCCCGGCGCCGTTCATGCGAAGCTAATGTAGCATACGCTTGGGACTTTAGTCCAATCTTGCGCTTGCAATGGTCCTAGTTGACAACCGCAACGGTCGGAGGTCGCTTCCGGGCGCCGCGTCTTTCGGCAATGTTGTTGCACTGCAACGTTGGGGTGGGGCGCGCCGGGCTCAGTCGTCGGAGATCAAAATGCACAGATCGGTCACGACCCGTTGTTGCCGGCTGGCGCTCAAATCGGCAGCGGCGCTGGCGTTGACGATTGCTCCCTACCAAATTGTCCTGGACGGCTCCGTTCCCGGCATCCACACCGCCGGCGCATACGCCAAGGGTGGCGGTAACAGCG
This sequence comes from Mesorhizobium sp. M7A.F.Ca.MR.245.00.0.0, assembly GCF_003997415.1. NCBI lineage: Bacteria > Pseudomonadati > Pseudomonadota > Alphaproteobacteria > Hyphomicrobiales > Phyllobacteriaceae > Mesorhizobium > Mesorhizobium sp. M7A.F.Ca.MR.245.00.0.0. The sequence continues at coordinate 20,071 of NZ_RZTE01000059.1, read as the reverse complement.
GTGGTGGCGGCGGCAACGGCGGCAATTCCGGCGGCGGCAATGGAGGGAACAGCGGCGGGAATAGCGGGAATGGCAACAGCGGCAATAACGGCAACAGCGGCAAATCGGGATCCAATCAGGGTAAGAGCGGAAGCCATGTCAATGCAAAGACCGGTGACAAGGTCGACGTGACCGGCAACAAGATCACGGTCCGGCATCCCGACGGCATAACGGAAAAGCTCGAGAACGGACGTTTCAGCATGAAGGACGCGCTCGGTCGCACGATCATCGACCGCCAGGCCACGCCGGCCGATGCCGATCGTCTCAAGGCCTTGTGAAGCTGGCCAACAGGCAACGGTCAGCTTTGCACGTCACCTCCGCCGCCCCCCGGCGGAGGTGACATCGTTTTGGCGGTGCCACGCCGGTCTCGAGGCGCGACGCGCTTTGCGCGGTCCGCACCTTGCGGAGGCACGCAACCGTTCAATTATTGTTTTGCGCAATCCGGATGATTTCAGGTCGAAGCGGCCTGAAAACCGAATCCGCCTCTAAATCAAAGAGATAGAGCATGATGTCTTCCGAAAACCGCTTCACACCTTTCGGCATCATGCTCTCGTTGCTCTAGGAAGGCCTGTCGCGGTCGCGCAACTCACGCATCATCAAGGCCGCTTCGGTGCGGTTTCGCACATTGAGCTTCGACAGCACCCCGGTCATGTGATGCTTGACGGTCTTCTCCTGCAGCTCAAGCCGCAAGGCGACTTCCTTGTTGCTCAGCCCCTCCGCCACCAGCCGCAGGATTTCGGTCTGCCGATCGGTGAGCTGCCGCAGCCGTTCCGCAATGCCGTCGGTCGGCTGCTGGGACTGGAGATCCGAAAGCAGCCGGGCCGACAGCGTCGGCGACAGATAGCTTTCGCCGGCTGCGACATTGCGCAGGATGTCGGCGAGCCCGCGCGACCCGACGCCTTTGAGGACATAGCCATTCACCCCTGCGTTCAGCGCCTTTGTCACATCGGCGTTGGCCTCCGAAACGGTCAGCATGACGATCTTCTGGGCCGGATGGCTGGCCAGGATGCTTGCGACGGCGGTCAGCCCGCCGCCCGGCATGGAGATATCGAGCAGCAAGATGTCGGGCCGCACCGTCGTGGCGAGGCGTTCGGCATCCTGCGCCGTGGCGCCCTCGCCAACCATCTCGAAGCCTCCGATCTCCGACAGGCTGCGCGTCACACCTTCGCGAAAGAGGGGGTGATCGTCGACAATGGCGATGCGAATGGTCCCAGTCATGCTTGCTCCTCGACCGATAGACGGATCACCAAACGCGTACCTTGCGGCCCGGTCAAGGTTTCGAACTGTCCGCCAATGCTTTCGACCCGCTCCCTGAGGCCGGCGAGGCCGAGACCCTCGACCCGTGCCGCCGGATCGAAGCCGGGCCCGCCGTCCGACACTTCGACAAAAAGCCGGCCACCTTTCATCCCCGCACTCACCGCCTGATCCTTGCCCAACCCATGGCGATAGGCGTTGTTCAGCCCTTCCTGGACGAAACGATAGATGCTGATCTTCTCGGAGGCGCCGGGCTCTGGCAACTGTCCGGTCAGCGTCAGCGTCACCGACGTTCCCGTCCTCTGCTCGTGTTCCTTGACCGCCAGCCGCAGAATGTCGGTTGCGGCAGCCGTCTCGATCTGCGGCAAAACAAGGCCGGTGCAGATGCCGCGTATTTCGCGCATCGCGTCCTCCAGTGTCTTGCGGATCATTGCGACCTCGGTCGAACGGCTTACGCTCGAATGGCCGTCGCTGGAAAATATCGGGCTGTCCATGCGCAGCGCCGCCAGTGCCACGAGTTGGGCCGGGCCGTCATGGAGGTCGGCGCCGATCCGGCGCAGATATCTTTCGTTGAGCGCGGTGGCGCGGCGGGACGCCCGTTGCACGCGCAGTCGCAAGGCACTGTTTTGCGCCACCAGACCCTGCAGCTCCGAGACCTGGCGGCGCAGTGCCCCACGCTGATCGTCGATGGTGCGGCTGCCGCGCAGGACGATGCCCGACAGGAGCAGGAATGCCGCGAGCGTCGCGCCGGCCACGATCAGCCAGCTCGACCACAGGGCGGACGCCAGGGTGGCCTGGAAATCGTCGGCGATCTCATAAAACTCGGTGACCGCCACCACCTCGCCCGACCAGGGCTCGCGCACGGGATTGTAGATCTCCAGCAATGGCAAGCCGGTAGCCTTCTCCTCGCGTTCATCATCATCGAATGTATTGAATTCAGCGACGACATTGCCTTCGAAGGCGGAACGCAGATTGTCGCTCGGACCGAAGCGGCGGCCGATCAGGGACGCCTCCTTGGCGTAGAGAACCGTGCCGTCGCGGCGCCAGAGCACGAACGATTGGAGGCGCTTGCCGAGCGCACCCTGGCCAAGCGTCTCGTCCAGCGCCTGCTTGACGGACTCGCTGAGCTCCTGGTCCTTGCGCAAGTCGGGAAGCAGCGGCGCAATCACGCTGTCGACATAGAGCGCCGTCGTGGCGGCCGAATTGCGGATGACGCCGTCCCGGATCTGCGCCGTCACCCAGGTGCCCACCACCAACATGACGGCCAGCAGGCCAAAGCCGCCGGCAACGACGAATTGCAGGGCAAGGGAAAGCTCGCTCCAGCGCCGCATCAGGTTTTGAAAACTGCGAATCATGAGCCCCTGACCGCCCTTCGAACCGACAGATTGGGCGATGTTAGTACTTTGAGCTTCCGGCTTGCCATTGCCAAGGGCTTCGTTTGGTCGAGGTCGCTTGACGTCCCGGCGCGCTTGGGAAACAACGTCCGCGACGCACGCGGCGGGAGCCGCTCCGAGAGGGGACGAAACGTTGAGTTTTTCGGGATTGCTGCAGCTCGGCTTTTCGACGGTCATTTTCCTGCTGGCGGCGACAGCCGCCAAGCAATGGGGCCTTGCGCCGAGCCTTGGCAAGATAGCGCTGACGCTGGCGCTCTATTCGCTGGGCAATCTGATCATGCTGCGGCTGATCCGCGAATTCGGCATGTCGGTGTCGTTCAGCCTTTCCGCCGTCATCCAGCTGGTCTCCGTGAACGTCGTGGCGCTGGTCTTCTTCGGCGAGCGCGTCAATGCGCTGCAGGCGACCGGCATCATGCTGGCGATCGCAGCGGTGGCGCTGATCACGCTGGGACCCTATCTGCAAGGCCGGCTGTAACGGGCGAATTGCCGATGAAGAACGCCGCGAACGCTTTGCTCAACCGGGTCGAATTCCCGGTGCTGCTGGCCGGCCTGGTCATCGCCGCCGGCCTGTGGGGATTCGAGGAGCTGATGGAGATTGCGCGCGCCACCACGCCGCACGCCTTCGACACCGAAATCCTGCTCGCCTTCCGCCAGGCGGGGCGCCCTGACAGCCCGATCGGCCCGCTGTGGCTGCAAGGGGCGATGCGCGACATCACAAGTCTTGGCAGCGGCAGCGTGTTGGTGCTGATCGTGACGGCGGTAATCGTCTATCTCCTGCTTATCCGCAGGCCGGCGACCGCCCTTTTCATCTTCGTGGCGGTGGCCGGCGGTCAGGTGCTGTCGAGCCTGCTGAAAGCCGGCATCGACCGGCCGCGCCCCGAACTCGTCTCGCATCTCGTCAACGAAACGACGCTGTCTTTTCCGAGCGGCCACGCCATGCTGTCGGCGGTGACCTATCTGACGCTCGGCGCGCTGGCGGCACGCTTCCTGCCCGGTCGAACGACGAAGATCTATGTGCTGTCGCTGGCGGTGCTGACGACGCTGCTGGTCGGCATCAGCCGCATCTATCTTGGCGTCCACTGGCCATCGGATGTGCTTGCCGGCTGGTGCGCCGGCTTCGTCTGGGCGATGCTGTGCTGGCTCGCTGCCCGGGCGTGGCAGCGATGGCGCGGGCAGCGCCTGAACGGCGACAGCGAGACTGGAGACTAGATCAGCCAGTTGATCAGCCCGTGCCCGCAGCCCACCGACAGCAAGGCCGCCCAGGTCATGAAGGTCTTGAAGAATTCAACCGCGTTACCCCCTGCCTAGATGGACACCCTAGGCACAATCCCGGGAAGTATCTAATGATCGGTCAGCCGCCCCCTTACGTCTCAGACGTTCATCCTAATGCTTGAAACATCACAATGATGGTATTATACCTTATTCCAGCAGACTCAGACGGGGATTCCGGCCGATGATCACTGCCGCGCAGATGCGCGCCGCAAGGGCGCTGGCCGGCATCGATCAGAAGACGCTCGCCGAGCGCGCCGGCGTTTCGCTTCCGACCATCCAGCGCATGGAGGCGAGCGATGGCGTGGTCAGGGGCGTGGTCGACACGCTGATGAAGGTTATCCAGGCTCTCGACGAGGCCGGGGTGGAGCTGATCGGCGAGAACCAGACCAGCGAGCGCGGCGGCCGGGGCGTGCGCCTCAAGGCTGCCATGCCGCGGGATCCCAAGGCTGAGCCGGCATAAAGTCGCGACGGCGACCGCCGACAGCCCTGCCGACGATCCCGCCGCCTTTCAGGGTGCGAAAGGCAGTCCATGGATCAGACGCAGCGGGCAGTGCATCAACCGGCCCATAGGTCGGCCCATAGGCCGGTAAAACCGACATTTTCCGAATTGTTCACGCCGAAGCTGGTGACGGTCTGGCGCGAGGGCTACACGTTCGCCGACTTCAAGGCGGACGCCATTGCCGGGCTGACGGTCGCCATCGTCGCGCTGCCCTTGTCGATGGCGATCGCCATCGCCTCGGGCGTGACGCCCGAGCGCGGCCTCTACACCTCGATCGTCGGCGGCTTCATCATTTCGGCGCTCGGCGGCAGCCGCTTCCAGATCGGTGGTCCGGCCGGCGCCTTCATCGTGCTGGTGGCCGCGACTGTTGCCCGCGTCGGCATCGATGGACTGCTGTTGGCAACGATGATGGCAGGGGTCTTCCTGCTCGCCATCGGCTATCTCCGCCTCGGCACCTACATCAAGTTCATTCCCTATCCGGTGACAGTCGGCTTCACCGCCGGCATCGCCGTCATCATCTTTTCGGGACAGATCGTCGAACTGTTCGGGCTGAAGCTTGCAGCCAGGGAGCCGGGACCGCTGGTGCCGAAGTTGATCGCGGTCGGTGAGGCGGCCGGCACCATCAATCTTGCGGCGACCTTCGTGGCGGTGTTGACCATCTTCACCATCGCCGGCCTGAAGCGCTGGCGGCCGACATGGCCTGCCATGCTCATCGCCATCGGGCTGGCATCGCTGGTCGTGGCGCTTCTCGCGCTGCCCGCGGAGACGATCGGCACTCGCTTTGGCGGCATCCCGCGTAGCCTGCAAATGCCTGCCTTGCCGCCGGTCAGCCTGGGCAGGATGATTGACGTGCTGCCAGATGCCATTGCCTTTGCCCTGCTCGGCGCGATCGAATCGCTGCTGTCGGCGGTGGTCGCCGACGGGATGACGGGCCGGCGGCATCGTTCCAACTGCGAACTGGTGGCGCAAGGCTTCGCCAACATCGCGTCCGCCCTGTTCGGCGGCATCTGCGCCACCGGCACCATCGCCCGCACCGCGACCAATGTGCGGGCCGGCGCCCACGGACCGGTTTCCGGCATTGTCCACTCAGCCATCCTGCTCGCTTTGATGCTGGTGGCGGCGCCGCTCGCCAGCTACATCCCGCTCGCCGCCCTGGCTGGCGTGCTGGCGGTCGTGTGCTGGAACATGTTCGAGAAGCAGGCCTTCGCCACCTTGCTGCGTGCCTCGCGCGGCGATGCGCTGGTGCTGATGGCGACCTTTCTGCTCGTCATCTTCCGCGATCTCACCGAAGGCATCGTCGTCGGCTTTGTGCTGGGCTCGATCCTGTTCATCGACCGCATGGCCAAGTCGATTGCGGTAGAGGCCGATCAGCCGCTGGTGCAGGAGGATGTCGCCGACAGCGCCAACGCCTACGATGCCAACGAGGCGGCGGACGCCGACACCGTGGTCTACCGCATCTCGGGCGCCTTCTTCTTCGGCGCCGCATCGACCGTCGGCACCGTACTCGACCGCATCGCCGACCAGCGCAAAAACTTCATCCTCGACTGCTCGGCCGTACCGTTCTTCGATTCGACGGCGGCCAACGTCATCGAGGGCGCCGCCCACAAGGCCAGGCGCGCCGGCGTCCGCTTCATCATATCAGGTGCCTCGCCGCAGATCCGGCGCATGCTGATCAACCACGGCGTGAAGCGTCCGCTGGTGACCTATGCAGCGTCGATCGAGGAGGCGCGGGCGCAGCTGAAAGGCAAGATCGAGGTGCGGTAGGGGCCGGGATTTGCCGGCCGGCGGTCGCTTGAACGTCAACTTTTTGATCTCAAGCAAGCGGGGAGCACGCTTTAGGCGAGCGGGCTCACTTTAGTCCCAGATGCAAGGAAAGTCGCTTCGCGGCGGCGTCGAATGCCACCAATCTTCGTGACCTGAACAGGGAAGCCTCCGCCTATCCGGCTTCAGCTTTCACCGTGGTCCTTTGTCCGGACATTTTACTCTTTGCAGCCGCGTTTCAAAAATGAAACCGCAATCATGGTAGAGTTCGCGCACTGATTTGCCAGTAGAAGGCGGGTTTGCCAAATGCGTGACACGTCCCCGCGAAATCGAAGTGATCCTATGCCGACCGCGCCAACACTTGAACTTCGCCGCTATTCACGGCTGAGAAATTTGCGAGAGCGCGCAGAACGCCAAGGTGCTGCATTGCAGTTCTGGGCGCGTACGGCATCGCTCGCCGTGATCTCCTGCTTCTTTTCATTAATCAGCCGCTGGGATGCCTCTCTGCTCTTCGTGCTGGCGGGCCTCATGTTGTTCCAACTCGTCGGCCTGATCCAGTTTCGCTTTGCGCGCCGTCGCAACGCGCCATGGTGGATCGGTTATCTCGTAGGCACGCTGGACATCGTTCTGTTGACCGTTCTGCTGGTAACGCCCAACCCGTTTTCCCTGGAGGTCGCGCCGGCCGCGATGCAACTGCGCGAAGGCAGCTTCAAATTCCTGTTGATTTTCGTGTGCCTTGGCGCGCTGACCCTTTCGACCCGATTGGCGCTCTATCTCGGAGCGCTCGCAGCCTTGACGTGGACGATCGGGGTGGGATGGGTGATTCTTCATGCGGGAACCGTCCTTCCGGCGACGAACCTCTATTCGCTGCCGACGACAGAGCGACTGAACCTCTATCTCAATCCCAATTTCGTCGACACATTCGCGCAGGCGACCAACGTGTTGGTTGTGCTGATTATCGGCGCGATCATGGCGTTGGTCGTCTCTCGTTCTCGACATCTGTCGGAAGACTATGTCAAGGCAGAGCGCGCCCGCGCCAATCTCGCCCGGCATTTTTCGCCAAATGTCGTCGACCAGCTCGCCGCGGATGACGAGCCCTTCGGTCCGGTCCGCCGGCAGGATATCGCGGTACTGTTCGCCGACATCGTCGGCTTCACACACTATTCCGAGGATCATCCGGCCGAAGCAGTGTTCGAACTTCTGCGTCAGTTCCACCGTCGCATGGAGCAGGTCGTTTTCGACCACCATGGCACCGTCGACAACTATATCGGCGATTGCATCATGGCCACATTCGGGGTTCCGCAAGCCAGCCATAACGACGCAACCCGAGCCATCCAGTGCGCTGAAGCGATGATCGCCGCTCTCGAAGACTGGAATGTGCAGCGGGTGTCCAGGGGATACCCGTCGCTGGACGTTCGGATCGGTGCACAATATGGCGCAGTCGTCATCGGTGCGGTCGGCAGCGAGCGCAATCTTTCCTTCGCGGTGGTGGGCGACACCGTCAACGTCGCCAGCCGTTTGCAGGCGCTTTGCCGTGAACTTCAGGCAAACATTTGCTTTGGGTCACGACTGATAGAAGCCGCGAAGGCGGAATCGCCCACGACACAGTTGAATGCGCGCGATCATGGGCCGGTGAGCATCCGCGGTCGGGATGAACCGGTCCATGTCTGGGTCGAACACAGAGCCGAAAACCAGGGTGCTGTTGCGGTTTCGGCGTGATATAGCCGCCATGTGAAACGCCTGCATCTGCCGGAAAGTTCACGCCTGAAGGCATCATGCGCTCGCAGGCACTGAGCGAGGCGTCGATGTTCCTCTATCTGCGCGATCTCGAGGAGTGCGAAATCGTCTCAGCATGATTGCATCTGGCGGCTGAGCTTGCCGCGCACGGCCCCGGCGGTGCCGACGGCGCCATTGACCGCGCCCATCATCTTCATCTGCCCGGCGGTCTCGTTCATGCGCGCCCGGCAATCCTGCATTTTCCTGGTCGCCTCGACTGCAGCCAGGGCTTCGCCAAGACCTTCCGGCGAGTCCGGGCCGGCCGCCAGCTCCGCCAATTGCGCATGCTGGTCTGGCGTGATCGGCGGGCTGGCGGCCGTCTGGCTGCAGCTGGAAGCCAGCAGGCAGATAAGCATTGCGATCGGGCTGCCCCGCCTGACACGTGCCGTGGCTGGGAAATGCCGCGATGTTCGGCCTCGAGGCTCCCGCCCGGAGTTGCTTTTCCCGCCGCCCATTTCCTGTTGCCCAACATCCTATCGCGCCATCGCCGGGCCGAGGACGAGGCTGCGGATTTTCGGCGTCAGCGGCCTGACGACGTCGGCGAAGGGGTCGCCCTCGGCCCGCAAAGCCATCAACCCTTCGACCTCTTCGTCGATGGCCGCGATGGTCTCCGTCTTCTGTGCGTCGGTCAGCTCCCTCATGCCGGATATGGCATTCCTGAGCTTGACGAAAATGGCATCGAGTTCCGCGACCGGCATCGTCGCCAGGAACCCGCGAATGGTCTCGCCAAGCGCGACCTTCCAGCTGTCGGCCGTGAAGCCGGCTGTGCCGATCAAGCCCTTGTCCGCGGCATCGCGCTCGTACCAGTCCTCGATCAGGCCGACGACCGCCGACGCATCCCGCGCTGTCAGCGCCAAGGCATGCGGGCTGTCGAACATCATGCCGGCAAGTGCGAGCGCGCCGGCCAGCCGGCGCATGGCTGCGAAACGCCGCTCAGCCATAACAGTCCTTCACAACGCCGGCCCGGGCACTGCTCGTCGCCTGGGACTGCAGAACCGAGCCGCCGATCGAGGCGGCCTGGCCGGCAATGACCCCACCATTGCCGGCCAGACCGCCAAGACCCCCCGCCATCGACAGGACACCGCCGAGCAGAGCCGCATTGGTCTGCGCCTTCGCCGCCTTCTTGGCGGCCTCGGCGCAGGCGGTTTCCGTCGATGGTTCGTTCCGGGCCTTGTTGCTGCCGGCCGCGCTCGCGATCGATGCCGGGTTGCTGTCGGCCTGGCCCGTTTGGCAGCCCGCCAGGGCAATGGTCAGGGCCACGAAAAAGCTTTTTTTCATGGTGCTGCTCATCATCGGGCAGCGCGCGGCGGCAGCTTGACCTCGCGGTGATCGGTCACCGTGTTGCCCAACGCGATCGACAGCAGATAGGCACGCGGATTGAAGCCCGCCGCGGCCAGTGCCGACAGCGTCTTGAACAGTTGCAAATGAAACATCGTGCCCCCTTGGATTGCCGCCAATACGGTTCCGGTTTCGGAATCGCGCCGCAAACTAGGGGCATCAAAGGGGGACAGCTTGGACAGAACGGCACTGAAAGCGGCCAAAACGGCCCGGTATTGACGTTTTGCAGGCCGCGGCGCATATGACCGCGCTCTTGGCATGGGGGTGTCGATGACTGCGACGATGGGGCCATCAGCTTCGTTCAGGCTGGCGACGGAGATGTTTCCGGAGCGGGATCGCGTCGAGATTACGCGCGAGGTTTACGGCCGCACGGTTCTGAGGGTGGACCTCGATCCGCTGGCGCCGGCGCAGATTGACATGCGGGTGCGCGCGTTGCCGGGCCTCGGCATCGCCACCGGCAGCTCATCGGAATTCCGGGTGCATCGCACATCGTCGCTGATCGACAACGACGACTTCGTTCTTCTGGCGGCCCTCGATGGGGGCAGCGTGATGAAGCACCGCGGCCGCGAGGAGGCGGTTGGCAACGGCCAGGCGCTGATGATGAGCGGTGAAGAGGTTGGCCTCAACCTGATCGGCGCCGGCGGGTTCCGCTTCATCAATCTGAGTTTTTCGCGCAAGCAGCTTTCGCCTCTGATCGGCGATCCGGCAGCGGTCCTTATGCGGCCCTTGCCGACCCAAAGCGGGGCGATGCGGCTGTTGCTCGACTATATCAACTCGATCCAGGAGGTCGGAGACGAGTTGACTGCGGAGGCCTGTCACCTTGCGACGACGCATGTCTTCGACCTTGCCGCACTCGCCATGGGCGCGACCAGGGATGCGGCCCAGATCGCGCGCGGCCGTGGCGTCAGCGTTGCCCGCTTGCGCGCCATCAAGGCCGATATCGTCGCGCATGGTGGCCATGTCGACCTGTCGGCGCAGGACGTCGCCGCCCGCCACCGACTGTCGGCCCGCTATGTCCGCAAGCTGTTCGAGAGCGATGGCACATCCTTGATTGATATCATGATGAACCAGCGGCTGGCGCGTGCCCATCGCATGCTCGGCGATCCGCGCCATGCCGGACGCAGCATCACCGCGATCGCCTACGAGGCCGGCTTCAACGATCTTTCCTATTTCAACCGGGCGTTCCGCCGCCGTTATGACGCCACTCCCTCGGACGTGCGCGCTGCGGCTTGCAAGCACTGACGCCAAAGAGCCGCCGGTCGGCGGCGCTCCCGTGCCCGGCCGTCCATGCTGTTGGACTCATTTGATCGCGTCTATTCGGCGGCCTTTGCCCCGGGATCGGCAACCTTGTCGTCCCAGACCATCTGCCGGTAGTCGAAACCATATTCCAGCGTCGGTTTGACGATGCGGAAATAGGGCGACAGGTCGAAATCGCGCGGCGTGTAGAGCGAGTGGTGGCGGATGTGCAGGATTTCCTTGCGCGAATAGTTCGACTGCGCGGAGGCTCGGCCGGGCGCACGGGTGATTTCGGGCAGGATCGGATAGCGGATCTGGCCATAGGCCTCGGCGATCAGCGTCGAGCAGATCGCCCGTGTCGGGTCGCCGGAGCCGAAGGCCAGCATGCGGCGGCGCCAGCGCACCGGCACCGGCGGTGTCGGAAAGAAAAAACGCAGCATGTCGAAAATGTTCTTGAGGTCGTATTTCAGGCCGAGCCTGCCGATCATGAAGGCGACGACCTTGTCGCGATCCTCCGGCGCCAGCCCGCTCGCCCGGCAGATGCGGGTGTTGTAGGTGCGGTAGCGCGACAATGGCACGGCGACGCAGCCTTCGCCGATCGTGACCTCGATCAGGCGCGGCCGTTCCGAGCCGTCTTCCGGCGCGGGCAAGGCATCGCCGACATAGAAGGCCGCATGCGACCAGGTCGACTGGGTCAGGTACTTGATCGCCGCCGAGATCTTCTGATTGCCCTCGATCAGTAGGATGTCGCCCGGCTCAAGCGTGCGGCGCAGCGTTTCGGCATCGGACGGAGTGTAGGGCTCGTAGCCGGACGATTCTCCCTGCAGCCGGCCGGCAAGCCAGCGGCCAAGTCGATCCAGAAGCGTGTCGCCGGGCTCGGTCATGCCCCATGGCGATTAGCATGGGCGGGTAATGAGGGCTAGCGCACGCCTTCCTCCCCCGTCCGGAGCGCGAGGAAGAGCGTCCTACGATGCCGCGGCCTCTTCCGGCGGCGCAGCCAGATCGTCGCGCGCCTTGCGGGCCAGTTTGCGTGTCGAGCGTTTGGGATTGTCGCCGAACAGCTCGGCCGCTTCGGCCAGGCAGCTCTTCTTCAGCTGCTTCTCCGACCGTTTCAACAGCTTGCCCAGAAGTTTCGTGTCCTCGGGCAGCCCGAGTGGCCGGTCGTCGGCCTCGAGCAGCGCGCGCATCACCAGCACATCGTGCAGGTCGCCCAGCCGCTCGCCCAGTTCGTCGACCGCCTTGCGCCGGGCCTTGATCGGTGTCGGCCACAGCCTGCCGAGCAGCGACAGATGCATGCCGTGGGTCTTGGCCGCCTTGCGCAAATCGTGGAAATCATCGGCCGCGCCCCGCGATCTGGCCTTGTCGAGCGCCTTCCTGGCACGGCGCAGCGTGACGCGGGCACCTTCGGCAAGCACGTCGGCCGCCTGTTCCGGCTGGTCGGGCAAGGCCAACGCTTCGACGCGTTTGAGGCCATCCTTGCAAGCGGCGGTCGCCGCGCCGATCGCCGCCTCGAGCCCGCTGCCTTCGTGCAGTTCATGCTGGCGCGCGATCAGCCTGTCGCGCGCAGCAGTAAGCCCATCGTCGGCGCTCTCCTTGGGAAAGCTCGCCGCCAGCCGGTCGATCGTTTCGATCAGCGCTGTCGCCTCGCGCGGGCCGGCAAGCAGGCCTGCCACATTGCGATAGCACTGGTTCTCGGTCTCACAGAACGTTTCGTCTCCGGAACGAACAAGCCGCAGCAGGGCGCGGGCGCTCTTCAGTCGCTTGCGGCACTTGTGCAGCGCCTGTTCCGGCCGGCTCCGTGCGGCGTCAAGGTGATGCAGCGCCTTGCCGATTTCCTCGGCAAGGATACGCCTGACCTCGCCGGTCAGCGGCAGGCGCGGATCGATACGAAAGCTCATGCGGCGATCTCCGGTATCCCCCCAAGGGCGAGCGACGCGTTGTAGAATTTTGACTCGCCGGTGACTTCGCGGCCGAGCCAATCAGGCAGCATTTCGTCCGGCACGTCCTCCGGCGTCTCAAGTTCGGCGATCACAAGTCCCGCAAGTGGACCGCCGAAGACATCGATTTCGTAGAGATAGCCACGGTGCCTAACATGGTGACGTGTCTTCTCGATGACACGTCCGATGGCGAAGTCCAGCATCTCCACCGCCTCCGAGAGCGGGATCGAGTATTCGAATTCGTCGCGTTCGCGCGCCTTGCTGCCGAATTTGAGTGTCAGCTTGGCGGAACCGCCATCGCTGATGCGGATGCGCACCGTGCGCCCGGGGCCGGCAGCGAGATAGAACTGGAGAATGCGGATATTGGCCTCGGCCAGTTCCCGCCATGCGGTGCTGGTGACCAGGAATTTTCGTTCGACTTCCTTGCCCATGGCCGGGCACTAAAGCGTTTGCCGCCGTCGATGGCAAGATAATGACGAACAGAAGTTGACTTTAATCAATCGTTTGATTAAACTGCGCTCATGGTCAAACTGCCTGAGCCCAAAATTCTTCGCCGCGAGCCCGCCGAGATGACGCGCGCGGCCCTTGTCCAGGCGGCGCTGAAGCTGTTCGGAAGGCAGGGCTTCGATGGCACCTCGACGCGCGAGATCGCCGCCGAGGCGCGAGCCAATATAGGCTCGATCGCCTATCATTTCGGCGGCAAGGAGGGTCTTCGCGCCGCTGCCGCCGACTTTATCGTCGAGACCATCCAGGGTGTAGCCGGCCAGGCGCTCGGCAATGTACAGGCGCCTGCGCCGGGACCAGCCAATCCGGAGGCGGCGCAAGCGCTACTCTTCGCGGCGCTGGAGCGGATGGTCGGCTTTGTCGTGGCCAGCCCGCAGGCCGGCGAGATCGTGCAGTTCGTGTTGCGTGAGCTTTCGCATCCGACGGCAGCCCTCGACCGCATCTATGACGGCGTCTTCGAGCCGACGCATCGCCGGCTGTGCCAGCTCTGGGAACAGGCGACCGGCGAGCCCGCCGAAAGCGAGGCCACAAGGCTCACCGTGTTCACGCTGATTGGCCAGGTCATCTATTTCCGCATCGGCCGCGAGGCGGTGATGCGCCGCATGGGCTGGAAAGACATCGGCGCCGCCGAGGCGGCCAAGGTGGTGGCGGTCACATCGGGTAATCTCAAGGCCATATTGGCTTCCAAAAAGAGCAAAGCATGAAGGGGCAAAGACCATGAGCTTTCTGTGTTCGCTGCCGCTCGCCGCGCAGCTCTTCTCGGCCTGTGCCCCGGCTGCCCCGCTGGCCGTCGGCTATGTCGAAGGCGACTATGTGCTGCTGGCGCCGATCGAGGTGGCGCAGGTCGAGACCGTGACCGTCAAGCGCGGCGATCGTGTCACGCCCGGCACCACCGTTGTGACGCTGGAAAGCGCCGATGCAAAGATCGCGGTGGCGCAGGCGCAGGCAGGCCTTGCCCAGGCGCAGGCGCAATTGGCCGATCTGCAGATCGGCAAGCGGCCGGAAGAGATCGCCGTGCTGAAGGCCGAGGTCGACATGGCCAGCGCCCAGGCCGCCGACGCCAAGCGCAAATACGACCGCGCCGCCGATCTGTTCAAGCGCGGCGCCGGCACGCAAGCCGATTTCGACACCGCGTCGGCCACGCTGGAAACGGCCAATGCGCAGGTCGGCCAGGCCAATGCCAATCTCGCCGTCGGCGGCCTGCCTGCACGGGCCGAAACGATCAAGGCCGCCGACAATCAGGTCAAGCAGGCGCAGGCCGCGTTGGAGCAGGCGCAGTGGCGGCTATCGAAGCGGGTGCTGGCAGCGCCTTCGCCGGGCCGCGTCAACGATGTCATCCGCAATCCGGGCGACACATCAGGTCCGACCGCGCCGGTGATTTCGATCCTGCCCGACGGCGCGGTGAAGCTCAGCGTCTACATCCCGGAGAGCGCCTTCTCCTCGGTCAAGGTCGGCACCTTGCTCGGCGTCCATTGCGACGGCTGCGGCCCGGATGTGAAGGCGCGCGTCAGCTACGTGTCGCCCGATCCTGAGTTCACGCCGCCGGTGATCTATTCGTTGGAGAACCGGCAGAAGCTGGTCTACCTGGTCGAGGCGCGGCCGGAGGGCGATGCCGGGCCGCTGCAGCCCGGCCAGATCGTCGATGTTGATCTCGCGGACAGCGCAAGATGAACGCCATCGACGTCCACGGCCTGGTCAAGCGATTTGGCGACAAGACCGTCGTCGACCATGTGACGATGTCGGTCGCCGAGGGCGAGATCGTCGGCTTTCTCGGCCCCAACGGTTCGGGCAAGACCACCACCATCCGCATCATGTGCGGCCTGCTGACGCCGGACGAAGGCGAAGGCACGGTGCTCGGCTTCAACATCCGCACCGACAGCCTGCGCATCAAGCGTGAAGTCGGCTACATGACGCAGAAATTCTCGTTCTACGAGGATCTGACGATCGGCGAGAATCTCGAATTCGTGGCGCGGCTCTACCGGCTGAAGCCGGTTGAAGAGCATGTCGCGAGCACGTTGGAGGACCTCGGCCTGACGTCGCGCCGCAACCAGCTGGCCGGCACCTTGTCGGGCGGCTGGAAGCAGCGGCTGGCGTTGGCCGCCTGCATCATGCACAAGCCGAAATTGCTGCTGCTCGATGAGCCTACGGCCGGTGTCGATCCGAAGGCGCGGCGCGAGTTCTGGGACGAGATCCATCGCCTGGCCAGCGGCGGGCTGACCGTACTGGTCTCCACCCACTACATGGACGAAGCCGAGCGCTGCCACCGCATCAGCTATATTTCCTACGGCAAGATGCTGGCCACCGGCACTGTCACCGAGGTGGTGAGAAATGCCGGGCTGACCACGTTTGTGCTGCAGGGTCCGCGGCTCGATCAGGTCGCCGAAGCGCTTCAGGGCCGCTCCGGCGTCGACCAGGTGGCGCCTTTCGGCGCGACGCTGCATGTCGTCGGCTCCGACAAAAAGAAGCTCGAAGCCGCACTCGTCGACGTCGAGAAAGAGCACAAGGGCGTGAAAGTTTCGCCCGGCGAAACCAGCCTCGAGGACGTCTTCATCCAGTTCATGTCCGGCTCGAAGGACAACATGGCATGAACAGCGTCTTTTCCTTCGCCCGGCTTGGCGCGCTGCTGATCAAGGAATTCATCCAGATGCGGCGCGACCGCATCACCTTCGCCATGATGCTCGGCGTGCCGCTGATACAGTTGGTGCTTTTCGGCTACGCCATCAACAACGACCCGAAAAGCCTGCCGGCAGCACTCGTGGCGACGAGCAACGATCCCTACACGCGTGCCATTGTCGCGGCGCTGCAGACCACCGGCTACTATCGTTTCGACCATGTCGCACAAAGTGCCGCCGAGGCCGAGTTCCTGATATCGCGCGGCGACGTCGCCTTCGTCGTCACCATCCCGGCCGATTTCGCCAGGCGGGTGGAGAGCGGCAACAACCCGCAGATACTCATCGAGGCCGACGCCACCGACCCGGCGGTGGCCAGCGGCGCCATCTCGACGCTCGGCACAGTCGCCAGCCAGGCGCTGCTGAGGGCGCAAGGCACGCAGGAAGCCGCCGCCGAGGCTGCCAAGGGTCGGCTCGATGTCGTCGTACACCGGCGCTACAATCCCGAAGGCATCTCGCAATACAACATCGTGCCCGGCCTGCTCGGCGTCATCCTGCAGATGACCATGGTGATGATGACCTCGATCGCGCTGACCCGCGAGACCGAGCGCGGCACGATGGAGAACCTGCTGGCGATGCCGTCCAGCCCGCTCGAGATCATGATGGGCAAGGTGCTGCCCTATCTGGCGGTCGGCGGCGTGCAGGTGGTGGTGGTGCTGGCGGCGGCGAAGCTTCTGTTCGCCATCCCCTTCACCGGGTCGATGTCGCTGCTCCTGACCGCCGTGCTGATCTTCGTGCTGGCGCTGGTGCTGCTCGGCTATACGATTTCCACCATCGCCCGCACGCAGATGCAGGCCCTGCAACTGACCTTCTTCTTCTTCCTGCCGTCGATCATGCTGTCGGGTTTTATGTTCCCTTATCGCGGCATGCCGGACTGGGCGCAAATCTTCGGCGAGATCTTCCCGCTGACGCATTTCCTGCGCATCACCCGCGCGGTGATGCTGAAGGGCGCGGAACTGCCGGCAGTGTCAACGGAGATCGGCTGGCTGGTGGTGTTCGTGGTCTTGTTTGCCGGCGTGGCACTGGTGCGGTTCAGGCGGACGCTGGATTAGGATCAACTGATCGGTGGGCAGTAGGTAATCTCAGATGATTGACGCACAGAGGCTATTGCCCCGGAACAAGCACGATCTCGACTCGATCCCCTTCATCGTCGAGGCGGGCTATTCCGCGATTGCGCCGATACTGGACGAACTGCTGGACTGGACTGCCGACAGCAATTGGCCGGTAGCCAGACCTCTCGCCGATTTCCTTGTTACCTTGGGACCACCACTGATTGATCCGCTTTCGCGGACCCTTCGAGGAACGGATGGAGCTCGAAAGTGGCACTGCATCAGCTTGATCGTGAGGGAACTGCCGGTCGACGTTCTCGGTGGCTTGGAAGAGGACCTGCGGCGACTGGCGGATCACCCAAGCGAAGATGACAGACAAGAAGAGGTCGATATCCAAGCGCGCGAGGCTTTGCTTCGTTTCGAACGCATGAGCCGCCCTGCCTAAGCAGCCGCCATGATCCCGGCATACGTCCCGAAATCGACATTGCCGCCCGACAGCACCACGGCAACGCATTTGCCGGACAGCTCGATCTCACCCGATGACAGTGCCGCCAGCGCCACGCAGCCGCCGGGCTCGACCACCAGCTTGAGATAGGCCATGGCGTCGCGCATCGCCTGCGCCGCCGCCTGGTCCGAGACGGCGATGCCACCGGTGAGATTCCTGCGGTTGATCTCGAAGGTGATCACGCCAGGCTCGGCGGTCAGCAGCGCGTCGCAGATGGAGCTATGGCCGGGCTCGTTCGAAACCCTGGCACCGGCGGCCAGCGACCGGCGGGTGTCGTCGAAATGCTCGGGCTCCACGGCCCAGATCGCGGTGTCAGGCGAGGCGTCCTTGACGGCAACGGAGATGCCACTCGACAAGCCGCCGCCGCCGCAGGGGACGATCACCGCGTCGAGGTCGACGCCAAGCGCCGTTGCCTGGCGCATCAATTCGAGACCGATCGTGCCCTGGCCGGCAATGATGGCCGGATCGTCGAAAGGCGGGACCAGCACCATGCCTCTTTCCATGTAAGGGCGGATCACTGTCATGCGGTCGTCGCGAAAGCGGTCGAACGGCACCACCTCCGCTCCCATCTTGCGCACGTTGGCGATCTTCATCGCCGGCGCGTCTGAAGGCATGGCGATGACCGCCTTGACGCCGAACATCGCAGCCGACGCCGCGACGCCTTGCGCATGATTGCCCGACGAGAAGGCAACGACGCCACGTCTGCGTTCTTCGTCACCGAGCAACGACAGCTTGTTGTAGGCGCCGCGGAACTTGAACGAGCCGGTACGCTGCAGCGTCTCCGGCTTGAACAGGATGCGGCCGCCGAAGCGCCTGTTCAGCTCCTGCGATTCGATCAACGGGGTTTCGACGATCAGGCCGGAGAGACGCGCGGCGGCGGCGTGGATGTCGGCGATGCCGGGAAGGGATATGGCGTTCATGTGAGGTCCAGTGGACAGGATCTTTTCATGATGCCCGCAAACAGATGTGGCGCACCAATGAAAAAATGTGACCGTTACAAAGTTTGGCGGGCGATCGCCAACGCCACGGCTGCACGCCCCCCTCTGGCCTGCCGGCCATCTCCCCCTCGAGGGGGGAGATTACGCACTCAGTCGACTTCGCCACCTATTAACGGTGCAAGGTGAGCGGAACGACGAAGCTGCCAATCTCCCCCCTTGAGGGGGAGATGTCCGGCAGGACAGAGGGGGGCGCTGGCCCGCAGACATCCCCCATGTTCAGCCGAGTAACGTCCTCTGCCTCTTGCCCCCACCCAGCTTGCGCCAGTTGTTGAAACGGTGGCTGGCGGCGGCAAAGGATATCTTCATCTGCTGGGCGACCGAGTAGCGCGACTTGCCCTCGTCGAACATGCGGTAGCAGCACTCGACGCCCTCCTCCGTCAGTTTGCCGTCCGGCGCCTTGTTGTGCGGGTTGGCGGGGTCGAATTTCTCGACCTGCTGCTCGACCAGGCCCTTCAGGCGCTGCAGGTCGGCCTCGATGCTGGCGATGAGATCGAGAACGGGCTTGGGATCATAGGGGTGCGGAGGCTGTTTTGCCGTCATCTGCCGGTTCCTTGTTCTTGGCTTGAGTCCAGCAATATAGGTGAACATTCACTGATAATGAAGAGTCACCGCGGGCGTGGGGCTTCAACAATTCTTGACCGCGACCCAAGCGCGCAATTGACCGAAGACGTTCAAAACCCTAGTTTAGAACCATTCTAAACTAGGGTGAATTCCTCATGCTTTCCCGTGTTTTCGGCTTCGGCCGCCGCCCCTTCGAATCGCTCTCCGAACAGGAGATCCTGGCGCTGGCCATTTCCTCCGAGGAGGATGACGGCCGCATTTACCGGGCCTATGCCGACGGGCTGACGGAAAACTTCCCGCAATCGGCAAAAGTGTTCGAGGAGATGGCCGAGGAAGAGGATGGCCATCGCGATGCGTTGATCGAGCTTTTCCGCAAGCGGTTCGGCGAGCGCATACCGCTGATCCGGCGCGAACATGTGAAGGGTTATTACGAGCGCAAGCCCGACTGGCTGGTGCGGCCGCTCGGCATCGAGCACGTGCGCAGCCATGCCGAGGCGATGGAGCGGCAAGCCTACCTTTTCTATGTCGAGGCGGCCAAGCGCACGGCAGATGCTTCGACGCGAAAACTGCTCGACGATCTGGCGGTGGCCGAACTGGGCCATGAAACGCTGGCGCAGCGGTTGGAGCAGAAACATGTGCCGGGCGAAGTGAAGGATGAAGAGACCGCCGCCGAGCAGCGCCAGTTCATCCTCACCTATGTGCAACCAGGGCTGGCCGGGCTGATGGACGGGTCGGTGTCCACCCTGGCGCCGATCTTTGCCGCTGCCTTTGCCACGCACGACACCTGGCAGACGCTGCTGGTCGGGCTTGCCGCCTCGATCGGCGCCGGCATTTCGATGGGCTTCACCGAAGTCGCTTCCGACGACGGCAAGCTGTCGGGCCGCGGCTCGCCGATCAAGCGCGGTCTGACCGTCGGCATCATGACGACGCTGGGCGGTCTCGGACACGCGCTCCCCTATGTCATTCCGCATTTCTGGACGGCCACCGGGGTTGCCGCGGTGGTGGTGTTCTTCGAATTGTGGGCGATCGCCTTTGTCCAGAACCGCTACATGCAGACGCCCTTCCTGCGTGCCGCCTTCCAGGTGGTGCTGGGCGGCGCCCTGGTGTTCGCGGCCGGCGTGCTGATCGGGAATGCATAGCTTTTTCCCTTCCCCCCTTGTGGGGGAAGGTGGATCGGCGCGCAGCGCCGAGACGGATGAGGGGTGTTCCAGCGGAGTGAGACGTTGGCGTTCCCTGGAACACCCCTCATCCGTCGCCTGCGGCGACACCTTCTCCCACA
>NZ_RZTE01000058.1:23604-31631 GCF_003997415.1 Mesorhizobium sp. M7A.F.Ca.MR.245.00.0.0 | reverse complement strand
AGTAGGCAGTAGGCAGTAGGCAGTAGGCAGTAGGCAGTAGGCAGTAGGCAGTAGGGGTCTATTCGGGTGCAAGTTTGAAAATAAGCTGGCGAAGCATTTTGCCGATGCCCTCCGTGGATGTCAGCAAATGACTAGCTTGATCATGCGTGGCAAGGCCAATGCGTTCAGCGATCTGGAGGTGTGTCTCGAATTCCTTCAGCGAGCCTTGGGCAATCCTCAGAAATTGCTGATAGGAACCTCTGTTGTCTCGGCCATAACCTTCGGCGATGTTTGCAGGAATAGAGGTTGCTGAACGGCGGATTTGGCTGGTCAACCCATACAATTCCTCTTTTGGCCATGCCTTGGTCAAAGAATAGGTGGCGACAGCCAGATCCATCCCCTGCTGCCACACGATAAGATCCTTGTAGGAATTGATCTTGCCGGTCATCTCACTGCCTACTGCCTACTGCCTACTGCCTACTGCCTACTGCCTTCCAATTAATGCCCGCGCGATGATGACGCGCATGATCTCGTTGGTGCCTTCGAGGATCTGGTGCACCCGCAGGTCCCGCACCAGCTTCTCGATGCCGTAGTCGTGCAGGTAGCCATAGCCGCCGAGCAGCTGCAGTGCGTCGTTGGCGACATTGAAGCCGGTATCGGTGACGAAGCGCTTGGCCATCGCCGACCATTTGCCGGCGTCCGGCGCCTTGCGGTCGAGCTTCGCGGCGGCGGCATAGAGGAAAATACGCGCCGCCTGCAGTTCGGTCTCCATGTCGGCCAGCCTGAACTGCAGCGCCTGGAACTGGTTGATCTTCGAGCCGAAGGCCTTGCGCTCGGCGGTGTAGGAAAGCGCCTTGTCGAGCGCCGACTGCGCGCCGCCCAGCGAACAAGCGGCGATGTTCAGACGGCCGCCGTCGAGCCCGGCCATGGCGATGCCGAAACCCGCACCTTCGCCGGACAAACGGTTCTCCGCCGGCACCTTGCAATCCTCGAAGATGACCTGGCGGGTCGACTGCATATGCCAGCCCATCTTGTGCTCGTCGGCGCCGAAGGAGAGGCCTGGCGCATCTCTGGGCACGACGATGGTGGAAATGCCTTTCGGCCCTTCAGTGCCGGTGCGCACCATGACGGCGTAGACATCGCTGTCGCCGGCGCCCGAGATGAACTGCTTGGTGCCGTTGAGGACATAGTCGCCGCCGCTCTTCACCGCGCGCGTTTTCAGGGCTGCGGCATCGGAACCGGAGCCGGGCTCGGTCAGGCAGTAGCTCGCCAGCCATTCCATAGAGGTCAGCTTCGGCAGGAAACGCTGGCGCTGCTCGTCATTGCCGAAACGGTCGATCATCGAGGCCACCATGTTGTGGATAGAGATGAACGATGAAAAAGCCGGATCGGCGTGCGACAGCGCCTCGAAGATCAGCACGGCGTCGAGCCGGCCAAGTGCCGAGCCACCGACATCGTCCCTGATATAGATGCCGCCAAGGCCGAGCGGGCCGGTCTCGCGGATCACATCGGCCGGGAAATGCTTGTTACGGTCCCAGTCGAGCGCATTTGGCGCGACACGGTCTGCGGCGAAGGCCTGCGCCATCTCCTGGATGGCGCGCTGCTCCTCGTTAAGTTCGAACTGGCTGGTGCTCGCATCGACCGCGGCGTCCATGGCGTGCTCCCTAATCTTCGACCTGTTGGCCTGTCGTTTTTGGCTTTGCGCGCGCACCAATCTAGACCAATGATGCCGCCGCGCAACCCGATCCCCTGCGGAGCGGCTGTGCATCAATGCATGTTCGGAGTAAGATGTGACGACAAAATTCGATGAACTGCTGGGCCGGTTCCGCGCATACCTTTCTTCCGTGGATCACGCCTTGGTGCGCGATGCCGTGGCGCGCATTGGCTGGGACATGCCGGCTCGCACGCTGGAGCCGCATCCGCTCAACTGCCTGCGTCATCTTGATCGCGCCGCAGAGCTGGCGCCGCCGGATGCCAAGCCGCTGGTGCAACTGCTTGCTGAACGGCGCAACGATTTCCGCTGGGGGCAGACCTACAGCGAGGCGGATTTCGGAAAAGAGTTCATCGATAAATACGGCTGGCTGGAAGTGTTCGGCACCCGAGGCCACTTCGTCAATGACGCTGTCGCCGCCGGCGTGCTGATCCTTGGGCCTGATATCGTCTATCCCGACCACCATCACATTGCCGAGGAAATCTACATTCCGCTGACCGGCGGTACCGAATGGCGCATGGGCGAGAGCGGCTTTTGCATGCGCACGGCCGGCGAGGTCGTCCACCACGCGTCCAACGTCAATCACGCCATGCGCACCGGCAAAGACCCATTGCTGGCGCTGTACATCTGGCGCGGCGGGCCGCTGGCGCAGAAATCCGATATCACCGGAACCTTGGCGCAGGGCAGGGACTGATGGCCAGAGCGATCATGCTGCAAGGCACGGGTTCCGACGTCGGCAAGACGGTGCTGGGCGCCGGCCTCTGCCGCGCGGCAAAGAAGCGTGGGTTGAAGGTGCGGCCGTTCAAGCCGCAGAACATGTCGAACAACGCCGCCGTTGCCGATATTCCCGGCGACAAAGCTGGCGGCGGCGAGATCGGCCGCGCGCAATGGCTGCAGGCGATCGCTTGCGGCGTGGCACCCTCGGTCCACATGAACCCGGTGCTGCTGAAGCCGCAGACCGATGTCGGCGCACAGGTCATCGTGCAGGGCAAAATGTTCGGAGAAGCGCGGGCGCGTGATTACCAGGCGATGAAGGGCCAGTTGATGGACGCCGTTCTGGACTCCTGGGGCAAGGTCGGCGAGGGCGCCGATCTCGTCATCGTCGAGGGCGCGGGTTCGCCGGCCGAGATCAACCTGCGCAGCCGCGACATCGCCAATATGGGCTTTGCCACGCGCGCCGACGTGCCGGTGGTGCTGGTCGGCGACATCGATCGCGGCGGCGTCATCGCTTCGGTCGCCGGCACGCATCTGATCCTGCCGGAGGAGGACCGGCGCATGATCGTCGGCTATCTCATCAACAAGTTCCGCGGCGACATTTCGCTGTTCGACGATGGGCTGAAGTCGATCGAGACATTCACGGGTTGGCGCTGTTTCGGCGTGGTGCCGTGGCTGAAGGCGGCGGCGCGCCTGCCTTCGGAGGATTCGGTGGTGCTGGAGCGGTTGGCGTCCGGTGAGGCACGCGCGCTGAAGGTGGCGGTGCCGATGCTTGGCCGCATCGCCAATTTCGACGATCTCGACCCGCTCAAGGCCGAACCGCAGGTCGAGGTGGTGTTCGTGCCGCCGGGAAAGCCTCTGCCGGCCGATGCCGGGCTGGTGGTCATTCCGGGCTCCAAGTCGACGATCGGCGATCTGCTGAAATTCCGCGAGAACGGCTGGGATCGCGACTTGCTGGCCCATCGCAAGCGCGGCGGCCATGTCGTTGGTATCTGCGGCGGCTTCCAGATGCTCGGCCGCACAGTGCGCGACCCTGACGGCATCGAAGGCAGCGTCATCGAAGCCGAAGGGCTCGGCCTGCTCGACGTCGAAACGGTGATGGAACCGGAAAAGACGGTGCGCAACGTCAGCGCCCGTTCGGTGCAATTCGACTTGCCGCTCGAAGGCTACGAAATCCACCTCGGCCGCACCACCGGACCGGATACGCTGCGGCCTTCCGCTGTCATCAATGGTGTCGAGGACGGGGCGGTGTCGGCCGACGGCAAGGTGATCGGCACCTATATGCACGGCCTGTTTGGCGCCGACGGCTTTCGCGGGAGATTCCTCGAAAGCCTCGGCATCAAGGGCGGCGGCATCGACTACCGGGCCGAGGTCGAGCGGGCGCTGGACGAGGTCGCAGCCGAGCTGGAGACCCATCTCGACTGCGACGCGATTTTTGCACTGGCGCGGTAATTCGGGGCACTGGTTGGCTCAGGCCTTCTCGCCGGCCTTCGGCCAGTAGGTGCCAAACGACCAGACGTTGCCTTCCGGGTCGCCGCAGATGAACTCGCGGCTGCCATAGTCGCGGTTGGTCAATTCCTGGATGATCGTGGCGCCGGCCTTCCTGGCCTTGGCATAGGCGGCATCCGCGTCGTCGACGGCAATGTAGATCGACTTGCCGCTGCCTGAGCCGGGTTCGCCGACCATCTTGCCGTAGTCGTCGTCGCGGACCGTGCCAATCATGATCATCGAAGAGCCGAAGACCAGTTCGGCATGGTGTACGACATCGCCTTCGCCATAGCGGGCACGGACGCTGAAGCCGAAAGCCTCGCCCAGCCAATCGATCATTCTTGCCGCGTTCTTGTAGCGCAAGGCGGGGTAGAGGCGGGGCGCTTCAGTGGTGGTGGGCATGGGAACCTTCTTCGTTGGGTTGGTCGTTAACCCACTCTGCTCAAAGGCCGGTTCGGCGTCTTGAAGAAATGTTACCTGACGGAGAGCGCGGTTGGCGTCTCGCCGGCGAGGTCGCGAAACTCCCGCACCAGATGAGCCTGGTCGGCATAGCCGCAATCGGCGGCTATATCCGCCCAATCGGCTGTCGGCTGTCTCGACAGGCCGAGCGCCCGGTTGAAGCGGACGATGCGCGACAGCGTCTTGGGGCCGATGCCGATGGCGTTGGAAAAACTGCCGGCGAGATGCTTGCGGCTCCAGCCCAGCCTTTCGGCGATCGATCCAATGCGGGTCCGGCCGCCGGATGCGATGATGCGGTCATAGGCCCAGGCGATTTCAAGCGGCGTCTCGGCGGCATTCTCGAGACGGGCGGTGACGAAGGCTTCGGCCATGTCGAAACGCGTCGTCCAGTCCGGCGCGTTGCCAAGCTTTTCACGCAGCGCCAAGCCTTGCGCGCCAAGCACGTCGTCGAGGGCGACCATGCTGTCGGCCAGTTCGCTCATCGGCAGGCGGAAGAAACGGCGTGCGCCAAGCGGCGTGAAGTTGACCTGGACGCAGCAGGCGCCGCCGAAGGATTCGATCACCACCGGTCCGGCAAAGAGGCCGGCGGCGAAACTGGCGAAGCGGTCATTGTCGCCGGGTGCCTTGCCGAGGCCGATGGCGAAGGGTTCGGCGAAGTTGATGACCAGTGGCACGGTGAGGGACGCGTATTCGACGTTGAGCATATGGCCGGGCGTCATTTCGCGATAGCCGCAAATGTCCGACACAATGCCCTGAAGTCGAGGATCGGGCAGGCGCCGGCGCATCTCGACCCGCCCGGCGACGGACCGGTCCTGCTCTTGCTGGAGTTGCATCTCGACTGGCATCGGCCATCCTTGCGCCACGTCAAATCTAGCAGACCCGGGGCCGGAATCAAAAGCGCCCGGCTTTTGGCCGGGCGCTCCTCGTCCCCACTTCAAGGGAAATGGTCAGGCGCCGCGCATCAAGCAGCCGCCGGCAAGCACGATGAAAGCAATAAGAACAATCCACACCGATGCGAGTGGAATGAACGCAAGAACGCCAAGCGCGGCGAGTGCCCCGATGATGGCGATAACAACGGAAATGATAAAAACGATCTGCGTAGGTGCGCTAAGATTCATGTGTGGCTCCTCCAACATGATTCGAACAGCGGCATTCTATCAGGGCGCGTGATCACACACCAATCAGAGCGCGCAGCGGGTTCGCCGGGTCGGCCAGCAGCTTCACAGCAAGCGCCAGGCACACGATCACCAGCAGCGGCTTGATCAGTTTTGCGCCGATGCGCATGGCCAGGCTGGCGCCGACGCGGGCGCCGAGGAACTGGGCAACGCCCATCATCAGGCCGATCTTCCAGTAGACGACGCCGAAGGCCGCGAAGACGATGAAGCCGCCGATGTTGGATGCGAAGTTGAGCAGCTTGGTATGCGCCGTCGCCTTGAGCACGCCGTAGCCGGCAAGTGCCACGAAGGCCAGCATGTAGAAGGAGCCTGCACCCGGCCCGAACAGGCCGTCATAGAAGCCGATGGCCGGCACCAGGGTCAGCCCGAACAGGAACGGCGACAGGCGCTCGGCGCGGTCGATGTCGTTCATGTTGGGCTTGAACGCGAAGTAGAGCGCGATGGCGATCAGCACGATAGGCAGGGCAGCCCGCAGAATGTCACCCGGCACGATCGTTGCCAGCAAGGCGCCGATGGCGCTTCCGACAAGGGCCAGAAGCGCCGACGGCAATTGCCGGCGGAGGTCCACATGACCCTTCGACGCATAGTGGATGGTCGCCGAGCCCGAGCCGAACATGCCTTGCAGTTTGTTGGTGGCGAGCGCCTGGACCGGCGTGAAACCGGCAAGCAGCAGCGCCGGCACGGTGATCAGTCCGCCGCCGCCGGCGATCGAATCGACAAAGCCCGCGGCAAAGGCGGCGAAGGCGAGCATGGCGACGGTCTGGATGCTAAGGTCGATCATCTGATGTATGGGGTGTCCGGCCGGCTGAAATATCGGGCGTTCGACCACGGCCGCCCTGTTTGCGCAAGATCGATTCCGCGCTACCTCTATCCAAGCGCATCGCGCTTGGATTTGTATTTGTGTGGTTAACCCGGAAAGAGGCTCCTGATGGCATTCGCATTGCTGGACCAGATACGTCAGATATTCGACGGCGACCCGGGTGTGCGCAAGGTGGCGGACGATCCGGTCCTGTCGGCGGAACTGCTGATGCTGTTTCGCATGATCCTGGCCGACGGGTCTGTCAGCGAGAGCGAGATGGTTGTCTTCCGGCGCATCTGCAAGGACGCCTTCGGCATTGCGGAAAGCAGCATCGACAGCGTCATCGAATATCTCAACGAGTTCGGCTACGAGACCAATGGTTCGCAGGCGATCGCACTGTTCCGCGACCTCGATGTCGAGCGGCGCCGGCAATTGGCCAAACATATGGCGGAGATCGCCAAGGCGGATTCGCAACTGGCCGAGAGCGAGATGCGCCTTCTGCGCCGCACGCTCGACCTGCTCGATATCAGCCCGGTCGATGTGGTGAAGCCGCAGGAGTGATTGGACGCCTTCTCTCCTGATCAGCCTTGCTCTCGCAGCCGCGTCGCGATCGCCCGGTGCAAATCAGGGGCGGCGGTGACAAGCGCCTTGGCCGCCTCGGATTGCGGGTGGTCGAGCACCGCGTTCGTCTTGCCGCGCTCGACGACCTTGCCGTCATGCATGACCAGCACCTCGTCCGTGATGGCGCGGGCGACGGTCAGGTCATGGGTGATGAAGAGATAGGCGATGCCGAGCTTCTGGTTGAGCTCGGCGAACAAATCAAGGATTTGGGCGCGGATCGAGACGTCGAGCGCCGAGACCGGCTCGTCGGCGACGACCAGCTTGGGGCGGGTGATGATGGCGCGGGCGATCGACAGGCGCTGGCGCTGGCCGCCGGAAAATTCATGCGGGTATTTGTCCATGTCGCTGATGCCGAGGCCGACTTCGTGCAGCGCATGCGCCACCATTTCGCGGCGCTCGGTGCGTGTCGGCTGCTTCTCCAGCACATGCAGGGGTTCGGCGACTAGTTTTTCGACCTTCTGACGCGGGTCGAAGGATCCGTAGGGATCCTGGAAAACGACCTGCATGTCACGTCGCGCCGGCTTCAGCTCGGCTTCGCTCTTGCCGGTGACGGTCTCGCCTCGGAACCGGATCGTGCCCGAGCTTGGCCGGTCCAGCGCCAGGATCATGCGGGCGAGGGTTGACTTGCCGCAGCCGGATCTGCCGACCAGCGCCACTGACTGACCCGGCGCCATCGACAGCGAGACATCGTCGACGGCGCGGATGCCAGGCGCGCGTTTGAACAATGAGGTGCGCCGTCCGGGATAGTCGCGTGTCACGCTTTCGACCTGAAGCAAAGGTCGGCTCGTCTCGATGCCATGCGGCCTGGCGCGCGCCGGCACATGCATCGAGGCCTGCGCCAGCTGGCGCGTGTAGGGATGGAGCTGTTCGGACAGCGTGCGCGCAGTGTCGCCGGCTTCCATAACCTCGCCGCGGCGCAGGATAGTGATGCGGTCCGCCATCTCGGTCACCACGGCGAGGTCGTGCGAGATCAGGAGCAGGCCCATGCGGCTCTCGGCGACGAGGTCGCGCAAGAGGTCGAGGATCTGCGCCTGCAGCACCACGTCGAGCGCCGTCGTCGGCTCGTCGGCGACCAGCAGCT